>CACYSG010000036.1 GCA_902776955.1 uncultured Bacteroidales bacterium | reverse complement strand
CTAGGGGGTCCAAACTTATTATTAACAGTAGTTCTAAGGAACATCAAAACACCCTTCTAAGGAAGGACAAAAGTGTCAACGATGTCCTGAGCTACGACAGTTAGACGTTAGCTGGCAGACGCTCTGAGGGTTCTACAACAATAAGTTTTGGGCTAGGCTGGGTGGTTGCGGGGGTGGTGGGCAAGGATTTCGTCGCGCAGGCGGGAGCGGTCGATGTGGACGTAGATCTCGGTGGTCGTGATGCTCTCGTGGCCCAGCATCTGCTGGATGGCACGCAGGTTGGCGCCTCCCTCGAGCAGGTGGGTGGCGAAGCTGTGACGCAGGGTGTGGGGGCTGATGACCTTGCGGATACCAGCCAGTTCACACAGTTGTTTGACAATGTGGAAAATCATCTGGCGCGTGAGCATCGCACCACGGCGGTTCAGGAACAAGATATCCTCGCTGCCCCGCTGCACGACCTGACGGGAGCGCGTCTGCTCGAGATACAGGTTGATTTGTTCGATGGCGACGGGCGAGAGGGGCACCACGCGCTGCTTGTTGCCCTTGCCCTGGATGATGACGTAACGCTCATCGATATAGAGCTGCGACATCTTGAGGGTGACCAGCTCGCTCACACGCAGGCCGCAACCGTAGAGCGTCTCGATAATCGCCCGGTTGCGTTGACCCTCGGGCTTGGACATGTCGATGGCGGCAATCATGGCGTCAATCTCGGCAACAGTGAGCACTTCGGGCAAGTGGCGGCCTATGCGGGGGCCAGGCAACAGCTCGGTGGGGTCAGTATCCATGTATCCCTCCATGCGCAGGAACTTGTAAAACCGCTTCACTCCGCTGATGATGCGCGCCTGGGAGCGCGGCTGAATGCCGACGTCGCTCAACGTGCAGACAAATTGCTCCAGGTCGTCGGTGGAGGCACGCTCCACGGCGACACCGCTATCGGCAAGATAGCGCGTGAGTTTGTCCACGTCGTCGCTGTAGGCCAGAGCCGTGTTCTGGCTCATGCCCTTCTCAAGGGTCAAGTAGCCCACAAAACGGCGTTTCACGTCAGCTATGTCGGTAATATCACGCATTTTTTAATTAGGAATTAGAAATTAGGAATTAGAAATTCTAGATTTTCTAGATCTTCTAGATTATCTAGATCCTCTAGAAACTAGGGACTAGGGACTAGAAACTAGAAACTAGGGACTAGAAACTACCCCCATGATAGTGTCGGTTATCAGGGGGTCGAAGTTGTCGTTGGCGATAACCGTGATGTGATTGTCCTCGGGGTGGATTTTCAGGCGGCGGTTGTCGCCACCATCCAGCCAGTCCATGCGCATGACCAGGGTATCACCCTGCCAGGCATAGGCTGCCACGGTCGTGAAGGGCCGCTGGGTGCCCACCAGTTGCTCATGGCTCTCCATGATGTAGATGGGGCGCTCGTCACTGGTAGTCATGCGCCACTGCCCACACGCGGCAATGGCACGCAAGGGGCCGCGCTGGTCGGTCATGGTGAAAATGAGGTCACTGCCTGAGCGGGTAATGAGAATATTCCGCAGCCCCAGCAGGTTCTCGTCCTCAAAGCCGTAGTTGCGGCCCAACAGCCGATTTTCAAGCGGGTGGGTCGCCTCACCACGGGGCATCTCGATGGCCAGATTGAGGGGGGCGGCTTTCATGACGTCCTCTTCAATCAGGGGCTCGATAAATTGATAGTAAATCGTGTTGAGTTCGTCACCGTAGTTGGCGGCACGGCCATTGATGACGATGACGAGATCCAACTTGGGCACCACATAGATGAGCTGCCCACCGTAGCCCGCGGCAAAGAACGACTCGGCACGCGGGTGCTCAATAGCCTTGGTCTGGTAGCCGTAGCCCAAGAAATAGTGGTCGATGTTGTAGCCCGTAAACAAAGCACGTATCGAGTGCCATAGCGAGCGCAGCCACCTCACCAGCTTCTGGGTCCAGGATAGCTGCTGGGGGGAGTCTTCCTCGGTCGAGATGTGACTCTGGGACAAATCCTTGATCCATTGTTCGCTCACCAACTGCTGACCGTTCCACTTGCCCTCATGGAGCAAGAGCAGCCCCAGCTTGGCCTCGCTCTCGGCTTGAAGACGCAGTCCCCACCCTGCCGCCTCGACACTGTCGGGAGCCAATTCCCAGTCGGCAAGGGTGATGTGCAAGGGGGTGAAAATGCGCTCGCGCACATAATCCAGCATCGGCCTACCGGTGACGCGGGTGACGATGGTCGCCAGGGCATGGGTACACATCGAGTCATAGTTAAAACGCTTACCGACGCCTTGGAAATCACCTGCAAACCACGTGGAAAGCCAGTCCTTGTCGCCAGCAAAGATGGATAAATCCTCCTTGCGGCCCGAGGCCATGATGAGCAGGTCGCGCACCGTCAGTCTGTCCAAGGCGGGCGTCAACGTGGCGGGCATCTTGTCCCGCAGGTACTTGGAGACCTTGTCATCGACCGTGAGCAAGCCGTCATCAACAGCGAGGCCCACAGCCAGCCCAGTGACCGTTTTGCTGGCGCTGTAGAGCGTATGCAGGTCGGTGGCCCGGTAAGGAGCAGCATGGTGCTCACTGATGACCTTGCCATGACGCAGGATCATCAAGTGGTGCACATCCACATCGGGCAAGCGGGCCAATGAGTTGACAAAAGACTTGACCAACTCGCCGCTCACGCCCTGTTCCTCGGGCGTGGAACGCGGCAGTTCGCCCACCTGGGCATTAACGCCCAGGCTCAGGCCCAAAAGCAATATGACCAACAAGTGACGCATCATGATGATTATCTGGCCTCAACAAAATGTACTGTCTCGGGTTTGGAATTGGGATAGGTGTCGCGCATGGTCACCTCGTGCTTGTCAAAATCAAATACCAGGGTCGTTCCGCTAATCCAGTTGACATAGTGAATGCGCACCTCGAGCGTCGAGGACGACGTCCAGGCATAAGCCGCTGCCGCCACGAAGTCGTCCTTGAGGTCGCGCATCATGTTGATGGCGTTGATGCTATAGACTGGATAGCCGTTCATCGGGGTATAGCGCCACTCACCGTAACCCAGGTCAAACATATCTTTCTTGCCGCTCACATTGTCAATTCTCACCAATTCGTTGCCTGGAATCGACAAATATTGAAAACCGTGCCTGTTGGAATCAATGTTCAGGATTGGTCCCGCATGAGCCGATTTTTTCTTGCCTTTTGGCAGCTGCAACATCGCCCTAGCACACAACTTGTCCAACTTGGCCTGCAGTTTCTTCTCGGGTTTGAGCGGCTCGGCCTTCATGCCCGGCATCAACTGGTTCCAGATGCATGCCAACTCCGCGTGGCCGTAGAGTTTCATGCCCAGAATGACCACGACGAGGTCCTCCTGGGGCACGACGACGGTATATTGACCCATCGCACCATCGGCACGATAAGAGCCGGGCCACTTGCTCTGCCACACCTGGTAACCGTAGCCCTGATTGCCGTCGGTGGGCGGCACAGTCTCCTTGGCTCCGCCGTCGATGAGGCGGGAACATGCCGCTTTCACGTAGTCGGCGCTGACGAGTTGCTCGCCGTTCCATCGGCCCTCGTTGAGCAGCAGCTGGCCCAATTTGGCCATCGTCTCGGCCTGGACACGTAAGCCCCAGCCGCCGGTGTTGATGCCGTCGGGACTGGCTTCCCAGTCGGCCACGGTGATGTGCATGGGCTCGAAAAGTTTCTTCTGCAGGTATTCCAGCATCGTCTGGCCCGTCACGCGCTGCACGATGGCCGACAGCATAAAGGTGCACATCGAGTCATACTGGAAGCGGCTGCCCGGCTGGTCAACGACGGGCTTGGCAAGCCAATCCTTGACCCAATCGGTGCTGTTGTTGCGCATGGTCCAGTCGGGGGCCACGCCCGAGGCCATCATGAGCAGGTCGCGCACGGTCATCGCCGCCATGTTGTCGCTCACGCGGTTGGTGCGCTTGTCGGGGAAGAAAGTCATCACGCGGTCGTCCAGGCGCAGCAGGTTCTCGTCGATGGCGATACCCACAGCGAGCGAGGTGAACGTCTTGCTGGCCGAGTAGAGCGTGTGGCTGTCCTCGGCACGGAAGGGCACGGGATGCACCTCGGCAACCACCTTGCCGTGGCGCACGACCATCACATGGTGGATATCACACTCGGGCAATGCCAGCAGCGAGTCCATCATGTCGATGACCGCCTGGGTGGAGATGCCCTCGGCGGCAGGCGTGCTGCGGGGCAGGTCACCCACCTGTGCCACCACCATCAGCGGCAACAATGCCAAGAATATAAACAATTGACGTTTCATAATCAGTTCAAAACTTATTGATAGTTTTTCAATGCATTCTCGAGTTCGGTGCGGATAAGCAATTTCAGTTCCTTGGGTTCCAGCACCTCGATGCTGGCGCCGTGGGACATGATTTCCTCCTTGAGGTCGTAGGTGATACGCATCTTGTAGGAGAAGATGGAATATTGGTCGTGAATCTCCTCCTGCTGTGAGGGATGCAACGGCAGGGCACGTAAGTACTTCGCTTGGGTAGGCTCGACACGCAGGACGATGCGCTTGGGGCTGTTACGGTTGGTGATGATGCCGAAGCAGTCCTTGAAGAACTCCGACGGATTGAAGTCGGCGGGCATGACAAAGGTGTCCTGCAGCAGGTTCAAGTTCTTCATGCGGTCCAGGGAATAGGTCTTGACCAGACCGTCCTTGACGTTGAGGCCGATGACATACCACAGTTGCTTGAAAATCTTGACGAAATACGGTTCAAGCACGATGCCGTCGGTGGGCAAGGAGCGCGTGTAGCTCTTGTAAGAGAAACGGATGCGACGGTTCTGCTTGAGGGCATCGATAATGACGGGCAGATGCTCGCGCGCCGAGGGCACGTTCTCGAGCATGATGCGTCCGCTGATGTCGCGGGCGTCACTCAGCATTCCGCTCATCGACACCGAGTCCACCAGCCACGACTGCAGCCGCGCATTGCTCTCGCTGCCCGAGTCGGCGATATAGTACTCAAAGGTGGACTTGTTGCACTGGATGTTGATGTCGAACATGTCCTCGATGGCGTCACGGTAGTGGAAAAACGTGCGACGCGCCAGCGGCTTGCCCTCGCTGATGCCACTGCGCAGCCAGGCCTTGTTCAGGTCCTTGAGCGTGATGCGTCCATAGCGGTTGATGGTGTCCACCATCCACACATACCGGTTAATCAAGTTGCGGGCCATACTTCTGGAATTAGGAATTAGAAATTAGAAATTAGTTAGTCCTTAGTCCCTAGTTAGGAGCTAACAGCTAACGGCTAAAGGCTAAAGGCTAAAGGCTAAAAGCTACCTCCCCTTCTTGATGAGCAGGGCAAGGCCTATCATGGTTAAGGCGGCATTCAACAGGAGCAACTCGAAGCCCAGGGTGTAGTCATACTGGTTCTTGAGCCACATCTGGATAAAGAAGCTGATCACCGGGGCTGCGATGCAGACCACAGGCACCAAACGGTCGCGCACGGGTTTCTTGCACATCATGCCAAAGGCGAACAGACCCAGAATGGGACCGTAGGTGTAGCTGGCAAGGGTATAGACAGCGCTGATGGCGTCACTGTTGCTGATGGCATAGAAGATGAGGATGACCAGTCCCATGCCGGCGGCCATGGCGACGTGAACCAGGCGACGGGTGCGGCCCAGGGCGGCCTCGTCCTGTTTCTTGTCGGCGTCGAGGATGTCAACAGTGAACGACGTGGTGAGCGACGTCAAGGCCGAGCCGGCAGCCGAATAGGCCGCGGCAATCAGACCGATGATGAATATCACGCCCAGCAGCACGGGCATGCCCTCGCTGAAGGCTACCGTACCGAACAACTCATCCGTCTTCTCGGGCATGGCGATGCCATGGGCCTTGACATGCATGGTGAGCAGGGTACCCAACACAAGGAACAGGGCAATGACGATGACCTGCAGGAAGACGCTCACGATAAGGTTCTTGGCCGACTCGCTGGCGTTCTTGCACGCCAGGCTACGCTGCATCAGGTCCTGGTCAAGACCTGTGGTGGCGATAACCATAAAGATGCCGGCGATGAACTGCTTCCAGAAGTAGGTGCCCTCCTTGGGATTGTCGAAGTAGAACATGCGGGAAGTCTCGTCGCCCGCAACGGCCTTGCACAACCCGGCGAAATCATATCCCAGGCCCTTTGCCACAAAGTAGATGCTCAGCACCACCGACAGGATGAGGCAGAAGCTCTTCAACGTGTCGGTCCAGATGACGGTCTTGACACCGCCCTGCAAGGTGTAGAGGAAAATCAAGGCAATGGTGACGATGACATTGACGATGAAGGGGATGTGCAGCGGTGAGAACACCAGCAACTGGAGCGTGACGCACACGACATAGAAGCGCACGGCGGCGCCCAGCATCTTGCTGATGAAGAAGAACCACGCTCCGCTCTTATGGGTGCTGCCGCCGAAGCGTTGCTCCAGATAGCCGTAGATGCTCACCAGATTGCGCTTGTAGAACAGCGGGATGAGCACATAGGCAATGACAAAGTAGCCCACGATGAAGCCCAGGGCCATCTGCATGTAGCTGAAGCCCTTGGTCACCACCATGCCGGGCACCGAGATAAAGGTCACGCCCGAGATGGGAGCGCCGAGCATGGCGATAGCGACGATGAACCACGGGGCCTGACGACCGCCGCTCAAGGCGGTATTGGTGTCGCTCTTGCGCGACGCGGCCCACGAGATGATAAACAGGAGAATGAAGTAGCCAACAATCGTGGCCAGTACAATCCAGGGAGTCATATTTTTAGTTAATAGTTAATAGTGAACAGTGAATAGTTATCATTAGATAACAGATGATATTTGGGTGACTAGAAACTAGGGACTAGAAACTAGGGACTAGAAACTAGGGACTAGAAACTACTCCTCATAGAGCAGATAGGGACGGCGCTGGACCTTGAAGAGTTCGACATCGGCTTCCCAGGTGGCCTTGATTTCGTCGGCGCTCTTGCCTTGGGCTATCAGTTCCCGCACTTGGGTAGTACCCATGAGCAGGTCAAAGAAGTTACTCTTCAGGTAGAACTGCTTGCCGTTCTTGGTGAGGTTACGGTAGGCATCGATGACATATTCCAGATTGATGCCCTTGGCAATGACCTCCTCTGCGTCAAGGTTGTGCAGATCCACACCATGGCACAGTTTGTCCATTTGGGGCGGCGTCTTGGCACCGAAGCGGCTCTTGGGCGTGAACTCAAAATCATAGCCCGTCATGTCGGGATGACCATAGACCTGGAAAGGCCAATCGGTGCCGCGGCCCAAGCTCACCGTCGTGCCCTCGAAGTAGCACATCGACGGATAGAGGTAGATGCTGAGCATATTGGGCAGGTTGGGACTCGGGGCGATGGGCAGCGTGTAGCGCGTCTGATGGGTATAATTCTCGCAGGGGATGACCGTGAGGTCGCATTTCTTGCCCCCCTTGAGCCAGCCCTCGCCATTGGCCATCCGGGCCAGTTCGCCCAATGTCATGCCGTGAACCGTCGGGATGGGCAGGCGTCCAACGCCCGACTTGAGCGTCATGTCCAGGATGGGGCCGTCAACATACATGCCGTTGGGATTGGGACGGTCCAGCACCATGAATTGCTTGTCATAGGTCACAGCGGCATCCATGAGGTTGATCATCGTCACATAGTAGGTGTAGAACCTGAGTCCCACGTCCTGGATATCGGTGACAATCACGTCGATGCCGTCCATCACCTCTTGTGAGGGCATCGGCGACTTGCCGTCATAGAGCGACGCGATGGGAATGCCCGTCTTCTCGTCCACACCGCTTGACACGTGTTCGCCGGCATCGGCATTGCCGCGGAAGCCGTGTTCGGGCGAGAAAATCGTCACCACATTCACGCCCTCCTCGAGCATCAGGTCAAGGGTGTGCTTGTCTCCCACCATGCCCGTCTGGTTGCTCAACAACGCCACGCGTTTGCCCTTGAGAAGGGGCACATATTCGCTGGTGCGTGCGGCGCCAAGTACCAGTTCGCCACCAGCCTGAGCGGGTGCCACGGTTTCCTGCTTCGCGGGACCGGCCGTGGCCACGTTGCCCTTGCCGGCTTGGCTACCGCAGGCGCTCAAGGTGGTCATCGACGTGAGGGACAGCCACATCAGCGCCGTCAATAGATAATTTCTTAACATCTTCATGTTGGTTATGTTTTGCCTGTTATTAATGTTTTTGTCTCGCAAAAATAACTATTTGGATTGAAAAACAAGCAAACAGTCCATACTATTTTGCCAAAAAATGGCACACATCCTTTTTTCAGATGCCGCCGACGGTGAGTTCCTGGGGATTGGGAGGAAGAGTCAAGGGGAAAACCATCCTGACGTCAAGGCTCTCGGGCGCATCGGTAATCAGGTAGCACTGGCCCTGGTAAACGAGCGGATAGAACCCGTGCGGGTCATAGTCGGTGGGCAGACCGTATTGCCGACGGCGCGCCAGCTCGTCGGGGTCGTTCGACTCGCCGCTACTCGAGAAACGGTAAAACCGGGCCGTCTGGAACGAGCAGGGCAAGGTGGGCGACTGGAGCAGGATGGCGGCATAATCCTGGTCGGGGAAGGTATAAACGGGACCGGCCATGCCTGCCGGGTCGCTATTGAGCAGTTGCATGTTGGCGCCGTCGAGCAGACGCCCCTCATGGTAGCGCACATAGACCGAGTCGGTGACAAACTGCACGTTTTTCTTGCCGAAGTAGGCCCTGTAAACCAGCTCGTGGGCAAAGAAATGCGATGAGTTGAAATTCATGGGCTTGACAAAGCGGCTATAGCCGTTGAACTCACGCTCACGCAGCACTGCCTGCTCGGGAGACGCGACGATTTCGGCCATTGTCCTGTCGTCATAGGCTTTATAGTCATCCAGCACCTTGATGCCGCGAGCAAATGTGAAAACGGCCAGCTCCAGCGACACGGCCACCAGCGCCGCGCGAGGCCATCCAAGGCGACAGCGCGACAGCAACGCGTCGGCCGCTATCGTCAGAATCATGAAGGCCACCGTCGCCATGGGCGCATAAGCGCGCTCATGGATGATACCCAACGCAAACATCACCAGCGCCATGCACACGAACACATAGGCCCACACCGAGCGACCGACAAGGCGCGCTTTACCCATTACCAGCATCAGCAGGCCGACGGCAAGCGCCCCCGCAGGCAGATAGAAGCGCCACATCTTCTCGGCGAAGATATGCCAACGGCTCGACAACAGATCGGCCAGGCCCATATCCACGACGATACCGCCATCGGCGGCACGTTGCCATGCTCCGGGCGAGGCCACAATGATCGCCACTCCCACGGCATAGCCAGCCAGGGCTACGGCGACACGACGGTCGAACAGGCGGCGGTTGCACGCATAATAGAGGCACCAGCCCGCCAGGAAGCCAAATGAGGTGGCCTCGTTGAACGCTCCCGCCACCATGGCGCCCAACAGCGTCAACAAGCCCTCACACCATCCCAACGGACGCCCCTGCCGCCGCTGCAGCACACGGGCTAGCGCCAGCGAGGCCGTGATGGCCCACAGGTAGTTGCAGGCACCGGCAAGCCAGAGCATCGTCTCGCCAGGGATAGGAAAACAAGTGCCCACGACAGCCAGAAAAAGCGAAACCGCCAGCAACGAGCGGCGGCCTGTGGTGAGCAGACTCAGCAGGTGGAGCAACAGGCCGAACACCAGCGTGTTGCAAACGTTGAAAACGCCCTTGCCCAACAGGCCGCTGAAGAGCACGGCAAACCAATCGGCCACACGGCCGTTGCTGCCGACATAGTGGGCGGCATGGGAACGGAACACGTCCATCAGGGAACCTATCGGGGTCCACACGCCCTCGATGAGGCTGTAAGCCAGGTCGTCCTCCTTGAGCGTAGTGAGCACATTCATCACCAGGAAGGCGGCACACGCCAGCACGATGATGCCCCAATAGGCGGCATCATGCCAGTTAAAGCCGTTAAAACGCCGTTTTTCCATCGTGATGAAGCGTAAAAGTAAAAATCATTGAACGCCGCCCTTAGCGCCAAATTGAGGTTTAAAGGTCACGAGCGTCGCGGGCTCCAGATGGTCGATCGGGAACTCCACGCTGCCGACGCTCTTGTCCACCAGCGGGAACACCAGCACGAGACGTCCCTGGTAACGCAAGGGATAGAAGCCGTAGCTGGTGCGGTCGGTAGCCAGGCCGTAACTGCGGCGGAACTCAATCTCATCGGGCTCGAGTCCCGCGCTGTTCGGCGCAAAGATGTAGGTCGCCTGCTGGCAGGTGAAAGGCAGTGAATCCACCTTGAGGGTAATCACCATATAATCCTGGTCGGCAAAGTACCATACCGTGTCCACGACATCGGGTCGGTCACACGTTACGGGCAGTTCAATCGCGCCGTCGAGCAGTCGTCCCTCATGGTAGCGGGCATAGACCGAGTCGCTCACAAACTGCACGTTGTCCTTATCGTAGTAGGCACAGAAGATGTCCTCACGCAGGAACGACTCGGAGGAGACATAGGGCACAGTCTTGACGAACCGGCTGTAGCCGCCATAACGGGTATCGGGCAGGATGGCCTGACGAGGCGCCTCGACGATGCTGCTTACAACACCCTGCTCATAGGTGCGGTAATGGTTCACACTGCGATAGGCGTGGGCAAAGAAATAGGCCGACACAAGCAGAGAGCCGCAAACCACCGCCAGGCGGGCCCAAGGCCAGCGCGACAGCAGATTGACCGCGGCAGCGGCGGCGATGATGAAGCCCACGGTCGTCAATGTGGCATAAGCCCGCTCGTTGAAGACGCCCAGGGCGAACATGACGAGCGCCAGGCACAAGAACACATAGGTCCACAGGTTGCGACGCAACACGCCGACGCCTTTCCACAACAGGGCGCCCACCCCCGCGGCAAACGCCAGCAACGGAGTGTAGAAACGCCACATCTTCTCGTTAAAGATATACCACCGGCTCGACAGCAGGTCACCGAGGCTCAGGTCAACGACAAAGTCGCCCTGGGCCGCACGTTGCCACGCGCCGGGAGACGCCACAATGAGCAGAATACCCAGCAGGTAGCCCGTCATGGCCACGATTACACGGCGGTCTAGAGCGCCGCGGTTGAATGCATAGTAGAGGAACAGGCCGGCAAAAAAGCCGAACGACGTCGCCTCGTTGAAGTTGCCGGCGATAAACGCACCCGCCAGCAGCAGGGCTCCCCTGCCCCATCCCAGCGGCCCCTGATGGTCGCGCTGCAGGTAGTATACCAGCAGCAACGTGACCGTGATGGCCCACAGGTAGTTGCAACTGCCGGCAAGCCACAGCATCGTCTGTCCAGGGACGGGATAGCAGCAAGCCACCATCGCGAGGAACAGCGACAGCACCATCAACGAGCGGCGACGGGCGGCAAGCACCGTCACCAGATGAGCCATCATGCCGAACATTGCGGCATTGCACACGTTGAAGGCCCCCTTGCCCAGGAAGGCACAGAACAACGTCGCCACCACATCGGCAAAGCGGCCGTTAGCGGTCATGAAGTGGTCCACCTGTGAGAGCCAGATGTCGTGCCACGAGCCACGCCCGATGAGCGCGAACGCCATGTCGTCCTCCTTGAACGGAGTCAACACGTTCAACACCCACATCACGACACAGGCAAGCACGAGCAAACCCCAATAGGCCACATCGTGCCACTTGGAGTTCGCCGTCGTCAAGTACTTATTCAACGAACCTTGACTCACATTCGGTCGCTAAGAAATCAACACAACCCCAACAACGACAAAAACAACAGGATGTGTCATAATTCATTCGTTGCGAATTGAATCGCGCTTCGCGCGAGAAATTAAACAAAATTATCAATAAAATTAAATAAAAATACCGTCTTGTTTAATTTTTTATAAATATTTGCTTAATTTCCCGCCCATAGGGCGGTTATAATTCTAGCAGTCACAATTATTACACACCCCTTGTTTGAGTGTCGCTCATGTTGCTTGAGAAAACTGAATTTTAAACGGTGAGGATTTCTTTTTCCTTGGCGGCAAAGATCTCGTCAATCTTCTTCATGAACTTGTCATGGATTTTCTGCACCTTGTCCTCGCCGTCCTTGCTGATATCCTCGCTCATGCCCTCCTTGACAGCCTTCTTCAGGCCCTCGATGGCCTCGCGGCGCGCGTTGCGGATGCTCACGCGGGCCTTCTCGCTCTCGGCCTTGGAGTCCTTGACGAGCAGTTTGCGGCGCTCCTCGGTCAGGGGCGGGATGTTCAGGCGGATCACCTCGCCGTTGTTCACCGGCATGATGCCCACGTTGCTGTCGATGATGGCCTTCTCGATGGTGCCGATCATGTTGCGCTCCCACGGCATGATGGCGATGGTGCGCTGGTCGGGCGTGCTCACGTTGGCCACGTTATCGATGGGCACCGGGCTGCCATAGTAGTTCACGCGGATGCCGTCCAGGATTTTCACGTTAGCCTTGCCGGCACGGATGTGTGCCAGGGTGTCATCGAGGAAATCCACAGCCTCCTGCATCTTTTTCTCGGCTGCGTCGAGATAAAATTTCACGTCGTTCATAGTCGTCTGTTTTTTTCTGTTTTATTGTTCTAATGTCGGTTTAATGGTCACGAAATTACACCATTTGCGACAATCTAGCAAATATTTTGCCAAAAAGTTATTTTTCTAGCCCCAGCTTAAATCAACAACAATTTATTTATTCAAGTTTCTAAATTAGCTGCGCCACTTTAGAAAACTTGAAGTTTAGAGGTTAGAGTTTAGTGTTTAGAGATTAGCCACTGGCTGCTATTCTCTCATTATATGTTATATGGAAAATTTTTCTTCTCTAACCACTAACTTAGACTTTAGACGTTAGACGTTAGACATTAGAATAAAAAGAAAACAATAAGTACAATAAATACAATTGCTTGTCATTCAATAATTTGCAAGTAAAACCGAGGGGGTGGGTGCATCATTGGGACGGGTCTTTCGGCGGGGGTAGCGAGGTGATAGCGGCGGGGGTGGTGCATCATTGGGACGGGTCTTGTTGATGGCGTCGCTTCGCTTTGGCCATCAAAAGAACGCGTCCCAGCTGATGGCACCCGTTCTCTCAAGTGAAACCGTTCCAGGAACGCGGATGCCCCTCTAAACTCTAACCCCTAAACTCTAAACTGCGAGCGGCAGCGAGCTTAGGGGTATCGACGCTTTCTCTCGTTAATACTTGAGGGTGATGCGGATGGGTGTTGGGGACATGGTGTCGAGGGTGAAGGTCGCCCAGGTGCTTGTCAGCTGGCTCTCGTAGCGCATGCGGTAGCTCATGCCGGGCTTGAAACACTTCAGCACGGCCTCGCCCGTGACGGGCATGGCGGGCGCACCACGTCGCTTGACGCCCTTTTTCTCGACGATGGAGCAATGGTCCTCCTGGATGGTGATGACGAGGTTGACGGTCTCCTCGGGAGCCAGCGAGAGGCCCTCGCGGCTCAGCCTCACGCGTCCGCGGTCCTGCGGCTCGATGACGAGCACGTCGTCGTCGGCATCCCCGTCGGCATCGGCGGTGACGAGTTGGACGATATGTGTGCTGGGCGGCCGCTTCTCACGTTTGCCGATGAGCATAGCCACCAGTGCCATCGCCAGGACAAAGGCGAGCGTGAAGAATTCCGGGGAGTTGATGTCCATCACTTGAGGCGGGCAATGACCTCGGCGGCGATGAGGCGCGACGAGGCGGGCGACCAGTGGGTGTCGTTAAACAGATAGACGTCCCTCACGCCCTGCTCGACAAGGGGGCGGAGCACCTGTTTGGAGAAGACGACGCAATCGGGCAGGCCGTCGGCCGCCATCAATCGGGCAAGGTCCTCGTTGATGGTCTTGGTCGGGTAAGGGTTGTCCACAATATAATCCTGATAGAGGTCATACTTGTCACAGGCGACCAGCAGCACCAGGTTGATGCCCCGCTCGCGCGCGAGGTCAATGACGGCGCGGTAGGGCTTGAGGACGCGTTCACGGGCGGCCTCGTCAATGTGGAGTCCCCGCTGGACGTCCTCGTTGTAGAAGTAGAGCATATCGGGTTCCTTGCCGCCGAAGGCCGGCTGCGAGAGTTTGACCTTACAGATGGGGTTGGCGCCAAAGAAGTGATAGAACACATAGTCCTTGACCCTCAAGAGCGGGCTGACGTCTTTCTTGGCGGGTTTGTCGTCTTCAGCATCCTTGAGCACGGGGCGCGGCAACGACTTGTGGGTGGTCACAAAGGCGCCATGCCGCTCCAGCAGATAACGTTCCACCTCCTGGACGACGAGATTCTTGACGTTGGTAGAGTCTATCACGCCCAGTTTGAGCACGTCGTATGCCACCTGAATGGGACTGGCCAGTGTCGGATCGGCAGGGGTATAAACCACCACATGGCGCTGGCTGTCATAGGCCAGATAGTTCACATAGTCCCCGATCTTGCCCACGCCGCCGCCATGGGAGAACGAGTCGCCGATGACGAGCACGTTGCAGGTGTCGCGACGCAGCAGGCTATCGTTGTTCTGGCCCTTGTAATAGACCATGGGCAGGAGGCCGGCCTTGATGGAGTCGCTGTACTCGGGGCCGCTGTCGATGAGGCCCAGGCGCATCAGGTCGCCGGAATTGTCGTCGGTGACCCACAGATAAGTCGCCATGCCGACCAGCAAGAGCCAGACGGGCAACACGGTGAAAGATATCTTGGTGAGGAACTTCTTCATGACATCAGAACTGGAAATAGATGAACGTCTGTACCTGGCCCGCAAAGTAGAAAATGAGGCACGCCAACAGGGCATACAGGATATACCTGGCTGCCTGGGTAGCAAACACGCGGTAGCCGTCGATCTGCAACACGTGCTGGCGCTCTCGCTGCATCCACTCGACCAGCAACAGGCCGCCACACCACAGGAGCATCGTGGCCATCCTCATCGTCAAGCCGCTGGGCGAGAACAACGAGGGCGAGAACAAGCGCGAGACAAAGGCGCAGAACGTCTGAAAATCAGGCGCACGGAAGAGCACCCAACCGAAGTTGATGAGCAGGAACGTCACCAGCATCGACAAGAACTCGCGCCCCGACGGCAACAGGCGACCGTGGGCCACGGTGTCCTTGTAGCGGCGGGTGTTGAACACGATGAGGGGGATGAACAACAAGGCCAGATAAAGGCCCCACATGACGAAAGTCCAGTCGGCCCCGTGCCACAGTCCCGAGAGGGCGAACACGATGACGGTATTAATAATCGTACGCGCGCGCCCGCGACGGCTGCCGCCCAGCGGGAAATAGACATACTGGGTGAACCACTCGTTGAGGGTGATGTGCCAGCGACGCCAGAACTCCCTCACGTTGCGGGAGAAGTACGGAACCTTGAAGTTGGTCGTCAACCTGAAGCCGAACAGCTTGGCACAGCCGATGGCGATATCGCTGTAGCCCGAGAAGTCGGTATAGATCTGGAATGTGAACAGCAACGAGGCGATAAACAGTACCAGGCCCGTCGAAGTGCCCAGATTGTCCCACACGCCGTTCACGACCTCGGCACAGCCGTCGGCAATGATGAGTTTCTTAAAGAAGCCCCACAGCATCTGCCGCATGCCGTCAACGGCCAGGGCGTAGTCAAAGGTGCGCTCCCGCTGCATCTGGGGCAACAGGTTGGTCGCCCGCTCGATGGGGCCGGCCACCAGCTGCGGGAAGAAGCTGATATAAGAGAAAAAGGCGATGATGTCCCTCGTGGGCTCGATGCGGCGGGCATACACGTCGATGGAATAGCTCAACGCCTGGAAGGTGTAGAAACTGATGCCCACAGGCAGGATGATGTGCATCGTGGGCCAATCGACCGACAAGCCCAACAACGAGCACAGGTCATTCAGGCCATCGACAAAGAAGTTGAAATACTTGAACACCGCCAGGATACCCAGATTCAGCACGATGTTGGCGGCGCTCACCGCCCGCTGCAACGAGCGACGGCCCTCCCAGTGCCTGATGAGCAGTCCACTGGAGAAACTGCTCAACGAGGTGATGACGATGAGGACGAGAAAACGCCAGTCCCACCAGCCATAGAAGACATAACTCGCCACAAGGATGAGCAGATTCTGCCATCGCAACGGACGGAACACAAACCAGTAGAGCAAGAACACCACTGGCAGGAAAATCATGAATGTGAACGAGTTAAAAAGCATTTCTCGGTACTTCTTCCGCTATTTAAGAGCAAGAGGGCATGCAGAATAACGGCACACCCTCTTGCAGTGTTATCTCACACCGTCTATCGGTGATAACTTGTTACCTGATGATCTTGACGGTGGCTTGGGGCGTGCCTGTAGTGGCAGGCTGGGCACCCTGAGCCGCATAGATGTTGTAAATGCCCGTCGGCACACGATTGCCGTCAGCACCGCTGCCGTCCCAGAGGGCACTACCCATCACGGGACCAAACTGCGCGATCACGGTGTTGTTGCGGTCGGTGATGGTGACAAACGAGTTCTCCATCAGGTTGGCGATCTTGATCATGCCCGTGAAATCGGGGTTCACCGGGTCGGGGAACGCATAGACGTTGTCGAAGTTGAGGGCCGCAGCGTCACCGTGGGGGACATACTCGGCAAAGCCGTTGTCGGTGAAGATGTACACGCGATCATGAACGGTGTCACACTCAACGCTGTAAACCGTATTGCTGGGAATGTCGCTGTTGTCGGTCGTGAAGTGGTTGAAGAGCTCGCTGCCGTCGGGCGAAACGAAGAAGAGGCCGTTGTCCCTGGTGGCAATCCACTTGTTGTTCTCACGGTCAATGCCGATGTCATTCACCATATTGCCCTCGCACAGGTAACCTTTACCCTCGGTGGACTTTTCGGTGAAGGGGCGTACAGCATGAGGCATCTCGTCGAACACGACAGTAGGATCAAACCAGAACAGGCCCAACTCGTGACCCACCCAGATCATGCCGTCCTTGTCCTCCTCGAAATGGTTGAGGTAGGTCCACTCGATCTGGCTGTTGTTCTGGTCAATGAAGTGACCGATACTCGAGCTGTGGTAAGTGTCGATCGTGGGATCCTCGGCATCGTTATCCCAGCAGATAATGTGGCCGATATAAGCGCCCTTATAGAAGTCACAGTCACTGTAAATCTTCACGTTGTTCTTGCTGGCCACAAGGAACTTGGAGCGCTGCATCGAACCAGTGTTGAGGTGGAGCAAGCCAGTGGGCAGGAACCAGTCAGTCTTGGCGGGAGTGCCCTTGAGGTACTTGTCCCTGGGCAACACCGTACAGGGGTTGGCGGCTGCATTAAACGAGGCTACTGACCACATGTTGCCATAGTTGTCAAAGGCGGGATTCGGCTTGTAGGTACCAATCAAGGCGTTGCCGGTCGTGTAGGTGGTCCTGTGCACGTCGTCTTTCACCTTAAAGATACCCGATGACCAACTGGAGCGCACGTAGGTGTGCTGGTCGAAGGGGTCAAACACAAACTCATAGCCGGCACCTTTGGCGGTATAGGCCGTGGCATTAGTCCAGGTGACGCCGTCATAAGTGTTGATTACATTAGCTACAGACGAGCTGGTATAAATCTTGATATTGGGACCGGACACACCTGCATACAGCTTATTGAGCTCGGCATTGTACTTCAGCCAATAGGGGGCATCGGTGGTCAGACCATTGATCTTGTAGTAGGTGGTGCTGCCATTGGTGTGGAGACCATTGGCATCGGTCACCCAGATGGTACCGTCACCCAGGGGGTGAGAGCTACCGCGCGACACCGTGGTAGTCACGCTGGTGCCCGTCGTTCCGGCAGCATTGAACACCGAGTAGGAGTTCTCTTTGTAGTTCACGATGAAGCCTGTCGGGATCTTCTGGATATTAATTGCCTGGTAGGTGTTGATCCTGGTCAGCGCAGGCGTGCCATTGGTGAACACCAGTCTGTGCAGACCGCTGGCTGTGCCGTAAACAAATACCGACTGGTTGTCGATGGGATACATCTTCTGGTTAGAGAACGATCCCGTATAGCTTTGATAGTTGGCAATGGGGTCGGTCTCACCAGGGGCACCATAATAGCAACGGTTATTGGAGAAAAGCAGCAGGGTATCACCCATCATGGCAACAGAGTTCACCGTCACCGTCTGCTTAATCAGAATCTCCTGCTCGACCTGGAGCTTCTCCTCGTCAATGATCAGGAAGCCATAACCTACAGCCACATAGGCCTTGCCCTTGCCGAAGTTGATGTCCCTGATTTCCTTGCCGGTATAGGCATTCACCTCGCCATCGCTGATGGCGTAGTTGTGAATCGGCATGATCTTGTTCTTGATACTGCTGATGTTGGTCACCTTGCCGTCGCCGTCGATGATATCGAGGTTGGAGTTGGCATAGGCGATGAACAGCAGATTATTCTCCCAGTCATAGTACAGCTGGGAAATCATATTGTCGGACAAGATATTCTGCCTGTTCAGCGCAACCGTGGTCAAGGTCGCTTTATCAAACTGGAACAAATTGCCACTGTTCAAGTAGTAAACCTTGTCACCAGTATCGAAGACGTTCTGAATCTTTGCAGCGGTCGAACTGTAAGAGCTGTGAATCTTCCAAGTACTGGCATTGGCGCTAACGATGGCCATCATCATGAGCACCAAGAAAACAAAATGTTTTTTTAACATATCTATTGATTTTAATCTATTTATAATCAAACAATAACATATTGATACTCAGTGAAATAGGCGACAAAATCACCTAAAACCCACTGTATCAAATGCCAAAGGTATAAAATAATCGTGAAATAGCGGACTTTATTGTCCCGATAAGTTAGCAAAAACTTTCTTAAAAATTGCTAATTCAATAATAATCAATGACTATGAGTTATCATCGAGACACGACAAAGAGACGTGTCATAATTACGACACGACAAAATAACCGTGCGTTTGCACGGTTTATTTTGTTACACCATCAATTTGATATCTTGTTACTTGACAATCATAACGGTGGCTTGGGGCGTGCCTGTAGTGGCAGGCTGGGCACCCTGAGCCGCATAGATGTTGTAAATGCCTGTCGGCACACGATTGCCGTCGGCACCGCTGCCGTCCCAGAAGGCACTGCCCATCACGGGGCCAAACTGTGCGATCACGTTGTTGTTACGGTCGGTGATGGTGACAAACGAGTTCTCCATCAGGTTGGCGATCTTGATCATGCCCGTGAAATCGGGATTCACCGGGTTGGGGAAGGCATACACGTTGTCGAAGTTGATTGCCGCTGCGTCACCATGGGGCACATACTCGGCGAAGCCGTTGTCAGTGAAGATGTACACGCGACCATGAACGGTGTCGCACTCAACGCTGTAAACCATGTTGCTCGGAATGTCGCTGTTATAGGTCGTGAAATGGTTGTAGATCTCGCTGCCGTCGGGCGAAACGAAGAAGAGGCCGTTGTCCCTGGTGGCAATCCACTTGTTGTTGTCACGGTCAATGCCGATGTCATTCACAAAATTGCCCTCGCACAGGTAACCTTTACCCTCGATTGACTTGACAGTGAAGGGACGAACAGCACGAGGCACCTCATTGAACACGACGTCAGGATCAAACCAAAACAGGCCTAAGTCATGACCCACCCAAATCATGCCGTCCTTGTCCTCCTCGAAATGGTAGAGATACTTCCACCTGATCAGGCTGTTGTTCTGGTCGATAAATTGACCGATACTCGAGCTGTGGTAATTGTCGACCGTGGGATCCTCCACGCCATTATCCCAACAGATGATATGGCCTATATAAGAGCCCTTGCAGTAATCACAGTCGCTGAATATCTTCACGTTGTTCTTGCGGGCAACAAGGAATTTGGAGTTTTGTGTCGAACCTGTGTTGATGTGGAGCAGGCCAGTGGGCAGGAACCAGTCGGTCTTAGCAGGTGTGGTTTTGAGGTATTTGTCCCTAGGTAACACCGTACAAGGATTTGCAGATGCGTATAAGGAGGAGGCGACCCACAGGTTGCCATAGTTATCAAAGGCCGGGGTCGGCTTGTAGCCACCAATCAAGGCGTTGCCAGTCGTGTAATTGGTTATCCTCACGTCATCGGTCACTTTGGATATACCAGTAGTCCAACCTGTACGCAGATAGGTGTGCTGGTCAAAGGGGTCAAACACAAACTCATAGCCGGCACCTTTGGCGGTATAGGCCGTAGCGTCGGCCCAATTTTCACCGTCATAAGTGTTAATCACGTTAGCTACACTCTGCTGTATAGCGCCATAAACGTTGAAAATGGGACCTGATACACCTGCATACAGCTTATCGAGTTCGGCATTATACTTCAGCCAATAGGGAGCATCGGTGGTCAATACATTAATCTTGTAGTAGGTGGAGCTACCATTGGTATGGAGACCGTTGGCATCGGTCACCCAGATGGTACCGTCACCCAGGGGGTGAGAGCTACCGCGCGACACCGTGGTAGTCACGCTGGTGCCCGTCGTTCCGGCAGCGTTGAACACCGAGTAAGAATTCTCTTTGTAGTTCACGATGAAGCCTGTCGGGGACTTCTGGATATTGATTGCCTGATAGGAATTAATCTTGGTCAGCTTAGGCGTGCCATTGGTGAACACCAGTCTGTATAGACCGGCGTCGGTGCCGTAAACAAATACCGACTGATTGTCGATGGGATACATCTTCTGGTTAGAGAACGCGCCCGTATAGCTTTGATAGTTGGCAATGGGGTCGGGCTCGCCGGGAGCGCCGTAGTAGCAACGGTTATTGGAGAAGAGCAGGAGGGTATCGCCCATCATGGCAACAGAGTTGACCGTCACCGTCTGCTTGATGAGAACCTCTTTCTCGATCTCGAGCTTCTCCTCGTCAATGATCAGGAAGCCATAACCCACAGCCACATAGGCCTTGCCCTTACCGAAGTTGATGTCCCTGATTTCCTTGCCGGTATAGGTGGTCGTATTGTTGCCATCATCATCGTAGCTGATCACGTAGTTGTGAAGCGACATAACCTTGTTCTTGACGCTGTTGATGTTGGTCACCTTGCCGTTACCATCGATGATATCAATGTTAGAGTTGGCATAGGCGATGAACAGCAGGTTGTATTCCCAGTCATAGTATATCTGGGAAATCCTATAGTCGGACAAGATATTCTGCTTGTTCAGCGCAACCAAGGTCGACGTCGCTTTATCAAACTGGAACAGATTCCCGCTGTTCAAGTAGTAAACCTTGTCACCAGTATCGAAGATGTTCTGCATCTTGGCAGCGATTGAACTGTAAGAGCTGTAAATCTTAAAAGTACCGGCATTGGTACTAACGACGGCCATCATCATGAGCACCAAGAAAACAAAATGTTTTTTTAACATATCTATTGATTTAAATTTATTTATAACCAAACAATATATTGATACTCAGTGGAATAGGAAGAATAGCCTATAACCTACCACATCAAATACTATAGTTATTAAATAAACGTGAAAGAGCAGACTTTATTGCCCCGATAAGTTAGCAAAAACTTTCATAAAAATTGCTAATTCAATAATAGTCAATGACCGACGCCGCCGTGATAGGCAGGTCGGTCATTGACTGATTCTTATCAGAGTGATGAGGTTATCAGGCTTGCGGTGTTGCGGTCGCAGCGGCGGCAGCCTCTACCCAGCGCTTCACCTCGTCGACGACGGGCACCTTGTAACCCAGCTTATACTTCTTGTTGATGTCGAGCAGGTCCTGGAAAAGCTTACCGGGCTTCTCGAGGGCTCCCAAAGCGGCCACGGTGAGCAGACCGGCCTTCTGGATCGGGGCCACCCACTCCTCGGGGATGCCGATAGCGGTGAACGCCTCGGCCTTGTCGCGGGCGGGCACCTTCTCGGGACGCATCTGCGGGAACAGGAGCACATCCTGGATGTAGCTGTTGCCCGTCATGAGCATCACCAGGCGGTCGATGCCGATGCCGATACCGCTCGTCGGCGGCATACCGTACTGCAGGGCGCGCAGGAAGTCGCGGTCGATGACCATCGCCTCGTCGTCGCCCTTGTCGGCCAGGCGCATCTGCTCCATGAAGCGCTCCTCCTGGTCGATGGGGTCGTTCAACTCGCTATAGGCGTTTGCCAACTCCTTGCCGTTGACCATGAGCTCGAAGCGCTCGGTCAGGCCCGGCTTGGTGCGGTGCATCTTGGTCAGCGGTGACATCTCCACGGGATAGTCGATGATAAATGTGGGCTGGATGAACGTGCCCTCGCAGAACTCACCGAAGATTTCGTCGATCAGCTTGCCCTTGCCCATCGTCTCGTCTATCTCGAGTTTCAAGGCCTTGCACACCTCGCGAATCTCGTCTTCGCTCTTGCCCTCCAGGTCGTAACCGGTCTTCTCCTTGATGGCCTCAAGGATGGGAAGGCGGCGGTAGGGGGCCTTGAAGCTGATGATCTGGCCGTCGACCTCGCTCTCGGGCTTGCCGTTGACAGCGATGCAGATGGTCTTGAGCAAGTGCTCGGTGAACGACATCATCCAGTTGTAATCCTTATACTGGACGTACAGCTCCATGCAGGTGAACTCGGGATTGTGGTTGCGGTCCATACCCTCGTTGCGGAAGTTCTTGCCGATCTCATAGACGCCCTCAAAGCCGCCCACAATCAGGCGCTTGAGGTAGAGCTCGGTGGCGATGCGCATATACATGGGGATGTTCAGCGCATTGAAGTGGGTGATGAACGGGCGAGCCGTGGCACCACCGGCGATGGCCTGCAGCGTGGGCGTCTCAACCTCGGTATAACCCGCATCGTCGAGCACCTGACGCATCGTCTTGACCACCTTGGCGCGCTTGAGGAAGGTCTCCTTGACACCCGCATTGACCACCAGGTCGACATAGCGCTGGCGATAGCGCATCTCGGGGTCCTCAAAGGCGTCGTAGGTCACGCCGTCCTTCTGCTTAACCACGGGCAGCGGCTTCAATGACTTGCTGAGCAACGTCAACGACTGACAATGCACGCTGATCTCACCCGTCTGGGTGCGGAACACGTAACCCTTGACACCCACAAAGTCGCCCATATCGAGCAGCTTCTTGAAAACGGTGTTATACAGCTCCTTGTCCTCACCGGGGCACAGGTCGTCACGGCTCACGTACACCTGCACGCGGCCTCTCGAGTCCTGCAACTCAAAGAAGGAAGCCTTGCCCATGATGCGGCGGTTCATCATGCGTCCGGCGATGCTCACCTGGCGCGGCTCGGCATCGTCGCTGAAGTTGGCCACGATGTCGTCGCTATAGGCGTTCACCACATATTCCGCAGCGGGATAGGGATTGATGCCCATCGCCTTGAGCGTTTCCAGACTGTTGCGGCGGATAATCTCTTGTTCACTTAATTCCAGTACGTTCATTATCTTGTCGTTTTTGTAGTTATTTCAGTTTTAGACCGCAAAGGTAGTAAAAAAGACGTTAGTCCCTAGGGTTTAGGGTTCAGTTTTTTAAAATCGGGGGAAATGGCCCCCTGAAAAAGCGCTACTATAGTGACTATAGTAATTATAGTGACTATAGAACTATATCGCCGTCGTAGACGTGGGTGGCGGGGCCGGTGAGATAGACGTGGTTGTCGCTCTCGCGCCAGTCGATGTCGAGGGTGCCGCCGTCCATGATGACGTGGACACGACGC
>CACYSG010000035.1 GCA_902776955.1 uncultured Bacteroidales bacterium | reverse complement strand
AACGTGAGCGAAAGACGGGACTCGGACCCGCGACCCCGACCTTGGCAAGGTCGTGCTCTACCAACTGAGCTACTTTCGCAGTCAATTCTGACCCCTTTGGAGGGGTGCTTTCGTGAATTGCGGTGCAAAGATATAGCGACTTTTTGAACTGACAAAATTTTTTGCCAAAAAAATCACTTTTTTTATAAATTATTTTTTCACGCCTAGTAAGGTGAAGAACTCATTTTGGCGGTGAATGTTCTCAAACTCACCACTATAGTTGAATGTGATGGTTGTTGAGTCCTGTTTCTCGACGCCGCGCATTTTCATGCACATGTGCTGTGCTTCGGCATAGACGATGACGCCACGGTTGGGCAGGACGCGGGTGAGCAGGGTGCAGATATCGTTGGTCATGCGCTCCTGTACCTGCAGGCGGCGAGAGAAGGTGTCGACGATGCGGGCGAGTTTGCTCAGGCCGACGATGCCGCCGGCGGGGATGTAGCCGATGGAGACTTTGCCGAAGAAGGGGAGCACGTGGTGCTCGCACAGGGAATAGAACTCGATGTCCTTAACGATGACGATGTCGCTGCCCTCGTGCTCGAAGATGGCGCTGTGGACGATGGCGTCGGCGTCCTCGTTGTAGCCGCGGGTGTTCTCGATGAGTGCCTTGGCGGCGCGCATGGGGGTTTTGGCCAGGCCTTCGCGATCAGGGTCCTCTCCGATGAGTTCGATGATGGCGCGGTAGTGCTCGGCTATTTTTTCGGCGAGGCGGATGTCCTCGTCGCTGAATTTCATTTTAATCATTACTCCAGATGTTAATGCGGTCACGCACGATAACCATTTCGCGTGCGAACTTGGGATAGACGCTCTTGATGCGCTGCAGCGCTGCTTGGGCTTCTTGTCGGCTCTTGAAGTCGCCGATGCGCAGTCGCCAGGAGGGTGCCTTATAGGTGATGTAGGACCTGTACTGCGGGAACTTCATGGCGATATCGCGGGCACGCTGCTGTGCGGCGGCCTTGGCGGTTTTGTGGTTGTTGTCACTGTAAGCCTGGATGCGGAACCCGACACTGTGCGACTCGATGGTCTGCTGTGAGGTGTGCTGGCGCTTGGGTTTCTTGACGGTGACCTCTTCTTTTTTCTTCTTTTCCTCGTCCTTCTTGGTCTCCTCTTTCTTGTTGTTGTCGTCCTCGTCGAGTTCGTTGAGCTTTTCTTCCTCGGTTTTCTTCTTGTCTTTTTCCTTGACTTTCTTGTCCTTGCTGGTTGATTGCTGCTGCTTGCCGAGGTCGGCATTGTTGCGCTGGGCAAGTTCCTTGGGGGCATCAACGGTGACTTGGCCGCTGCTGTTGAGGCGGTCGGTGATCATGGGGCGCTGGGCTGCAGCCGCTAATGCGATGACCATCATGAGGCAGAGGCTCAGGATGCGGATATGTAAACTTTTCAACATAAATGTATATACGATGTAATGTTGCCTTCAATTTTGCCGCAAAGATACTGCAAATTTCCATATCGGATAACATTTTAGCGGGATTTTTTGCTGGATGGGTGTGAATGTGCGTGAGGATGCATAGTGGGGTGTGTAATAAGCGGGTGGGGGAGAAATGAGAAATCACAGCCGGGTTGAATGCCGGCTGTGATTTCTGGTGATGGGTTGTTGGTGGCTGCGGGAATGCCTTAGAAGGCAGTTACGATTCCCATGAAGTCACCAGCCTTGAGTGACGCGCCGCCGATGAGGCCGCCGTCGATGTCGGGCTTGGCAAACAGCTCGGGGGCGTTGCTGGGCTTGCAGCTGCCACCGTACAGGATTGTCATGTCGTCGGCTACCTGTGCGCCATACTGGTCGGCCAGCAGGCCGCGGATGAAGGCGTGGATTTCCTGTGCCTGGTCGCTCGTGGCGGTCTTGCCGGTACCGATGGCCCAGATGGGCTCATAGGCGATGACGATGTTAGCCATCTGCTCGGCGGTCAGGTGGAACAGGGAGTCGCGGATCTCGGCGCCGATGACCTCCTTGAACGAGCCGTTCTCGCGCTCCTCAAGGCTCTCGCCGCAGCAGAAGATCACCTTCAGCCCGTTCTCCAGGGCCAGGTCAACCTTAGTCTTCAGCATCTCGTAGGTCTCGTGGTAGTAGCCGCGGCGCTCGCTGTGGCCCAGGATCACGTAGTCCGCGCCCGTCGAGGCAACCATGGGAGCGGAAACCTCACCGGTGTAAGCACCGCTGGTGTGGTCGGCGCAGTTCTGTGCAGCCAGGCCCACGTTAGCGTCACCGATGACCTCCTTGACGGCCATCAGGTGGGTAAAGGGAACGCCCATGATAACGTCGCACTTCAAGTTAGCCTCTGCAGCAACAGCGGCACACACGTCCTTGGCGAGTTGTACGCCCTCGGGCACGGTGGTATTCATCTTCCAGTTGCCCGCAACAATGTTCTTTCTCATTTTTCTTTAATCCGTTAATTAAAAAATTGAATATATTGGGTTTGATACCGCAAAGGTACAATGTTTTGTTTAAACTATCAAACAACAAGGACGGCATTTTGGTGATGCATGGCGATGGAAGACGCAAAATTTTGCGTCTCTACAAGTTGTTCCTCGTTGATGCTGGCGAATTCGAGCGGTTGAAGTGGAGTTGCGATGCGTGTAAATCTATAGTTTTAACAGCACTTTGAGAGGCGTGCGCATAATCCCTGCAGAGATGTAGGCACACACGATGGTAATGACTAAAACCGAGATGAAGACCAATACTAGAGGCAGGTCATCTACATGGAAAATGCCTTTGTAAATGAATTTTCTGGTAATACCGATAAGAGTAAAGTGGAAAATATAAACGCCTATAGAATTAATGCCCACTGTTTTTATTACTTGCGAGGACCAGAAATTATCCTTCACGTCTCTAAGCATGCAGAAGAGTCCGATGCTTAAAAACAAAGCTCCTAAAGTGGGGAACGAAGCGTTGACACCGTCGAAAATGGCATTATCGTAATTTGTCATCACGATGGTTTTAAAGACATTTAATGCGAGTCCGACGAGAAATATAAAAATGCAGACAAAGATGTTCAGCTTTATGTTCTTCAGGTAGGCGCCTATTCTTGTATAAACCACGCCATAAAGGGTGAATAGTCCGGTTTGCCCCCAGCTGGGGAGGGTTTGTTCAGGGTTGAAATATAGAATGATATCCCAAATAAAATTATTCAAAAACGTCATTATGAAAATTGCGGATATCAGTATGTATCTGAGCCATTTAGGTGACATCTCAAGCAGGTAATTTATCACATACACCATGGCCAGGGAGCTAAGAAACCAATAGGAACCAACCAATGAATGAAGTGATATGGGATTTTGGTCTCCGAAGAGGTATCCCCCTAGGCCCCATTGTAATACGAAAGCCCAGAAGATGGCTATAAACACAAGCTTAGCTGCCTTGATAATGACTTTTTCAAAGGTGGTCTTTCGGTGAACGGTCAAGGCGCCATTGACCATAAAAAACAATGGAACGCCAGCAGCAGTGATTAATTGGACTATCTTATTGAGATTGGGCAAATAATACTCACCTTCTTCAAAAGAGAAATCGAGCATTTCAAAATGATAAAAGACAACCAGGAACATGGCTAAAGCCTTCAGGAGGTCATATCCGAATACTCTTTTGTTAGCTTGTAAAGAATTCATTATTAATGGTTTTATGAAATATCAAGGTGCGGTTATAACTCAAAGAAAATAGACGTGGGTCAACTAGGGAGGGAGGTTTGAGCTATATGATGTTGATGTTCATTGAATTTTTGGGCAAAAGTAGTATTTTTTTTATTAAGAGGGGGTGTTATCTGCTGTTTTTCTCCATTCGCTCAGCTTGAAACCGGGATATCAAATGATAAATTCACATTATTAATATACTTTAAGGGGGTAGGGTGGCTGTGTTTGCGGGATTTTTTGTACCTTTGCGGCGCTTTTTGTGTACTTGTGGCACAAGTATCTGTAAATAAAAGAAATATCGACATAACAACCATAAATTAAGAAGAAAATGGGTTTAAGAATCATTGTTCTGGCCAAGCAAGTGCCAGACACCCGCAACGTGGGTAAGGATGCGATGAAGGAAGACGGCACCATCAACCGTGCCGCTCTGCCCGCCATCTTCAACCCCGAGGACCTCAACGCCCTGGAACAGGCGTTGCAGTTGAAGGATGCACACCCCGGCTCGACCATCACCCTGCTGACGATGGGTCTGCCCCGCAGCGCCGAGATGGTGCGCGAGAGTCTGTACCGTGGTGGTGACGACGGCGTTGTGTTGACCGACCGCCCCCTGGGTGGCGCCGACACCCTCGCAACCAGTTACTCGTTGGCTCAGGCCATCAGGCACATGGGCGAGTTTGACATCATCGTGGGTGGCCGTCAGGCCATCGACGGCGACACGGCCCAGGTGGGTCCGCAGATCGCCGAGAAGTTGGGCCTGCCCCAGGTGACCTATGCCGAGAGCATTCAGGTTGCCGACGGCAAGGCTACCATCAAGCGCCGCATCGAGCGCGGTTTTGAGACCGTGGAGTGCCCGCTGCCTCTGGTAGTGACCGTGAACGGCAGTGCCGACGCTTGCCGTCCCCGTAACGCCCGCCTCATCCAGAAGTACAAATATGCCGTGACGCCCAGCGAGAAGGCCGCTCTGCCCGCCGACCGTCAGGCGCTCGTCGACGCCCGTCCTTACCTTGCCATCAAGGAGTGGGGCGTGAAGGAGATTGAGGCCGACCCCGAGCAGATCGGTATGCCCGGCTCTCCCACCAAGGTGAAGACCATCGTTAACGTCGCCTTCCAGGCCAAGGAAGCCCGCCGCATCGACGCCGCTGCCGACGCCGAGCTCGAGGGCCTCGTTAAGGAGTTGATAGCCGACCACATCATCGGTTAATCAACTGCCAGTAAACGATTAACCGGGTTTAGAGTTTAGGGTTTAGAGTTTAGAGAAATCAATAAAATGACAATAATGGAAGACAAGAATAATCTGATAGTCTATTGCGAGTATGACGAGGGCCGCATCGCCGACGTCAGCCTCGAACTGCTGACCAAGGGCCGCCAGCTGGCCACCCGCCTGGGCTGCCGCCTCGAGGCGCTGGTGCTGGGCGACAAGCTCGACGGCATCGAGAACGAGTTGTTCCCCTACGGCGTTGACGTGGTCTACAAGGTGCAGGACGAGCGCCTGTTCCCCTACACCTCGCTGCCTCACTCGAGCGTGGTGACCACCCTGTTCAAGGAAATCGAGCCGCAGGTGTGCCTCATGGGCGCCACCACCATCGGCCGTGACCTGGGTCCCCGCGTGTCGTCGTGCCTGCACAGCGGTCTGACCGCCGACTGCACCTCGCTGGAGATCGGTGACCACACCGACGCAGCCAAGGGCAAGGAGTACAAGGATTTGCTGTACCAGATCCGTCCCGCATTCGGCGGCAACATCGTCGCCACCATCGTCAACCCCGAGTGCCGTCCCCAGATGGCTACCGTGCGCGAGGGTGTGATGAAGAAGGAAATCTTTGACGAGGGCTACAAGGGTGAGGTTATCAACCTTGACCCCGACAAGTATATCGACCCTGCCAGCCTCGTGGTGAAGATTATCGACCGCGAGATCGAGCAGAGCAAGGTGAACATCAAGAACGCCCACATCATCGTGGCCGGCGGCTACGGCATGGGCAGCAAGGAGAACTTCGACATGCTGTTTGAGTTGGCCGACGTGCTTGGCGGTGAGGTAGGCGCCTCACGCGCTGCCGTCGATGCCGGTTTCACCGACCATGACCGCCAGATTGGCCAGACGGGTGTCACCGTGCGTCCCAAGCTGTACATCGCCTGCGGTATCTCGGGCCAGATCCAGCACATCGCCGGTATGAACGAGAGTTCGATCATCATCAGCATCAACACCGACCCCGACGCACCCATCAACGCGATTGCCGACTATGTCATCACCGGTGCTGTCGAGGACGTTGTTCCCCGTCTCATCAAGCATTACAAGAAGAATTCAAAATAATCAGTTTAGTTTATAGTCCATAGTCCCTAGTTTCTAGTTGGCATCCGCACAAAGCAATTAGGGAACACAAACTAGGGACTAGAAACTAGGGACCAGAAACTCAATAATAAAAATGGCTAACTTTTATACTGACAATAAAGCGCTCCAGTACCACCTGCGTCACCCGCTGATGAAGCAGATTGTCGCACTGCGCGAGCGCGACTATACCCAGAGCGAGAAATTCGACTATGCTCCCCTCGACTTTGAGGATGCGATGGATTCCTACGAGCGCGTGCTGGACATCATCGGCGAGGTGTGCGGTGATATCATCGCCCCCAACGCCAAGGATGTGGACCTTGAGGGTCCGCACCACGAGAACGGCCGCGTGCGCTATGCCAAGGGCACCGAGGTTAACCTCAAGGCCCTGAACCAGGCTGGCCTGATGGGCATCACCTTGCCCCGCCAGTACGGAGGCTTGAACATGTCGTCGATTCCCTACATCATGGCTGCCGACATGGTGAGCCGTGCCGATGCGGGCTTCGTCAACGTGTGGGGCCTGCAGGACTGCGCCGAGACCATCAACGAGTTTGCCAGCGAGGACCAGAAGCAGCGTTTCCTGCCCCGCACCTGCAAGGGCGAGACCCTGGCCATGGACCTCACCGAGCCCGATGCCGGCAGCGACCTGCAGTCGGTTATGCTCAAGGCCACTCAGGACGAGGACGGCACTTGGCGCCTGAACGGCGTGAAGCGCTTCATCACCAACGGTGATGGTGACATCTCGCTCGTGCTGGCACGCAGCGAGGAGGGCACCCGCGATGGCCGCGGCCTGTCGATGTTCATCTACGACAAGCGCGACGGCGGCATGACCGTGCGCCGCATCGAGGACAAGATGGGTATCCACGGCAGCCCCACGTGCGAACTCGTGTTCAAGAACGCCAAGGCCGAGCTGTGCGGTGACCGCAAGCTGGGTCTCATCAAGTATGTGATGTCGCTGATGAACGGCGCCCGCCTGGGCATCGCAGCCCAGAGCGTCGGCGTGAGCGAGGCCGCCTATCAGGAAGCGATCGCCTACGCCCGCAGCCGTGAGCAGTTCGGCAAGGCCATCATCAATTTCCCCGCCGTGAGCGAGATGATTGCCAACATCAAGGCCAAGCTTGACGCTTCGCGCACCCTGCTGTATGAGTGCACCCGCTTTGTCGACATGTACAAGTCGCTGGAGGCCATCAGCCGCGAGCGCACCCTCGCCCCCGAGGAGCGCAAGACCATGAAGGCCTACAACCGCCTTGCCGACGCTTTCACGCCGCTGGCCAAGGGCATGACGAGCGAGTTCTGTAACCAGAACGCCTATGACTGCGTGCAGATTCACGGTGGTAGCGGCTTCATGCGCGACTACGCCTGTGAGCGCATCTACCGTGACGCCCGCATCACCAGCATCTACGAGGGTACGACCCAGTTGCAGGTGGTAGCCGCCATCCGCCACGTCACCACGGGCACCTACTTGAACCAGATCAAGGAATACGCCGCCCGCGAGTACAGCGAGGCTGTTGCTCCCATGCGTGCCAAGCTCGAGGCGATGACCGCCCTCTATGAGGAAACCTTTGCCAAGGTGCAGGCCGTTGAGGATCCCGAGTACATCACCTTCCACGCCCGTCGTCTGGTCGAGATGCTTGGTCACATCATCATGGGCTACCTGCTCATCGGTGACGCCAGCAACGAACCCGACCTGTTCATGGACAGCGCCAAGGTCTATGTCAACATGGGTGAGGCCGAGGTGGCACGCCACGCACGCTTCATCGGCAACTTCAACCCTGCCGACCAAGCCGCCTACATGCGCCAGTAATTGATAACTACGAATTCACGAATTAAACTAATTAATTTGCTTAAATTTTTATATTATGAAAAAGTACATTTATTCATTGATGGCCATTCTGCTGGCTTTGTTTACTGTTGGATTTGCCGCCTGTAGCGATGACGACGAGCCCAAGGCTGCTGACATCGTCGGGACTTGGCAATACAATCATACTGATGATGATGAATGGTCTGATGAATGGGATATCTATTATCAATTTACCAAAGAGGGTAAGTTTCATATAGTGGAGAAATCTCATGTCGAATATTATTATGGCCATCCCAGCGTTATTGTTCATCACGGAACATATACCGTATCGGGGAAGAAGTTGATAATCACCTTCGATCCCGACCCCAAATACAATCCCGACCCCGAGCCCTCTGAATGCGAATATTCAGTGCAGGGCGACAAACTGATGTTACTCGGCGGAGAATACCCCACATTCATCCGTGTGGAGGACAGTGTGATAGAACCTTATCTGAATATAGTTCCTCATCCTTGCTGACAATATACCGTGTCCCTGCCGAGGTCCATCGGCAGGGACACGGTTTTTTAGCGTGTGGAATTGGCAGGTTTAAGTAAAAGGACTACTTTTGCGACAACTATGAATCGTGAGAAGGAGATATATAAGGTGACGCTGGTGGGCAGCGCGGGTAATGTGGCGCTGCTGACCTTTAAGTTCATTGCCGGTGTGCTGGGACACAGCTCGGCGATGATTGCCGATGCCGTGCACTCGCTGTCGGACTTTATCACCGATGTCGTCGTGCTGGCCTTTGTCCACGTGAGCGCCAAACCGCAGGACGAGGACCATGACTACGGGCACGGCAAGTATGAGACCTTTGCTTCCTTCATTATCGGACTGGCACTGATAGCCGCCGCAACAGGCATTATCGTGTCGGGGGCCGCCAAGCTTATTGATTGGGCTAGGGGAGAACAACTCGCTGAACCCGGTTGGCTTGCGCTGGCGGCAGCCATCATCTCGATTATCGTCAAGGAGGTGCTGTATCGTTATACCGCCAAGAGCGGTAAGCGGCTGGATTCTCAGGCTCTGGTTGCCAACGCCTGGCATCATCGCAGTGATGCCCTGTCGTCGATAGCGGCGACCGTGGGCATCGGTGGAGCCATCCTGCTGGGTAATCGCTGGACGGTGCTCGACCCTATGGCTTCGGTGGTCGTAGGCGTGATGCTGGTTAAGGTGTCCTTCGGCTTGTTGCGCTCCAGTGTCGGCGAATTGACCGAATCGTCACTCTCCAGCGACATTGAGCGTGAAATCGAGGAAATCATCTGCTCGTTCCCCGACGTGAGCGAACCTCACAACCTGCGCACACGCCGCATCGGCAACCGCTTTGCCATCGAGGCCCACGTGCGCATGGACGGCAACCTGCCGCTGACTGTGGCCCACGAGCGTGCCTCGGCCATCGAGGAGCGCCTGAGGCAGCGCTTCGGTCGCGAGACCCACGTCACCATCCACATGGAGCCAGTGAAGTGACGGCCTGTTAGCGAGAAAAGCCTTTAAGGGGACATTAATGGAAAAAACAAAGGGAAGCGGCATGCTGAGTGTCGCTTCCCTGATTTCTAACATAGGGTTAAATGAATCCTTAATTGTCGTAGTTTAGGTTGTTGGCAGGATCAACGTCACCGTCTTTGGTCACTCTGAAGCCTGTCGACTTGCCGCTATACTTGTCAAGTGTGCTGACCACCTTGTCCTTTTTCACACCAGAGGCACCGATGATGGTCACATTCTTAGTATAGCTGGCACCCTTGCTGGTAGTGAAACTGAAGTTCAGGTCACAGTTGAGGTCATACTGCTCCTGGGTCAATTCGGCGTCGCTCTTGGTGCTGAACTTGTACATCACGCCAAACTCAGCGGGGAACTTGTTGCTGGTCACCGTCTTGCTCCACGAGGTGGAGGAGGAGACAGCCTCCATCACATTGCGTCCGTTCTCGGCCTTGTAGGTGATGAATACGTTGCAGGCTTTGAGCAGGTCCTGGGAGAACGTCATGTTGTATTTTGCAGTGACAGTAGCCGTGTCCTTGGGCTCGTCGTCACCGCATGAGGTGAACGACATGGCGGCTGCAATCAGCATGACAGTCATGAACAGATATTTCTTCATAATCTCAATGAATGATAATCAGTTGTATTAGTGTGACAGGATGATGTCGATGACGCTGTTCACGTCGCTCACGGTCACCTCGCCGTCCTTGTTCACGTCGCCCTCAAGAGCAGAACCGGCAGGCGCAATGCCGAAGACCTCCACGTTGATGACCTGACCGATCATGGACATCATGTCGATGTCGATGGTGGCGCTCAGAGCGGCATCGGTGAAGCGTGCGGTAGCATCGATGGGCACATCTCCCAGGAGCGGTCCGGCCCACATGTCGTATTGCGGGTCGTCACCCTCGGTGATGTTGATGCTGTCCTTAAACTTGATGGTCGTGAATCCATGCTCGTCAACACCAGGCACATTGCTCAAAGCGATGTTGCCAACGGGCATTGGGAAATCACCCATCCAGAGGACGAAGTTGTTCAGGTTCAGGTCGTAGGTGCCGTTGTTCTCGGTAACGACAACGGGAACCTCGTCCTGCTCGGTGGACTCACCATTGATGGTCACCTTGATGTGGCAGGTATAGTTGGCGGCGCTAATGGCCATCGTGCAACACAGGGCTGCCAGGAATACATAAATCTTTTTCATAGTTATTGCTATCTATTGGTTGTTGATGAATAATATCGGTGTTTAAAACGAGAGAACCAACGTGATCAACTGGGTAACGTCGGTGATGTTAATAAGGCCGTCACCGTTCATGTCGGAGTTGGCAACGTTGATGTTGGAATAGTTGTCGTTGAGAACGGCGTTGATGAGCAGGGTAACGTCGGTGATGTTAATCACTCCACTTTCGTCCACGTCACCGGGATTGACGCTGCTGGCGACAGTGGCGTTGATGACATAGGACGTGGCGTCCTGCAGGTCGGCCGAAACGACACTGATGACGATGCGGTAGCTGCCGTCGGCATTCTGCTCCATCGACTTGGTGCAAACGGCGCTCTCGCCGTCATAATCGGGGGCAAAGTCGTCAAGATTGGGCTCGCCGGCTACCTCGATGTTATAGGTGGTGACGGCGGGGTCCCAGCCGTTGATGGTAGAGCCCTGATAGCGCAGGTCAATCATATCGGCCAGGTAAACCAGCTCCATGTCGTCGATGAAGAGTTTGTCTTCGGCTTGACCCTTGCCGGGGTTCTTGTTGGTGGAGAAGGTGACAAAGATGGCCTTGGTGATGGCGTGGTTGGGTCGATAGCTGGCGTAGTCAAAGGGGAAGGTGAACTGGGTCCAGCCGCAAGGTGCGATCTGGCCGCCCACGATGCTGCCCGTCAGGTTGGTGTACTCCTTGTCGCAGGGCTCCTGATAGTAGGTGCCGTTAAAGGTCTTGACGCTCACATTGGCCCTGTTAGTGTCGACGGGGGCTCCCTGTTCATATTTCAGCCACACCTTGAACTGGTCGGGCTTGGCATACAGGGGCACGTAGAAGTCGCTGCCGTTGCTCTCCTGCATCGAGGCGTTGTTGCTGGTGCTGGTGGCGCTGGTGGCACCGGCGTTCAGGCGGCCGTTGGTCATCGTGCCGTTGGCGATAGTGCCTAAGGCGTTCTTGGCCGTGATGAGCGCGCTGTATTGGCCGGTAGCACCGTCATGAATGTCCTCGCTCTGGTCAAGCGCGGCAGGGGCAGCCCATGCCCACATACCCGTGGCGGTCTTGAAGCCGTGCCAGCGGTCGGGCTCGCCGTTGCTGTTCGTCCAGGCCTCCAGGTTGCTGTTGGGCAGCTGGAAGTAGTCACCCACGGTGTTGAACCACATGGTGGCGTTCTGTGCGGGTATGCTGACGTTGGCAGCCATCATGCCGTCAACGGTGCGGGCAAAGAGATTGGTGCGCATCATGCCTAAGTTGGTGTTCACATCGCGCACGGCGTTGTAGGTGGTGATGCCGGCAGAGGTGGCGGCGGGTACGTCGGTCATCGTCATGGTGCCGAACATGGGCACTTGCAGCACGAGGGTGTTCAGCCCGTTATCCTGCTGGGTTACAGTGACGGTAACGTTCGAGTTATAAGTCTGCCCATTGCGGTTGACAACGATGGGGCCGGTAAATGTCTCGGCGTTGAGGCCAAACAGGGTCGTCATAGCCAGACAGATTGCTAATAATCCTTTTTTCATTGTTTGAGATAAATAATAATTATTATTAATGTTTAGTTTGTTTTTCGTTTACTTGAAGCGGTAACTGATGCCCAGACTGCCGTACATCGGTCGCAGGGTCTGCACCGAGTGGAAGTCGCTCTTGAACAGGCCGCTCAGACCATAGGTCAGCTCGGCGAACATGCCCCAGCGGCGGTGGAACTGCCAGTCGGCACCCACGTCGATACCCCACTGCATGTGACGCATGTTCTGGTCAAAGTCAAAGTCGCCGCGGTCGCCGGGTTCGGTTCCCATCTCGATCTTGGCACCCACAGGAGTTCCCTCACGCAGGTAGCCGTCGTAGGCCCAACCCCAGAATTTGCGACTCGTCAGCCAGCCCATGAACAAGCCACCGCGCAGCCTGAACACGTCGCTGCATGTGAATTCGGCTTGGACGGGCAGGGTGATGCGTCGTTGCGTCGTCTTGATGCGCACGTTGCCGTTGAAGATGCCGTTGAGTGACTCGTCGCCGCGCACGACCTCGATTTCATAGTTCTTCACACGGCTGTCCACGTCCATGCTGCCCAGCTCGTAGCGCAGTCCCGAGTGAATCGCCCACCGCCTGTTCAAGGGGTAGGACGCCTCGGCGCTGATGGTGAAATTGAGTCCCGGGTTAAAGCTGTTGATGCCGCGAATCTCGTTACCCATGTGGGTCGGGATTGTGCCGCCAACGGCATATCCAAATCGTGCATCAAGCCTCAGGCTGTCGATCACCGTCGCGTTGGCCGCTAGAGTGGTGACAATGATGATAAGCAGCAATGTCAATCTATGGTTGATGGTCATGTCCGTTTTTCCTTTTTGATAAAATGATGTTTATTCCTCATGTGAACAGATCAGCCGCACCTTGTCCACACACAGCCGGCTGCCGATGGCGCCGATGAAGTCGCCGCCTGCCGAACTCGACGAGAAGACGATGGCCAGGCTGTAGCCGCGGTTGGCCAGCACCTGCTCATCAATCTCTTTCTTGTACACAAACTTCACGTCCCACGCCGTCCATTGGGTGGTAGGGGCGACGTAGCCCAAATCAGCCACCGCCACAATCAGGTCGCTCGAGAGCACATTGTCGCCGTAGAGCACGACCTCGTTGCCCGCGGCGTCATGGTTGCGGTAGAATACGGCATACACGTCTGCCGAGTCGGTGCGCCCCGCGATGGGATTGCCGTAGAAGTCCTGGACTGTCGGGCCGGGTTGGTAAGTATAGTAGCCCGTGAAACGGTCAGGTCGGCTGGTGAAAGGCAGGCCGAAACGTGTCGCATGCAGGTGGTCGCTCATCGCGATCCTGATGTCGAAGGTGCCCAGGAACATATTGCCGGCAGCCAGACGCTTGTTGGCCATTTTGCCGAAGGGGCCCGTGTCGCTCGTCCTCAGGCACACGGCGGCACCGTCATAGCCCTGGAGAAGTGGGGTAGTGGGGTAGTCCTCGGGCTGGGCCGTACTCATCGAGATGCGGTAGCCGGGGTTGGCGGTTGCCCAGTCGTTGCCCAATGTGCCATCGGGCTGCGTGTTGTGCCAGATGTAATAGCGTTGGGTAGCTGGTTCCAGTTCAAAGTGCTCGAAGTCGTAGCGCAGCGTGTCGGCTACGGTGATCATCGTGGGAACCACATTCACGCGGTAGCGGCGTTGCCACTTGCCGTCCTCCGAGGTGACCGTGTAGGTCACAGGTCCGTGGCCGAAGTCGTGGGTGCTGCCGCTCGCCGGATTCACCGTCGCACCCGGCGACAGGGTGAACTCGGGCGACAGGGCGCTCACGTCGGCATCGCCGCGCACCGCAAACGTGATGACACTGTCGGTCGAGAGCACCACCTGCATCGAGTCTGTAGGCTGGAAAAAGTACTTCTCGGGCTGATTAACATGCAGCACGGCCTTCTCGATATCGGCCTCGCAGCCGTCAGGCTCATCCCCAAAGCAAGACGTGTTCAACACCATCAACACCAGAGCTATAGCCACAACGCTGAGGTAGTGCTTCAGATTATATAATATTTTGATCATTGTTAATTGCTATCTTGATTTCAAAATTGCAAAATTACACAAATTATTGTTTCAGTTACTGCTTATTCAACTTTTTTTGACCAATTCACCCCTTTTGTGCGCCATTTTGAACAACAGTAAAAGAAAAAGCGGGCTTAAAATGCCCGCTTTCCCCTGTCTAATTGTTTATATCATCCTTGGATTACCAAGGTAATAAGCATCGTGGCATCGGTGATGTTTACATTGCCGTCATCATTCATATCGGCATTTTCGGTATGGAATGACGAAGAGCAACCTGTTAACATATAGTTGATAAGTGCCGTGATATCGGAAATGTTCACGAGCCCGTCGCCATTGGTGTCACCCTTGATTTGTTGAGCAAGCTGTTGCACATTACTGCTCTCCTCGGGAAGGATGATTTGTGTTCCATCTATAGTTGCGAAGAAAGAGTACTTCAGACCAATATTAGCTGGACCAGTAAAGTTCTCATCAGCATGCAGATTTATGATTACAATAGGTCCTTGGTTGCCTGTGTACGGCCTGACACTCAAGCAGAAGGAGACCATCCTCAATGCACCGTCATCGCGCAGCTTGCTGATAATTGTTTGGTCACTGGGATTGCGGCCTGTCAAGTCCAGCAGGAATTCACCGTCATCCTCAACTACCGAGAGGCCATCTGGCAATAACAAATCTGTCTGAAATGCCGTGAATTGCTCATCATTCTCCAGAACCATTGCCACCTGCATGGTCTCTCCTGGAGCAATGGTGAAATCCGGCAGGTAAAAACGGTTGGCAGCGACAAGGTTTATCGCTACCATCGCCGTTAGAATTACGAATAGGCTCCTCTTCATACTACCTGATGATTTTGCTGGTAGTGCGGGTGCCGTCATTATAAGTGATGACAACGAGGCTCACACCAGTTGCGGGTTCAGTCATTTGCTGGCCTGCAAGATTGAAGTACTTGACATCGGCAATTGTTTTGCTTGCAGTCATCTCGTTCAAAGCAGTAGGGGTACTGAGAGGAATGTTGAAACCTGCCAAACGGACGCTCTCGCCATTGGTGTTCACCACTTCGATGCGGTCAACAATGATGTCTCCGCCCATCTCGCCGTCAACATTAAAGGTCAATATTGCACCGTCGTTACCCATGATAGTCTTCAGGTCAGGGGTATAAGCAACGACACGAACTTTGCCGTTTCCACGGTCTTTCGCGATAAGACCCAGATTGCTGGCACGCTCAGTCAGAGCAAAATCGCTGGCCGTCATTCCCTCGGGCAAGGTCAAGTCGAGTTGCAAGGCAGTATATTCCTTCTCATTGTCCAGATTGATGCTTACAGAGTTGCCCTTGGCTTCTCCACTCATATGGTCTCCAGCCATGTTAGGTGCCATCATGCGCATGTTCTCGGGGTCCTCATAATCCTGGTCAAGAATCAGATTAGCAATTTTCACCACATCAGTAATGGTAATCTTGTTGTCACCATTCATGTCCGCAGCCTCAATGTTAAATGGCTCGGGATTTTGGAATAACATATACATTGCTGTTACAACAACATCTGCAATGGTAACGTCTCCACTTTCATTAGCATCACCCTTGATAAAAGGAGCTACAGCAACATTACAATATGTATCTGGCGAAAGAACCTCATCTTCGTCAATTGTAGTCAAGCGGGTATTTTTCAAAACAAGAGGATAAACACCGTCACCGTTCTCGGGAACTTTGACTGTTAAATAGAACAATATACCATCATTGTTTTTATATGTTTTTAAGGTCGGTGAGTAAGAAGCAACACGAATGGCTCCATCAGGAGTCTCGTTGGCCATAATCACATGGTCACGTCCTTTGCGGTCAGATAACTCAAAGAGATAATCGTCACCGTCCTTCACCACTTCAAAACCATCAACTAGATAGATATCAGTTTGAAAAGCAGTGATGTCATCCTCGTTATCCATTATCACAGGAACAACAATCGTATCACCGTGCATCGCGGAAACATCATCCAACGAGAAGAAATTTGGCTTAAAATCAGTGATGATCTTGAAATTACTCCATACTGATGCAGTCCGATATGCCTGAATTGAGTTTGACGGCACATAAAGGGTTGTGTTAACATAAGAATAAAAATATGAATTACCACTATTCAGGGTTGGAGGTGTTTCCGCTAAACAAGTGATGTAAGACAATGGAGTGTAAGTGAAAGCATTACTTCCAATCGAAGTCACTGAACTACCGATGGTGACACTAGTCATGTTACTGCAATGATAAAACGCATTTGAGCCAATAGATTTGACGGAATCAGGAATAGTTAGGCTTGTTAGACCATCGCAGTCATTAAAAGCATTACTGCCAATTGAAGTAACTGAAATAGGTATAGAGATGCTTACTAGGCCATAACAATTTTGAAATGAACTATTACCTATCTTTGTTACTGTCTTTGGTATAGATATACTTGTAAGAGAGAAGCAGTTGGCAAAAGCGCCTTCGCCAATTCCAGTTACGGTATAAGTTAAACCATTATATGTAACATTTTCTGGAATTGTTACATGTCCACTATATTTACTATTTTTATTATAACCATCACTATAACTATAGGTGATATAAGTAACTTTGGCTTCATCGCCGTTGATGTTGTAGTAAATGCCATTGACCTTCATATCGTAGGCGAGGGCTGTTGTGGCGGTGCTGACGAGAGCGAGGGTCAGCAGGATGGTGCGTAAGGTTAGGTTTAGTGTTTTCATAAAGATGTGTCTCCTATTGCCGGTGCAGTTCTCAGGGGCGGTTTAATGGTATAAAGAAAGCGTGAACTGAATCGCCACACTTGCGTCTAAAAGATAAATTCCTATTTTTTTATCACAAGTAAAAGCAATACGCTTCTTTTTGTTCAACGATTTCATGCGTGGGGAAACGAAAGGTCACACCTCCACAATGCAAAGGTAATGATTTCTTATTACAAGAACAAATCTTAGTCTTTTTTTCTAGGCAATTTAGGTTATTTGGATGCAATTGTGTACCTTTGCAAAAAGAAAAATAAACAAGATGCAATTATGGCAAATACAAGAACAGTCCCTGGAGAAGGCCAGATACTGGTGGAAATAAAGGATATGTCCCTATTGAAGGACATAAAAAAAGCCATTAGTATGCTGAAAGGTGTAGGTAAAATTACCGTGCCTCGCCGCAAACGCGAATCGGCTTATGAGCGCTCTTTGCGAGAACTTGATGAGGGCCGAGTCTATAAGTATGAAAGTTTGGGTGACTTGGTGAAAGAGATAGAGGAATGAGCATGAAGTACGAGTTATTCGTCACAGGCCAGTTCAAGCGCGACCTGAAGCGTTGCAAGAAGCGCGGTTTGCCATTGAATGAGTTGTGGGATGTGATAGAAAAACTGCTTAAAGGTGAAACCTTGGATGAAAAATACCGAGCCCACATCTTGACAGGCGACCGCAAGGGGCAATGGGAATGCCATATCCAGCCCGATTGGTTGTTGATTTGGGAACAACGCGATAAGGAACTTATTCTCATCATGCTCAATACTGGCACCCATTCCGACTTGTTCAGCGAGGGACCTAAAAAATAAGAGTGTTTACATTGCAAATTTCCTAAATATAGATATGCCTTATTTTTCAGTGATAGTGCCGGTGTATAACCGGCGTGATGAGGTGGAGGACTTGTTGAGAAGCCTCACCCTGCAGACCGACAAGAATTTTGAGATCATCCTGGTGGAGGACGGCTCGACTGAGCGCTGCGAGGACATCGCCCTGCGTTACAGCTCCGAGCTGGACCTGCGCTATTTCTATAAAGCCAACGAGGGGCGTTCCATCGCCCGCAACTACGGCCTGGAGCATGCTACGGGGCAGTATTTTGTCTTTTTTGACAGCGACTGCGTCATTCCGCCTGAGTATTTCAAGACGCTGGGTGATGAGCTGGCCAACAATTATGTACCGTGCTTTGGCGGTCCCGATGCGGCGAGCGACGATTTCACCGATGTGCAGAAGGCCATTTCCTTCTCGATGACGTCGTTCCTGACCACCGGCGGCATTCGTGGCGGCAAGGTGCAGATGGAGAAGTTCGTTCCCCGCTCGTTCAACATGGGTTATGCGCGTGAGGTGTATGAGAAGGTGGGCGGTTTCCGCGAGATGTTCAGCGAGGACATCGACATGAGCACGCGTGTGCGCCAGGCGGGATTCGACATACGCCTGATACGTCCTGCGTTCGTCTATCATAAGCGCCGTACGAGTCTCGCGAAGTTCGCAAGGCAGACCTACGTCTTCGGCATGTCGCGCATCACCCTCAAGCTGTTGTACCCCGATAGCCTCAAGGCGGTGCATTGCCTGCCCGCCGTGTTCCTTATCGGCTGTGTGCTGCTGCTGTTGCTCTCGCTGTGGAAGTGGTGGTTCATCGTGCCTATCCTGCTCTATGCGGCGATGTTGTGGATCGCAGCCCTTGTCAAGACGCGCAGCCTGAAAATTGCCTGCCTTGCCGTGGCATCAAGTTTCACGCAGTTGTGCAGCTACGGCTGGGGGTTCATCAAGGCCTACGTTTGGAAGATCCTCTTGAAGCATGGCCGTGACATCAACGAGGAAGTGGCGATGCGCAAGGGAAAGTGATTTGTAACTACGAATTACGCGAATTATACAAATTGGCATTCGCATACATTAAATCAAATTTCGCGAATTGCCATTTGCGGTGAAACCTATGTTTAATTCTGGTAATCAGTAGCTTAATATTACGATATGATGGAAGAGAAAGATAACAGCAAGCTGGTTGTGTCACGCAACATCAAGGACACCGTGCCCGAGGAGGACCGTCCGCGCGAGAAGGCCAAGAAGCACGGCTTCGGCAGCCTTTCCACGGCCGAGCTGCTCGCCATCCTCTTGCGTGTGGGCACGCCGGGCGAGTCGGTCGTGGACTTGTGCCAGCGCATCCTGCGTGACAATGACGATAAACTCTACCTCATCGCCCGCAAGGGCATCAACAACCTGGTGAAGAATTACCACGGCATCGGCGAGGTCAAGGCTATCGAAATCCTTGCCGCCCTGGAACTGGCGCGCCGTTATCAGCAGGAAGAGTTTGAAGAGCGCTTCAAGATCACCAGCAGTGATGACGCCTACAATTATCTGCGCACCCGCATGAATCACCTCGACCATGAGGAAATCATGGTCGTCTTGCTCAACCACGCCAAGCAGGTCGAGGAGTGTGTGCGCATCAGCAGCGGCGGCACGGCCATGACCGTTGCCGACATCAAGATGATACTGCGGCCCGCTATCGAACGGCTCGCGTCGGGTATCATCCTCGCCCATAACCACCCGAGCGATAACCCCAACCCCAGCACCCAGGACGACCGCCTCACCGAGCGCGTCCACCAAGCCTGCAAGGTGATGGACATCCAGCTGGTGGACCACATCATCGTTTGCCGCGGTGGCCACTACTACAGCTACAACGACCACGCCCGCCTGCTGTAACCAATTGACTTATGACAATAGCAGAATCTTTACAATATGGATGAGAAGAATATCACCCAAACGCAAAATAATCAAGCTGTACCACAACAATTAGTTGACGATGTCAAACTGATTGTGGAAAATGGGTTACGTGAGGCCTACCGATCAGTCAATACCGTCTCGATTCTGACATACTGGAATGTAGGCAAACGTATTGTCGAGGAAGAACAGCATGGTGAAAGTCGCGCAATTTACGGTAAGCATCTAATTGATTTACTGTCTCAGGAGTTGTCACTACTTTACCCCAAGGGCTATTCTCCTAGAAACTTACGTGATTACCGACAGTTCTATCTGTGTTTCAAAGACTTAGAGATTTGGCACTCGCGAGTGCCAAATCTCACTTGGACACATTTTCGTAGTTTGCTGTCGGTCACAAGCGAAGACGCACGATATTGGTATGTTCGAGAGGCATCCAGGCAATCGTGGAGCGTGCGTACACTGGCCCGAAACGTTGGCTCTCAGTACTATTTCCGATTGTTGCAGTCACCCAAGAAGGAATCTGTAATCAATGAAATGCTACAACTCACAAAATCCCTACAAGACGAACCACAAGGTTTTCTCAAAGATCCTGTTGTAGCGGAGTTTTTGCAACTTCCATCTAATGCCTCATTCACTGAAACCGAACTTGAAAAGGCCATTATTCGCCATTTGAAAGAATTCTTGCTTGAGATGGGACGAGGGTTTGCTTTTATGGCTGAACAATACCATATCAGTTCTGATGTCGGTGATTACTTTGTTGACCTGGTATTCTACAATGTGGTGCTAAAGTGTTATGTTTTGATTGACCTCAAGACAAAAAAGCTAACCCATCAAGACGTGGGACAAATGGACATGTATGTGAGAATGTTTGATGACTTGAAACGAACAGATGGGGACAATCCAACCATTGGTTTGCTTCTCTGCTCAGACACAAGCAAAGATATAGCAAAATACTCGGTATTACATGACAGCAAACAATTGTTTGCTGCCAAATATCTGACTTATCTGCCGTCTGAAGAGGTATTGAGACGGGAGATTGAGCAGCAAAAGGAATTATTCTATTTGCAACATAAGAATAAAATCAATAACCAATAGTCATGAAGTTTTTGAAATACCTTTTCCGCATCTCAGTTGGCCTTTTTGCTCTTATCGGTGTGTTGGCAGTATGCGCCTATTGCTATTTGGAGTGCTCCGAAAAGTATTACATCAGCATCGAGGAAAACAAGGTCGTGACCCCAAAAGCGGATTTTATCGACTTGCTCAAGCAGTCCCCATTCAAGGCCGATACTGTTCAGTATCACTTTGCTGTAGTTCAGGACTCTGTTCGTGCCCAGGAAATCAGTGATTTCTTCAATTTGGATTCGCTTTATCGCCCTGATGCCTCAACTTGGGAAAAAGCACTTGCCATTTCCAAGTTTGTCGCTACCAGTATCCCTCATATTGACTCCGGGATTTTGCCTGAGCATAATAATGCCATCGACCTGTGGAAATTCACCAAAGAAGAGGGTTCAGGCTTCAACAGCCGTAGTCATGCCATCCTTAACTATGAGCTGATGCAGGCCGCTGGGCTGACGGCGCGCTTTGTGATGTGCATGGCGCAGAACGATGGCGACTTCTATGTTGTGAACGATGGCGACTTACATGTGGTGAACGAGGTGTGGCTCCCTGAACTCAACAAGTGGGCCTTTATCGACTCGGACATGGACGGGCACTATTGTACCGACCAGAACGGCACACCGCTCAACCTCTTGGAAATGCGTGAAAAGTACGCCGCAGGTGAACAGATGGTGATGTATCCGGGCTTCAAGGATGCAACCACCAAGCACGACTACTACTATCGCTATATGGCCAAAAACACCTATTGTTTCTCATCTTGGGAGACACTCCATTACTTTCAGGAGGACCGGGCAGATAAAGTGTGTGATCCTGGCCGTTATATCTATATCGTGCCCGAGGGCTTCACACCGTTCGATAGATCTGATAATGTAGTCACCACAACCGATGCGGCCCGCTTCTGGATGGCTCCGAATTAAACACCTATCTATAAATCAGACACTTATACATAAATTATTAACTCTATAAATACCAACCGTATGAAACTTTTGAAAATAATCATGTGTGCTGCAGTTGCCCTGATGACTGTCGTATCGTGCAGCCCGAAGAAAGAGGCAAAAGAGGCACCTAAGTCCAAGGTGCTGGTATTGTATTACTCACAGACGTCGAACACCAAAACCGTGGCCCAGGAAATCGCCACGCGTCTCGATGCCGACATCGAGGAAATCTCCCTTGTGGAGCCCTATGACACCGCGTTCCAGGCAACGATTGAGCGCTGCAAGGCCGACCGCGAGAAAGGTATCTTGCCCGAGATCAAGCCCTTGAAGGCGAATGTAGCCGATTATGACTGGGTTTTCATCGGCTATCCCATCTGGTTCGGCACTTATGCTCCTCCCATTGCCTCCCTGCTCGAGAAGGTGGACTTGAGCGGCAAGTGGGTGGTGCCGTTCTGCACCTTTGGCAGCGGTGGACTGGAATCAAGCGCAAAGGATTTGACCGGGAAGCAGCCCAATGCCAAGGTTATGCCCGGCTACGGCGTGCGTGCCGCCCGCATGGATGCCATGCCCTCCGAGGTGGAATCGTTCCTGAAGACCATCGGTTTAATTGAGGGCGGAGTCTTCGTGCCCGCCGACTTCCCCGAGCAGCATCCCGTTAGTGCCGAAGAGGCAGCCACCTTTGATGCTGCCGTCAACGGATACCCGATGCTCAATGCCAAGGCTACAAGCGTCGCATCCCGCACCGTCATCGATGGCACCGAATACCTGTTCACTGCCATGGACAAGCCCCGTGAGGCGAAAGCCGATATGCCGCCAGCCAGTGAAATCAAAGTCTATGTCTTGGTCGAGAAAGGCAAGGCCCCAGAGTTCACCCGTGTTGTGAGATAGCGATAGCTACTACAAGTTGTGACCCAAGCGAGTGTGTCTAGAGAAGGCACACTCGACTTTTTTAGCGTATTTCGGTCAGACAATACGACGAATCACATGCTGTTAGGGTTGCATATCAAAAAAAACGATAGTAATTTTGCGGCTTAATTAGCATAACACGAATATCAAATACTGAGAATGACTTTTCATCTTAGCAAGCCGATTGCAATCATCATAGCACTTATTGCAGCCATTAGTTGTCATTTTATTCATGCCCAAGACACGGTAAAGACTTTTGTCCCCATTGTCAATTACACGGCCGACCTAGTTGTCAACACCCGTGGTGGTATCAAGACTGGAGCAGTCTATCAGGGCTATGCCGAGGCAGGTGTGGAAATCAACCCCTGGAAAAATGGCCAGTTTAACCTCGCCATTGCTTCGACTCATGGCGGCAGGCCGACGGGCACGCTTATCGGTGACTGGCAGGAAATGGACAATAAAGAGGCTAGTAACCACATCTTCGCCCTCAACGCATGGTATCGCCACACCTTTGGCAAGATCTCCCTCAAGGCTGGTTTGCAGGATGCCAACGACAGCTATTCAACCTGTGACGCCTCGGGTTACCTGCAGAATACTGCCTTTGGCGGTAACGCGGCGTTCATGTCGGCTGGCAATGTGCCCACCATGCCCACCAACGGATTAGGACTGAATGCCGAGTGGCATGCCAGCAACACCTTCATGTGGCAGGCCGGCATCTTCAATGGAAGTGTGATTGCCCTTGATGACGATAATGAGTTTAACCTCAGACATAAGCTGGGTGTCAATGGCTGGTTGATTGTTAGCGAAGGCCAACTCACTCATCCTAAAGCCCTGGTGTGGAAAGTCGGCGCCTTCTACCACACGGGACTCGAGAATTACGGATTCTACTCATCGTTTGAGAAACTGTTTCATATACGGGGAGCACGTTCGGTGAACGCTTTCGTCACGGGTGGGTATGCTCCTCAGGCCACCGATGCGGCCACCGCCGGCATCACCTGTGGTGCCACATTGACCTCCTTGTTCAGTAAGAGTGGTGACGACGCTTTGAGTGCAGGTTTAGCGACAGCTTATGTTAAGGACCACCGTTGGGAGAAAGCCCTGGAACTGAATTACCGTTACCAGCTGAACCGATATTTCTACTTTTCGCCCGACGTGCAGTGGATCCTCAACCCAATGGGCTGTGTAGGGGCCACGAACGCATTGGCATTCACATTCAGGGTTGGATTTAGTCTTTAGACGTTAGACGTTAGACATTAGACGTTAGACTTTAGCCGTTAGCCGTTAGCCGTTAGCCGTTAGCGATTAGCCTTTAACCTTTAACTGCCGCGTATCAGGACATCGTTGACACTTTTGTATCAAGACATCGTTGACACTTTGTATCAGGACATCGTTGACACTTTGATGTCAAGTCGGGTT
>CACYSG010000034.1 GCA_902776955.1 uncultured Bacteroidales bacterium | reverse complement strand
ACCTGAATCCTGCTATGAGGTAAACGAAAAGGAAGAAGGTTACCTGTCGCTGCACATCCTGCTGAGTTTTCTTTTCCATATAATGTCACTCTTTTGTTGTCGGAATAGTTTCTGGCAACTCTGAGTATAGTTTCCGCTGCACTGGCTGTTTTCCTATCAATGATTATTGCAATGTGGATGTCTGCATCATGTGGCGGAATATCTACATCTCCTGCGTCATCATCTCCCCATACCTCAAACGGCTTTCCGTCTTTCACGTTTTCCAGTTGTTTTTTCATCCAACCTGGCATTTCGGGATGATACCTGTTATGACTGGTGTTCCTAAAGAAGTATTGTTCTGGAAATCTTGCTTGATGATCTACCATTAAAGGTAACAAAGGCTCCCATGACAGATTCTGCAAACCAAGCGTTCGTAGGAAACTCGCCTGCACATGACGGGACACGAATTAACCATGTAGTCTTATCTATTTTCTTGGAGACAGGTTTGGGATGATAATCCATGATGTGAGAATAATCAGGAATATCTCTTCTTTTGCAAACATGCCAGAAATAAGGAAGATCGGCATAGTAATGTGCATCAAAATAATGGCTAAACCAGTAAGCATATTCGCTCACGGCCTGCTCTATACCCCATGCCCCACTCATGAGCGAGTCTTTTACATTCTCTTTTAGTTTTTGGTAATTGGCTGTGTGGCCATGTTCGATGATAGATGGATAAGCGGCATAATTAGCCTCGGTATATGCCGTAAGATAATTAAAGTCTTGAAGATTACAAATCACACTGTCGATTTGGGCACAGCACCTTTGCCAATTCGAAACAAAAAGGACTACAAATATCATAGATACGAGTGACGCATCTACATGGCGGTTATCTTTTCTCATATTACAAATTCCGATTTATCTTTCAGTAGACGTAGGCAAAGGTAGCGAATATTTCGCTAAACACCTCATTTCCTCTTATTTTTCGGTGAACTATTATTCATGGGGCGCTGACGCTCACCCTGACTTTTATAATTTTGGAAAAGTTGGACAACCGAGTTTGCTTTTAAAAAACGCCGAGTTTTAACTGAAGGGCGAGACGCAATCCAAGGCCAGGACTTGTATTCTTCGGTAATCCGCCATTACGAATTGTGATTGTCTCAATGTCAGAAGGTGCCGGTCGGTACAGAGCCACCCAGGATGATGTCGATAATGGTATTTACATCAGCAATATTGACTTCGTGGTCACCATTCACATCACAGTTCATATTGTCATTACCACTCAAAATGACATCTATGACAGTATTGATGTCAGCAATATTAACTTCACCGTCACCGTTGACATCGCCTTTCAATCCATCTTCCATCTCAACGATATGCGAGAATTCGCCCCAAATATGGTGATCTTGATAAGCTGCGAGTGACCCTTTGGGCACATACACCGTACAGGAGGATTTTGGCACTCCCATGAAACAATAATTCTCGAAATAAGCGTTATCAGGATCTACAACATAGGAGCGGATGGTTTCCAAATTCACGCATTCAAGGAATGCGTAACATCTGACTTCCCTGATGTTGGCTGGAATGGAGAGCGTAGTCAGCGAAGTACATTCTGAAAAAGCATTATCCCATACTTCCTTGAGTGAATTCGGAAGGACTACACTCTTGATTTTGCACTCCGAGAACGCATTTTTTGAATATTCATGTACTAGCGGCACACTCTGCAGGGTTACGGAAAATGCCGTATAAGGATGACTTGACAAACGGTAGTAATTACCATATATGATAACCGTGAGACGCAAAATTTTGCATCTCAACAGATTAGAAACAATGAGCATCAGTGCGATAATTACATCGAACTCACGTTTTTGTTATTTCTGGGAGAGGGTTGCGAGCATTTCTACCAGTATGTCGATAGCCTCGTTGGCGCGGCTCATCGGGCTCTGAATTGATCCAGAGAAACCTTCCGGCTCCTTGGTAATCATCAGGAACCACACGACTACGGTTTGCGTTCCGTCGTCCTCATCGGTTTCTATCGACCGCACGAGCGCATAGTCTTCTTTGACCAGTTTCTGGTCCACCTTGTGGCCGTTGCTCGTTTTCATGTACTCCCAATTGTCAGCGGCCTCTTTCAGCTGACTCTTTGTTGGGCCAGAATCATTGTAAGTGACATCAAAACGAATCTCGTCATCAGGCGAAGCCACGTTCATCCAGTCATCACCATAAAAAGACACCTCCCAATCGGCAGGATAGCTGATCGTGAGTTTCTCGTTCTCAAAGGTTTTAAAGTCGGTAGCCGTCGCGACGAGGTTCACCATCAAGGCCATCAGTAAAATCATCAATTCTTTCTTCATAATAAACAGTATTTAAACAGTCTTTAGTTGGTTACAAAGTTAGCTATCTTTTCGCGAAACACAAACATTCTTTAGGATTTGTTTACTCACGAGGGGCACAGCGGGAAATGAGGTTTTCGAGCATTCCGTGCCAATCGGCGCCGTTTTCGGGCTGCAAAACATGTATTCCCAACGAAGCGGCCGCCAGGGTGTTATGCGGGCTATCATCAATGAAAACCGTTTCTTCGGGCTTGGCTTTTTCTCCCTGCAGCATCATCTCGAAGATACGTCTTTCAGGCTTCATGACACCCATCTCATAACTGAGATATAGCGCATCAAAGTAGTAGTCTAATCCTTGTCCCTGGCTGTCGAAAGCGCTGCTGCGAGCCCACTGAATCATAAACGGGTTAGTGTTGCTGAGGAGGCTGACCCTGAAACCGCGCTGGCGCAGCTCGAGGAGTTTGTCCAGGTTGCGCTGCGGCACGTCCACCGCATATCCCTGCCATCCATAAGCGCAGTCTTCAAGCGTCAGTTCCTTTCCCGCCATTTCACTCAGGCGGCAACGGAAGTCCTCGGCGGTAATCTTGCCGCTCTCGAGATCCCCAAAGATTCCTATCTGTTTAAACGAGTCGAGGTAGGATGCGGCATCGTGAAACCCCACCTCATTAAAACGCCTAATGGCTTGGAACTTATCTATCTTAAAGATAACGCCCCCTAAATCAAAGACAATGTTCTTTATCATAAACCAATTGAAATTTCCAGGCAAAGATAGGGAATTTCTCTTTATTTTCTGGTGGTTTTGGGGGGAGATTTACTAGCGGGGAAACGGAGAGAACGGAAATAACGGAGAGAACGGAAATAACGGAGTAAACGGATATAATGGAGGGGTGGCCACGCCAAGGCGAGGCCCTACAGCCACACGTATGCCCAACATGTTGGCAATATGTACAACTGCTTATTAATCAGTTATCATAACACAAATCACTATTCTTGCGGGCTGCGCTGAAGGAGAATTAAACCACTGTATCGGGACTTTACTTGCTCTTGTTGAGTGCCTTGTGGTTGAGTATCAGGGAGAGGCCGATGAGGGTTGTGAGGGCACAGGCGATGAGGACTTTAGTGTCAGGGAGGATGATGACCGGGGTTTTGGACATCTGTAACTCGCCGAGTCCTGATGCGCAATACACGGCAAGCAAAGTCGCCATCAAGTTGTGTCCGGCGTGAAGGAGGATGGCATACCAGACGTTTCTTGACCAGATGAACACCAGTCCGTAGACCATGGCCGAAAGGAAGGCGCCCGGGAAGTTGCGGACGTGCAGCATGCCGAACAGCAGCGCCATCACCACACAAACGATGACCTGCGAACTGCGGCGCCTGAAGGGAGAAATGGCCAGCTGACGGTAACACAATTCTTCAAGCACAGGAGCGAGCAAAACGGCATGGATACCGGACAAAAGGTCTTCACGCAATTCGTCGGTCGAGTATGTTATCGGTTCGAGCTGAATGTCCTGCATCAGTGACGTGAGCCCGTAAACGGTGCCGCCTTCCACAACCATCCACAGCGGGGCCATCAACAAGAGCCCTGCAGCGACCGCGAGCGCCGGGAACTTGAGCGAAAAACGGTTTGCCTCAGGAAACACTCTGGGCTCTACTCGCTTCACGAGGAAATAGGTCAACACAATGGCCGCCAGCGTTAGCATCCACGTAGCGGCTTCGGCGCCGATAGTGCCGGATCCATCGGCCATCGGCATCGCCGCTACATAAATCAGCACGAGTCCGTAGATGGCCGAGAGTATCGGCATCAGTGGTCTTATGAAGTTAGCCCATTTGCTCATAAATTACCCTTTTTCTTTCTATCGTTGACGCAAAGGTAGTAAAACGATTGCAGAAAACCGTCGATGTCGGGCGTGAGTTTCATTCTTTTATATTACTTTTGCAATCCGAAAAAAGAAAACGAACTGAAGAATATATGGGAATGAGCAAAACAGGTCTTGTGCTAGAGGGTGGCGGCATGCGCGGCATGTACACGTGCGGCATCCTTGACGTGCTCATGGAGAACGGCATCTATCTTGACGGCATGGTTGGCGTCTCGGCAGGAATCGCCTTCGGCTGCAACTACAAGTCGCGGCAGGCAGGCCGAGCCTTGCGCTATAACGTGCGCTTTGCCAAGGACCGCCGCTACAGCGGCATCATGTCGTTGTTAAAGACCGGCAACTACTATAACGCGCATTTTGCCTACAAACTGGTCCCGACACACTATGACGTGTTTGACTACAACGTGTTTGAGGACACGGCGATGGAGTGCTATGCGGTGTGCTTTGACGTCAATACGGGCAAGGGAATCTATCAGCGCCTGGATCGCGTGAACAATGACTTTTTTGAGTGGATACGCGCGTCGGCCTCGATGCCCGTTGTGGCCCAGCCCGTTGAGGTGGGCGGACGCCTGCTGCTCGACGGAGGCCTCGCCGACTCGATTCCGCTGGAGTTCATGATGAGTAAGGGATATGAGCGCAACGTGGTCATCCTGACGCGAGAAGAAGGTTACCGCAAGACCGCCGAACACGGCATGTGGCTGATGAAGCCGCTGCTGCGCAAGTGGCCCAAGGTCATCGAGGCGCTGGAGCGTCGCCCGGCGATGTACAACAGGCAGTTGCAACAGGTGCGCGAGCAGGAACGCAAGGGTACCGCGTTTGTGTTCAGGCCGTTGAAGCCACTCGACGTGAGCCGCACGACCCATGACGCGCAGGAGATGAACCGCGTGTATCAGCAAGGCCGGGAAGAGGCGCTGCAGCGCTTGGAGGAGCTGAAGAAGTTCCTCTCGGACGAACCTCAGCCAACCCATGAACAGCAATAAAGAGCCACTCACCCAAGCCCAGGCGATGAACCGCGCCGCCGCCCTGTGCTCCCGCAGCGAACAGGCGACCGGCGACATCCGCGAGAAGTTGCTGAAGTGGGGCCTTGATGCCAAGGAAGCTCATGCGGTGCTGGCAGAGCTTATCGGTCAGGGATTCATCGATGACCGACGATTTGCCCGGGCCTTTACCCGCGACCGATTCATGTTCAACGGTTGGGGAAGAATCAAGATTGCCCATCAACTGCGGCAGAAAGGTGTTGCCGGTGAATTGATCGACGAGGCGATGGGCGCCATCGATGATGAGCAATACCGAGACAAGCTGATGGATATCCTACGGTCGAAATGGCGCACCGTGAAAGGGCGTGAGCCCCGTGCGGCGTGGGCCGCGATGATGCGTTTTGCCGCCTCGCGCGGATTTGAGGCGGATATCGCAAGCGCATGTGTCAAACAAGTTACCCGCCTGGATGAAGCAGACGATTAAGCAATGGCTCAGTGCCGCGGCCGACGTGGTGTTGCCCCGCGTGTGCCCCGTGTGCGGACAATCGCTGGGAAGCGACGAGCGGTGGCTGTGCCGCAAGTGCCTTGCCGAACTGCCCCGCACCCGATATGAGGAAGTGACTTTCAACACGATGGAACAGCACTTTGCCGGCAAGGTGCCCATCGAGCGAGCGACGGCCTATTTCTTCTATGAGAAAGGATCCCCCTATGCCAGCATCCTACACGACATCAAGTACCGCAGCGTTCCCAAGATGGGCTATTGGCTGGCCGCCCGCGCTGTGCGGGATATGGAAGGAAGCGGATTCTTTGAGGCCATCGACATGGTAACCGCCGTGCCGCTGCACCGCAGCAAACTCGCCAAGCGCGGTTACAATCAGAGCGAATATCTGGCGCGCGGACTCGCCGATGCCCTTAATATCCCCTACGTAGAGTCGCTGAAGGCCATTCTCCCCCACTCGACCCAAACGCACAAGGGTGCCCTCGAGCGCTGGCAGAACATCCAGGGAAATTTCGCCTTGAACAAGCACACAGATCAGCTGGAAGGGAAGCACATCCTGCTGGTTGACGACGTCGTCACGACCGGCTCGACACTCACGGCCTGCGCCATGCTGCTCAAGTCCATCCCCGATGTCAAGGTCTCGCTGTTCACACTCGCCGCGGCTAGACTCGAGTGATCGTTAAAGCTGCATTCAGGAAAGGCTAACGATGGGAAGGAGCGACATAATTCATTCGTTGCAAATTGAATCGCGCTTCGCGCGAGAAATCAAAAAAACATTAATAAAATTAAATACAAATACTGCATTATTTAATTCTTTTAGGTCGCTTTATAAAGAGCAGGTAATAAACGAACAGCGCCCCGGGCATGTGTTGCTCCGGGACGTCGTGGATTGCAGAATTCTTCTTTTTAGAATTCCTCTTTTTCCTTAGCCAGGTTGCGATAGGCGAGTTTGTCCTCGAGATACTCTTGAGTGGCGATGAGCGTCGGCTTCGGGAGTTTCTCGTAATACTTAGAGATCTCAATCTGCTCCCTGTTCTCGCTGATTTCCTCAAGGTTGTCGTTGAGGGTAGCAAACTCCTCAAGTTTCTTCTCCAGGTCAGACTTCATCTCGGCAGCAATCTGGTTGGCGCGCTTGCTGATGATGCAAACGGTCTCATAGATGTTGCCCGTGGGCTCTGCCATCTCGATGATGTCATGAACAGTTGTCGTAAGTGGCGCGTTAGTCTTCTTGTAATCCATGTCTTACTTGAAATTTATATAATGTATTGTTGTTATCGTGTTGACGCATCAGATGCCGTTGACATGCTTGTTGGCAATCTTGAAGATGTTGTCGGCCTCCTTGCGCATGCGGCTCTCGGGGTAGTCGTTGACGAACGAGTAGTACTCGTCGATGACCGTGCGGAAGCGCTCTACCTTTTTCTCCTCAACGCTCTCGACCGCCTCGCGGTACCTGGCCCTGAGCACCAGCATCTCCAAATCCTCCTTGTACTTGCTGTAAGGATAGTCCTTGATGGCATTCTGGGCGGTAATGACAGCACTCTCGTAGTTATTACCCATATAGTTGCCCAGGTTGTAGTAGAGCGTTGCGTTCTGGAGTTCCTTGAGGACCAGTTTGTCCTGAAGCTCGAAAATGGCGCTCTGTGCAATCGAGGACTTGTCGCTCTTGGGGAAATAGTCGATGAAGGCCTGCAACTCTTCCATGGCCCTAATCGTCTCGCTCTGGTCAAGCTGCGGGTCGGGCGAGTCAAGGTAGAAGCCGTAACCGGCATAGAACCGGGCCAACTCGGCATACTGTCCTCGCGGATAGCGCTGATAGTACTGCTTGAAATAAGAGCCCGCGTTGATGTAGTCCTTGTTCTCGTAGTAGCTCATTCCCAGCAGATAGAGAGATTCCTCGGCATGGGGAGTACCACGAAAGACGGGCACCAGATCGGTGAGAATGGTATAAGCCTGGGCATAACGTTTGTTTTCAAACGCCTTTTTGGCATAGGCATACTTGTACTCAAGGTCACTGCTTTTCATCACCTTGTTGTACTCGCCACAGCCCACCAACACACAGGCCAGAGCCACTATTATCGTCAATTTCTTGATCATTGAAAAGTCGATTTTGCGCATTTAGCCTGCAAAATTACTACTATTTTATAAGATGTGCAAGCAGTGCGGCTGAAAAGTGAATTATTTCGCAAAAATTAACGGAAATGAAAAGATGTTGAAGAAAATGTTGTAAATTTGTGAGTTTAATCATCGTAAAACCAAATTACAACTATGAAGATTGGAGATAAGATACCCGAAAACCTGGGCGTTGACATGAATGGCAACGAGGTGAAAGCCAGCGACTTTGCAGGCAAGAAACTCATCATTTATTTTTATCCTAAGGACAATACCCCCGGCTGCACCGCCGAGGCCTGCAGCCTGGCCACGGGCTACGGTGCGCTCAAGCGTGCCGGCTATGCCCTGTTGGGCGTGAGCAAGGACAGCGCCGCCAGCCACCAGAAGTTTGCCGACAAATACAGCCTTCCCTTCCCGTTGATTGCCGATGTGGACACGACGCTGAACCAAGCCTTCGGCGTATGGAGGGAGAAAAAGATGGCTGGCCGCACCTACATGGGCACCGTGCGCACCACGTTCATCATCGATGAGCAGGGCATCGTCACGCACATCATCGAGAAAGTGAACACCAAGGACAGTGCGAACCAGATACTGGAAATAGTTAATAGATAGTAGTTTAGAGTTTAGAGTTTAGAGTTTAAAGTTTAGAGTTTAGAAGAGATAGGAGTTGCGTTATGAATAAGATATTATTGACACTTGCGATGATGGTGCTGGCTATGGGGGCCAGTGCTTTGACGCTTGAGGAATGTGTGCTTCGCGGCAATTCGCCCAAGGGCATCGGCGCCATGCAACCCAGCAAGAGCGACGGTCGCTACTTTTACCGCCTGAGCGATGACGGCAATGCCATCAACCGCATCGGCTATGTCAAGGGCGACGAAAGCGTGCTGCTCGACACCAGCAACGAGATGGTGACGGGCTGGGACGACTTTGAGGTAACTGCCGACGGCGCCTACGTGCTGCTGTGGAACAACTCCCAGGAGATTTACCGTTACAGCTTCAGCGCCGACTACTATGTATATGACCTGAAGAACAAGACCATAAAGTCGCTGAGCGACAGCGGCGGTGAGGAAATCGCTACCTTGTCGCCCGACGGCAAGCGCGTGGCCTATGTCAAGGATAACAACGTGTTTGTGCGCAACCTGGATGACGGCACCACCGTGCAGGTGACCCGCGACGGCAAGAAGAACAACATCATCTATGGCGTGCCCGACTGGGTTTATCAGGAGGAGCTGGGCATGCTCAACACGCTGAACTGGTCGAGCGACAGCCGCACGCTGGCCTTCCTGCGCTGGGACGAAAGCCAGGTGAAGATGGCCTCGATGGTCATCTATCAGGGCACGTGCAACCCCAAGGACGAGTATGCGCTCTACCCCGGCCGATATGACTTCAAGTACCCCGTTGCCGGCGAGAAGAATTCGATCGTGAGCGTTCACTGCTATGACGTGGTCGACGGCACCTTCAAGAAACTCAACGTGCCCCTCGACGAGGAGGACTACGTTTGTCACATCACCTTCAGCCCCGATCCTCAGCGTCTGATGGTTCAACGCCTGAACCGCCACCAGAACGACCTGCGCATCTATGCCGTTAACCCAAGGACTGGCGATGCCAAGCAGGTTTACCATGAGACGTCAGACACATGGGTTGACGCCGAGACGAGCCAGCAGGTACAATACGAGGACAACTTCTTTGTCATCCCGAGCGATCGTTCGGGCTATATGCAGCTGTACCAGTATGATTTGGACGGCAAGTTGATGCGCCAGCTCACCAATGACAACAACCGCATCATTTCGCAGTTCTACGGATATGATAAGGCCAGCAAACGCTTCTACTATCAGGCCTCGTGCGGGCCGCTGAACCGCGTTGTCGAGTGTGTTGACACCAAGGGCAAGGTGACGCGCCTGGCACCGTCGACGGCCGACGGACACGGTACCGCATCGGCCATCTTCAACGGAGACTTCAGCTACTACGTGGGAGTCTATAGCGATGCCGCCACGCCTAACCAGTACCGCATCTACGACCGCAAGGGCCGCCGCGTGCGCGACCTCGAGCTCAACGAGGAATATGCCCAGCGCTACACTGCCGTGGATGTTCCCAAGAAGGAATTCTTCACGATGGAGCATGACGGTTACACGCTCAACGGCTACATGATCAAGCCGGTGGACTTTGACCCGACAAAGAAGTATCCCGTTATCATGGAGCATTACAACGGTCCCGGCTCTCAGGAGGTGCTCAACAAGTGGCGCATGGGCTGGGAACAGTACTTTGCCACCGAGGGTTACATCGTCGTCGAGGTGGACAGCCGCGGCACCGGATTCCGTGGCAAGGAGTTCGAGTCGATGACCTACCTGAACCTGGGCAAATATGAGACCGAGGACGCCGTTGCTGCCGCCCATTACATGGCGAGCCAGCCCTGGGTTGACGCCGACCACATCGGCATCATGGGTTGGAGCTACGGTGGTTTCCAGACGCTGATGGCGATGAGCGAGCCGGGCAGCAACTATGCCTGCGGTGTGAGCATCGCACCGGTGACGACGTGGCGCTTCTATGACAGCATCTATACCGAGCGCTACATGCGCACGCCCCAGGAGAACCCCGAGGGCTACAGCAACTTCCCGCTGAACCGCGCCGAGAACCTGAAAGGCAGGGTCCTGATCATGTTTGGCAGCGCCGACGACAACGTGCACATCGTCAACTCGATGCAGTATGTGTCCAAACTCGTGGACATGAACCGCACCTGCGACATGATGGTGTTCCCCAACATGAACCACAGCATCCGCGACTGCTCGGCGCGCTACGTTGTTTACAAGCGGGCGCTGGAGTTCTATGACCAGTACCTGAAGTAATAGGGTTGGCGACGGATATAACGGAGAAAACGGATATTACGGAGAGAACGGGAAAATGGATTATAGGGAGGTGTTTTTTGTTATTACGGGGCCGACGGCGACGGGGAAAACGTCGCGGGCGGTACACCTGGCCAAGGCCATCGGCGGTGAGATCATCAGTGCCGATTCCCGGCAGATTTACCGCGGCATGGACATCGGCACGGGCAAGGACCTGGCCGAATATGAAGGCGTTCCCTATCACCTCATCGATATCCGACCCGCCGGCTACCGTTACAGCCTCTATGAGTTCCTGGAAGACTGCGAACGGGCCATCAACGACATCCGTGGGCGCGGCAAGCCCGTCATCATGTGCGGCGGCACGGGGATGTATGTCGAGACGGTGGTCAAGGGCATCAAACTGCCGCCCGTGCCCCGCAACGAGGAGTTGCGAGCCGAATTGGCCGGCAAGTCGCTCGAGGAACTCACCGCCCTGCTCAAGACGATGAAGACGCTGCGCAACAACAGCGACATCGACACCGTGGCCCGCGCCACCCGTGCCATCGAAATCTGCCGCTACTACGAGTTGCACCCCGACTTGAAGGCACTCACCGAGCCGCACCCGATGGAAAACGCGCTGGTCATCGGCGTTGAAGTGGATCGTGACACGCGACGTGAGCGCATCAGCCGACGGTTGCGGGCTCGACTCGACGAGGGAATGGTTGATGAAGTGAGACGGCTCATTGACAGTGGTATCGACCCCGAGGACCTGATATACTACGGCCTGGAGTACAAATTCGTCACGCAGTATGTCCTCGGCGAGTTGACCGAGGAGGAGATGTTTCGCCAACTTGAAATCGCCATCCACCAGTTTGCCAAGCGCCAGATGACGTGGTTCAGGGGCATGGAGAAACGCGGCACGCCCATCCATTGGCTCTCGTGCCGCCTCTCGCCCGAAGACTTCACCGCCCAAGTGCTGGCTCTGGCCGACCAGATGCCCCAAAAATAATCTCGCACCAGGGCGTCAAGAACTACTTTTTTATTACAAATTCAGAATCAGGTCGATGATGGTGTTCACGTCGGCGATATTCACCTCGCCGTCACCATTCACATCGGCAGCGCCCGTTGTTGAGCCCGACAAAATCATCGAGATGGCCTCGTTGACATCGGCGATATTGATCTCGCCGTCACCGTTGACGTCACCGGTCACCGGCTCGGCGTGGTCGCAATAGACGAAGCTGATGACGGGGCCGTAGTCGGTCGAATGGGTGTTGCCGTCGAAGTCAAGATAGGAGGTCTTGCAACGGGCATAGTAGGTCGTGCCATCTAACATGAGTTTACCGTCCACCTTGATTTGCTCGGCGGGCAAGGTAGTTGAGTATTGCCCGTTCTTGAGCGTCTCGATGAAACGGGTGCGGCCCCAGGTACCCTCCTTGCTCGACACCTCGATGACGTAGGAAGTCGCCCAGTTCTGCCGCTTGAGGGTGATGTGCTGTCCCTTGTAGAGCGTGCCGCCGTCGACCGGTACGGTAAAGCGCGCCGCGGCATGAGCCACCGAGAAACGCACGACATCGCTGGTCATCGTCTCGCCATTGACGGTGAGAATCACACGCAGGAAATAGGTGTTGCCCGGTTCCAGCAATTCGTCGGGAATCACCAGTTCGCCCGTCGTAGAAGTGCCCCTGAAGACGAGTGCCGTGAAGGTGTCATTGCTGGCCACCTCGAGGGTCGCAGACTCGCTGCTGCCGCAGGTGTACCAGGTCGCCGTCACGGGAACAGCCAGGTCCTCGCTGCCGTCGGCAGGAGAGATCACTGAGAGCAGCATGGGTGTGAAAGCACGCACCTCGCTCACGCCACTGTAGCAACTGTCGGCACAGGATTGCACGCGCCAATACTGCGTCTGGCCATGGGTGAGTTTGTTCAGCATGAGCACGCTCATGGCCGTATCAGTCAGGCTGACGCGTTCCAGCACATTGCTGAACTCGGGACTCGCCGCAAGTTCCACTAGATAGGAAGTTGCGCCCTCCACACGATGCCAGGTGAACTTGAACGGGGCGTCAACGGTTGCGCCGTCCTCGGGAGTGATGAGTACCGGGTTGTCAAGTTGGTCAAGCTCCACGCTCAGGAAGGCCGGCTCCCACTCGTTGCCCACGCGGTCCAGGACGCACACGGCAAACTGGTAGCCCTGCTGATAGGCCTCGGGGATATCATAAGACGGCTCGTAGGTCATCCCCAGCAAATAATCGATCTGTCCGTTGAAAGTTGCCGTGTTCATCGTCATGGGGAAAGCATAGACCGTGTAGCGCACGTTATCGTAGCCCTCCCAACTGATGCTGTTGCCATTGCGGGCCAGATTCTGCACCAGGCCCGGATTGTAGCCCTCTTTCCAGGGCATGAGGGGCGGCAATGCGGGATGTGTGAAGACCGTCTTCTTGAGATAGTGAGCCAACGAATTGCTGTTGTAGGCATACAGATACTTGCATGAGTAGAAGATGGCTCCAGGATTACCATCCATAGAGCTGGTGCGGTTGAGTTCGACCTCGTCGGCATACTCCTTGTACTGCACGTCGGTCGACGAATTGGTGATGGAGGAAATCGAAGACGAGATGTATACCTGGCGACCAAACTTGGCGGCTACCTTGCCCCACCAGGGAGTGATCTTGCCATAATCGGCAGTGGCGCCGATTTTCCAATAGACCTGGGGCGAGATGTAGTCGATGCTCTGAGAAGCGAGCCACGCCAACGGGTCGCTGAAGATGCCGTTATACTGCCAGTCGCTGCCCGCGGGACAGGGATCCACGCCATACTTGCTCGCCACGGCCGAACTCGTAGCCGCCACGCCTGCCGGCGAGATGCCGTAGCGCACGTCGGGCCTGGTCTCCTGAATCATGTCATAGACCGCCCGCACCATGCGATTGACGTTGTCACGCCGCCAGTCCCCGAACGAGAGCGTTGTGCCCGAGGCCTGCCACTCGCCATAGTCCTGGGCCGACGCGTCGGTAGGTATATTCTCAGGATAGAAATAGTCGTCATAAAGGATGCCATCCACGTCATAGTTGGTGATAATTTCCTTGCAGACGGCCACGATGCGGTCGATGGTGCGCTGCTGCCCCGGGTCAAGGATAACAGTTGATCCATGGGTGAGCAGCCAACCGTCGTTCTTCAATTCCTGGTCCATAGGGGTGTTCCAGTTGGTGCCCGTGCTCCAGCGGTAGGGGTTCACCCAGGCGTGGCACTCCATGCCACGGCGGTGGCATCCCTCGACGACATATTGCAGGGGATCAAATCCCGGGTACTGGCCGCGTGTGCCGGTCAGGTAACTCGACCAGGGCTCCAGGGTCGACTGGTACATCGCGTCGCACATCGAACGCACCTGGAAATTCACCGCATTGAAGTTGTTGGCCTGTAGAGAGTCCAGCAATCGGTCCATCTGCTGCTTCTGCTTGGTTGCTCCAGCGCCTTGAGAAGGCCAGTCCAGACACCACACCGTTGCTATCCATGCCGACCTGAACTCCCGCTTGGGGATTCCGTAACCCCATGCCTGACAGAGCAATCCCGCCACGACAAAGGCCAAAAGGAAAGAAGAAATATACCGTCTCATCGTCTAAATAATTGTGGTTAATCGTTAAAAAACATTTATTGCGCAAAGTTAACTCAAAAAACGCGCAATGCCAAACGATTGCGCGTTTTCCTTCATCATATTATGATTTTAGATGATTCTTCTTAGCCATCAAGAGCCCCATCAAACCCGTGACGGGAACAGTCACGAGATAAGTCCCCAGTTGGTCTGTTTGTCAAAAATTTCCCGGATGTGTGCGGCCATCTTGCGTCCCCAAGTTGATTCCATGCCGGGGTCAGCACGCAGGAAATCCTCGGCGGCATTGCGCGCCAACTGGATGATCTGGCCGTCCTGGGCAAGGTTGGCGATGTGTAAATTGAAGGCGATGCCGCTCTGCTGAGTTCCTTCCATGTCACCAGGCCCGCGCAGTTTCAGGTCCTCCTCGGCTACGACAAAACCGTCATTGGTCTGAGTCATCACCTGCAGGCGATGCCGTGTGTCGCGCCCCAGGTCGCTGCGGGCCATGAGGATGCAATAGCTCTGGTCGGCGCCTCGCCCCACCCTGCCCCTGAGCTGGTGCAGCTGCGATAGGCCGAAGCGCTCAGCATCCTCGATGACCATCACCGAGGCATTAGGCACGTTCACGCCCACCTCGATAACCGTCGTCGCCACCAGGATATGCGACTTTCCCGAAGCGAAAAGCATCATCTGGTGATCCTTCTCGGCGGGCTTCATGCGCCCATGCACCATGGCAACATGATAATGAGGGAACACGTCTCGCACCTGCTCGTAGCCCTGTTCAAGGGCATGCAGGTCGAGCTTCTCGTTCTCCTCGATGAGAGGATAGACGATATAGGCTTGTCGTCCCTGCCGCAACTGGCTGCCGACGAACTGGTACATCTTGAAGCGGTCGGGCTCGTGCCGCAGCACCGTCGTGACAGGTTTGCGGCCCGGCGGCAATTCGTCGATGACCGACACGTCGAGGTCGCCATAGACCGTCATGGCCAGCGTGCGCGGGATGGGCGTCGCCGTCATGACCAGCACATGGGGCGGCGCGACCCGGTTCTTGCTCCACAGGCGCGCTCGCTGAGCCACACCGAAGCGGTGCTGCTCGTCGATGACCGCCAGGCCCAGGTTGCGGAACTGCACCGTGTCCTCGATGAGGGCATGGGTACCGATTAGGATCTGCAACTCGCCACTCATCAAAGCCTCGTGAATGACATCGCGCTCTTTTTTTCGCGTCGAGCCAGTCAAGAGGGCCACTTTCACGCCGATGGCATCGGCCATGGGCTTGATGGTCTCGAGGTGTTGTCCCGCGAGAATCTCGGTGGGCGCCATGATACAGGCCTGGTAACCGTTGTCCAGGGCAATCAGTGCTGTCATGAAGGCCACGATGGTTTTGCCGCTGCCGACGTCCCCCTGCAACAGACGATTCATCTGCTTGCCGCTGCCCATGTCGGCCCTCATCTCGCGTATGACACGTTTCTGCGCCCCCGTGAGCGGGAACTGCAGTACATTGTTATAGAAGTCGTGGAAGTAGGCGCCCACGCGGCTGAAGACGTGACCAACGAGCCGACGGCTGCTACCCTTGATATAGTGCAGGATGTTGAGTTCCAGGAAGAAGAGTTCCTCGAACTTGAGACGGAACTGCGCCCGCTGCAGCGCCTGCTGGTCGGTAGGGAGATGGATATTGCGCAGGGCCTCGGGCAAGGGCATGAGGTGGAAACGCTGCATCAGCTCGGGCGGCAAGGTCTCGTCGATGTGCTGCACACCAGGGGTCTCGAGCAGGTTGACAACGAGTTTGTGAATCGCGCGAGACGTGAACGAGCGGTTGCGCAACACTTCGGTCAGGTTATACACACCTTGAAGCCCGTGCGTGACATTCTCGGCGCTGGCAAGGTCAACCTCGGGATGCACGATGTTCAAGTGGTTGTTGAACAACGAGGGCTTGCCATACAGGATGTATTGCGTGTTGGTATTATAAGTCTTCTGTATCGATGCCACGCGATTGAACCACACGACCTCGATGGTGCCGGTGCCGTCGGTAAACAGTGCCTGAAGGCGCCGCTTGCGTCCCTCGCCCACCGTGTTGAACGTGAGGAAACGCCCCTTGAGCTGGACCGCGGCCTCATCGCCCCGCAACTCGCTGACGTGGTTGAGGACGCTGCGGTCGATATAGCGGAAGGGGAAATAGTACAGCAGGTCGTAGTAGGTGCTGATGCCCAGTTCCTTCTTGAGCAACTCGGCACGCTTAGGGCCCACGCCATGCAGGTACTGTATGTCGGTATGTCTCAGGTCAGGCATCGCAGGTCATCAGGTATTCGGCCAGCGCCAGGTCCATGGGGCGCGTGATTTTCAGGTTCACCGGGTCTCCATCGACCAGTGTCACATCATGGCCATGGCGTTCGACCACCGATGCGTCGTCGGTAAATGTCGGGTCATAGGGCTGCCGGTAAGCCTCTATCAACAACCGGGCATCAAAGACCTGGGGCGTCTGCACCGCACGCAACGAGGAGCGGTCCAGTGCGCGGCTCCCGCCGTCGGCATCCATCTGGCGCACCGAGTCGTTGAGCGGCACCACGGGTATGGCGCTACCCTGCCGACGCGCAGTCGTCAGGCAGCGGTCGATGAGTTGGGCCGAGGCCAAGGGTCGCACCCCGTCATGCACGGCGATGACATCCACCCCTGCAAGATCACTGATGCTGTCAAGGGCATTCTTGACGCTGTGCCAGCGGGTCTTGCCGCCGGGCACTACACGATGGGGCACGGTAAAGCCATGCTCACGGCACAGGTCATGCCACAGCCCCATCTGCTCCTCGGGCAAAGTCACGATGATCTCCATGTGAGATTTGTCATCAAAAGAACCGTCCCTATTTTTCCCAAAAGCCTCGATGGTGTGCATCAGTACGGGCTTGCCCATCAGAGCAAGGAACTGCTTGGGCATCGAAGCGCCAAATCTGGTACCCGAACCACCGGCGACAATGATTGCAATCGTTTTCATGTCATCTATTCACTTGTTCAACGGCTACCATCGGCAGTGTGTGCACAATGGTGACACCGTCATGTTCAGGGCACAAAATTAATGAAAAAAAAGTACTTTAAAGGTACGAAATGTAAAAAGGAACCTTAAGCCTCGGCTTAAAATTCCTTTTTAGGTTTCAAATAGGTAAAATTTCTAAGGTAAAAAAGATTGTTTTCAGGTTTATGGTGCAAAAGTATAGAGAATTTTTGAATCCATAAGCCAAAAAAACTATGTTTTACAACATATTTTCAAAAATTTTCTGATTATTTACGTCTATTGTACTGATTATCAGCCAGTCAAACGATTGCAAAAAAATTTACTTTTCAAAATAATTGAGACTGAAACGGCCCTGGGTGTCGAGCATGACGTAGGAATCCAAGGTAATCCACTCGCCCAGGAAGATCACCGGCGGCATGTCGGCAAAGTTGTTGATGCGGGCGATGTGGATGTGTCCATAAACAAACGCCTCGACATCAGGGTGCTGCCGACTGTACTCACGGGAGAAGTCCACCAGACGGTCGCCTGCCCCCTCGGAGATGGCCCTGTCCCTCTCGGGGTCACGGCGGGTGCGGTTCTCGTTAGACCAGCCGGTGGCGATAGGATAGGTCCAGCGGGGGTGAATCGCCGCGTAAAGCCACTGACACACCTTATTATAAAAACACATTCGCGTGAAACGGTACATGGGCGCTTGGACGCCAACATCGTCGCCGTGGGCAATGAGGATGCGACGCCCTTGGGTCTCGACCTCGGTGTGGCCGTAGAGCACCGTCATGTTCAGCTGGTCGCTCAGGTAGTCGAACAGCCAGACGTCGTGGTTACCAGTGACCCAGGTGAGGCGCACCCCGCTATCGGACAACTCGGCCAGCTTGCCAAAAAAGCGGATGTAGCCGCGGGGCACCACATACTTGTACTCATACCAGTAGTCCAAGATGTCTCCCAGCAGGTAGAGCTCGGCGGCATCGTCCTTGATGCTGTCGAGGAAACGGCACACACGCCGCTCACGCTCCACCGGGTCGTTGATGTACTTCGCGCCCAGGTGAAGGTCAGAAATGAAATATGTGTTCTTACCGGCCATGTGCCTCGGTATCACATTACAACATTCCCAGCTCGAGCTTGGCCTCCTCGGTCATCATGCGTGGATCCCACTCCGGTTCAAAGACCAGATTGACCGTGGCGCTCGAAACGCCGTCCACGCTCTCGACCTTCTGCCTCACATCCTCGAAGATGAAGTCGGCAATCGGGCAATTGGGTGCTGTGAGCGTCATGTCGATGTCGACATGACCGTCCTCGTTAACGTCAATCTTATAGATGAGCCCAAGGCTGTAAACATCCACGGGCAACTCGGGGTCATAGACCGTTTTCAACATCTTGATGATGTCTTCCTCGATTTTCAATTTCTGTTCTTGTTCCATAACAGCGGCAAAGTTAATCAAAAAGTCGAAATCCAGCGTCAAAATGTGACCAAAATAGCATGAGGCTGCCACAAACGACCCGTCGGGCATCACCGGTCAGTTGTGCCGCCCGCGACACCAAATGTGGTGAAAATCAATTTTTTTTGCAAAAAATGCTGAATATTAGCGCTTAATTAGAAAAAAATACCGATATTTGCAGTCGCAAAATCGGCAGGTACCCTGTTTCAGGGGTGTTTCTGTTTGTCAAACGCTTGGCAAACCGTTACATTATCACGCTGTCGTTCAAGCAATTATAATTTAGAGAATTATTCATCATTAACTAAAAAAATTAAATTTAATAACACAATGACTAAAGCAGAAATCGTTAGAGAGATTGCTAGTTCCACCGGCATCGACAAAGCATCGGTTTTGGAAACTGTTGAGAAGTTCATGGACACCGTTAAGGACTCGCTGGCAAATGGTGAGAACGTTTACCTGCGCGGTTTCGGTAGCTTCATCGTGAAGACCCGTTCACAGAAGACCGCCCGCAATATCAGCAAGAACACCGTTATCATTATCCCGGAGCACAAGATCCCGGCCTTCAAGCCTGCTAAGGTGTTTATGGATCAGGTGAAGTGATTCACTGCCAATAAGCTGACAAATTAACATCATATATTTTTTATAACTTAAACATTTACAAACATGCCAAACGGAAAGAAACGCAAAGGCCACAAGATGGCAACTCACAAGCGTAAAAAAAGACTGCGCAAGAATCGTCACAAAAACAAGAAGTAATTGTCGCGTAGTCAATCTGTGACAACTGTGAAATAGCGGGAACAAACGAATTGGCACGCAAGATGGGCACCACGTCAAGAGAGAGCGGGCATCAAGCCCCCGAATCGCGCGCTACCCATCCCGTCAATTGGTTTGTTCCCGGCTTGCTATTTCAAGGGCCGCTCCCTGAAAAGCGAACCCGCCAGGTAGTGTCCCCGTCCCCACCCGTTCCTCCGCACCGCCGTCCTGAGAGAGAAGTCCAGCGGGACTCATCGAATCAAAGCTCTCACGGCATGGTGCCATTTATATATCACATTCTTTTGTTAAATATATAAATCGAATCAACTTTCGTAAAGTGTATATCACCCACCTTCTGCGATGAGAAGTGAACTAGTAGTTGACGTCACGCCCCGCGACATGACGACGGCGCTGCTTGAAGACGGCCGTCTCGTGTCCCTGCAACGGGAGAGCAGAGATGCCTCCTATGCCGTGGGCAACATCTACCTTGCCAAGGTGAAGAAACTGATGCCGGGATTGAATGCCGCGTTTGTGAACGTGGGTCATCCCAAGGACGCGTTTCTCCATTACCTTGATTTGGGTTCACAGTTCAACACATTTTCTCAATACATCAAGACGATACGCGAGAATCCCACCAAGAGGCCAGTGAGCATCAGCAAAATCAAGAACCAGCCCGATACGAACAAACATGGCAGCGTCACCGACGTGCTGACCCAAGGGCAGGAGCTGATGGTTCAAATCGCGAAGGAGCCCATCTCTACCAAGGGTCCTCGCCTGACCACCGAAATCTCCTTCACCGGTCGCTTCCTGGTACTTACACCATTTAATGACCGCATCTCGGTATCTCAAAAGATTAAAGACCATGCCGAAAAGACGCGATTGCGCCGCCTCATCGAGAGCATGAAGCCCAAGAACTTCGGGGTTATCGTGCGCACATCGGCCGAGAACAAGCGTGCAGCGGAGCTGAATAACGAGCTCAAGGTGCTGCTCAAGGCATGGGATGATGCTATCGCCAAGATTCAACACGCCGACTCGTCCACCCTGCTGTATGAGGAAGAGAGCCGTGCCGTAGGCGAGATACGGGATATCTTCAATCCCGAGTTTGAGAGCATCCAAGTGAACAATGCCGATGTATATGAGCAAATCCATGACTATGTGAACCAGATTGCCCCCGATCGCAGCGATATCGTGAAACTTTACAGCGACGACATGCCCATCTTTGACAAGTTCGGCATCACCAAGCAGATCAAGTCGTCGTTCGGAAAGACGGTATCCTTCAAGTCGGGCGCATACATAATCGTAGAAAGTACCGAAGCGCTGCACGTCATCGACGTGAACTCGGGCAACCGCTCCCGCACGAGCACCGATCAAGAGAGCAATGCCCTGAACGTGAACCTGCTGGCCGCCGACGAGATAGCACGCCAACTGCGCCTGCGCGACATGGGCGGCATCATCGTGATTGACTTTATTGACATGGCCAAGGCCGAACACCGCCAGGAGTTGTATAAGCACATGCGCGAAGTGATGCAGAAAGACCGCGCACGTCACAACATCCTGCCGCTGAGCAAATTCGGATTGATGCAGATCACCCGCCAGCGAGTCCGTCCCGCCATGGATATCGCGACAGCCGAGACGTGCCCGTCGTGTGGCGGCAAAGGCGAAGTCCAGCCCTCGTTGCTTTTTACCGACAAACTGAAAGACAAGATTGATTACCTTGTCAACACGCTGAAAGTGAACAGTTTCATTATGTATGTCCATCCATTTGTCGATGCCTACCTCAAGAAGGGCCTGGTGAGCGATTACTGGAAATGGCGCAGGGAATTCAAACGCAAGTTCCGTATCCTGCCTGACCAATCGCTCAACTACCTGGAATATAAGGTACTCGACAAAGACCATAACGAGATTGACCTTAAAGAAGAAAAAGACACCAGCAGCAGCGAGACGAGCAAGAAAGAACGTCGCTCCAAGCAACGCGCCGCTGCCGATAGCGAAGAAGAGAACAAAGACTGATGCCAACGGCATCACCGCTAGGCTAGAGACACCAGGACCGCCCTGCACAATACCAGCAGGGTGGTCTTTTTTTTATTATCGACGGAGAGAACGGAGAGGACGGAAAGAACGGAGGTAACGGGAAAGACGGGAAGGACGGACATAGCGGGAGGACAGGAGGGGATGGCTGGTGAGGGTGGGATGAGCGACAGAAAACGTGAATCATGGGAAGGGGTTGCTGCGTTAAATTATGTGAAACTGTATGATGGTTGCATAAAATAACCTACATTTGCAGTGGACAAAGAATAACTTCATTAATCCTTTAAACCAATAACAACAAAACATGGCAACAAAGAAAACAAAACCTGCTGTGAAAAAAGAAACCAAGAGTAAAAAATGTAATTGTGAGCCCAATCCGCTGGGCGCAAAGACCAAGAGCTACATCGCAATGGAAGAGCGTTACGGCGCTCACAACTACCACCCGCTGCCCGTAGTCCTGAAGAAGGGTAAAGGCATCTATGTGTGGGACGTTGAGGGTAAGAAGTACTTCGACTTCCTGTCGGCCTACAGTGCCGTTAACCAGGGCCACTGCCACCCCCGCATCGTCAAGGCGTTGAAGGACCAGACCAACAAGCTGTGCCTGACCTCTCGCGCATTCTACAACGAGGCCTTCTGCGAGTATGAGAAGTTCATGCACTCCTACTTCGGCTACGATAAAGTGCTGCCGATGAACACCGGTGCCGAGGGCGTTGAGACCGCCCTGAAGCTGGCCCGCCGCTGGGGTGTTGTCAAGAAAGGTATTGACAACGACAAGGTGAAAATCATCTGCTGCGAGGGTAACTTCCACGGCCGCACCGTGACCGTCATCACGATGAGCAACGACCCTGACAGCTATGCCAACTACGGTCCTCTGACCCCCGGTTTCATCCGCATTCCTTATAATGACTCAAATGCGCTGAAGGAAGCGCTTGACAAATATGGCGACGAGGTTGCCGCCTTTATCGCTGAGCCCATCCAGGGTGAGGCTGGTGTATTCGTTCCCGACGACGGTTACCTGAAGAAATGCTTCGACCTGTGCCACGAGCACAACGTGCTGTTCATCGCCGACGAGGTTCAGACCGGTATCGCCCGTACGGGTAAGATGCTGTGCTCACAGCACGACGGCATCCGTCCCGACATCGTGATTCTGGGCAAGGCCCTGGGTGGTGGTGTGCTGCCCGTATCGGCTTGCTTGGCCGACGACGACATCATGCTCAACGTGAAGCCCGGCGAGCACGGCTCGACCTTCGGCGGCTTCCCTCTGGCAGCGCGCGTTGCCGTTGAGGCCTTGAAGGTGGTTAAGGACGAGAAGCTCGTTCAGAACGCCGAGAAGATGGGTAAGATCTTCCGTGAGGAGATCGAGAAGATCCATTCGCCGTTCATCGTTCAGGTGCGCGGCCGTGGTCTGTTGAACGCCATCGTTACCAAGCCCGTCGAGGGCAAGACCGCTTGGGACATCTGCCTCAAGCTGCGTGACAACGGTCTGCTGGCCAAGCCCACCCACGACCACATCATCCGCTTCGCTCCCCCCTTGTGCATCACCAAGGAAGAGCTTATGGAAGCCATCGAGATTATCAAGAAGACCTTCGAGCAGATGTTCGGATAATATATTCAAGTGTCGCAAGCTTACGGCTTGCGGCACTTGAAGTTTAGAGTTTAGGGTTTAGAGACTCTGGCCCTGACTCGCAAACTATCCTTTTTTTCAACCAAAAACCAATAAAAACCAGAACCTAGTGACTAAGGACTAGAAACTAGGGGCTAGAAACCAACAACTAAATAATAAAATGAATAACGCTGTTATCAATTTTCCCCTTCCCGCCAATGAGCCGGTGAAGGCCTATATGCCCGGTTCTCCCGAGCGCGTTGCCCTGGAGGCTGAACTCGAGCGCCAGAGCAAAATCGTCGTGGACATCCCCATCATCATCGGCGGCAAGGAAATCCGCACCGGTGACACGGGTACTGTTACCTGCCCCCACGACCACAAGCACGTGCTTGCCACCTATCACAAGGTGACCAAGAAAGAGATCAAGATGGCCATCGATGCCGCTATGAAGGCATGGAAGGAGTGGAGCCGCACGCCGTGGACCACCCGCGCCGCCATCGTGATGAAGATGGCCGAGCTGCTCGCCACCAAGTATCGTCCCATCATGAATGCCGCCACGATGCTGGGCCAGAGCAAGAACATCTACCAGGCCGAAATCGACTCGGCTTGCGAGACGATCGACTTCTTCCGCTACAACGTGCACTATGCCAGCAAGATCTACGGCATGCAGCCCAAGGACGGCGTTGGCCAGTTGAACCACACCGAGTATCGTCCCCTCGAGGGCTTTATCCTGGCTGTTACCCCGTTTAACTTCACCTCGATTGCCAGCAACCTGTGCATGACTCCCGTGCTGATGGGTAACGTAGCCCTGTGGAAGCCCTCCACCACCGCCCTGCTGAGCAACTACTACCTGATGCAGCTCTACAAGGAAGCCGGTCTGCCCGACGGCGTGATCAACTTCCTGCCCGGTAGCGGCGCCCTCATCGGCGAGGTTGCTACCGACAGCAAGTACTTCAGCGGCATCCACTTCACCGGCAGCACCGCTACCTTCAAGTCGCTGTGGAAACAGGCCAGCCTGAACGTTGACAAGTACATCTCCTATCCCCGCCTCGTGGGTGAGACCGGTGGTAAGGACTTCATCTTTGTTCCCAGAAGTGCTCGGCCGCTTCCCGCATGTACATTCCCAAGAGCCTGTGGCCCGACGTGCTGAAGGACATCAAGGCCATGTGCAAGGAGGTGAAGATGGGTGATGTTACCGATCCCATGAACTTCATCAACGCCGTTATCGACGAGGCTTCGTTCGACAAGTGCAAGAGCTATATCGACTATGCCAAGAAGTCTGACGACGCCAAGATTGTCATCGGCGGCAAGTGCGACAAGAAGAAAGGCTGGTTTGTTGAGCCCACCGTTATCGAGACCACCAATCCCCGCTTCAAGTCGATGGAAGAGGAAATCTTCGGCCCGGTGCTGACGGTTTACCCCTATGACGACGACAAGGTGAACGAGACCGTGAAGCTGTGTGACGAGACCTCGCCTTACGGTCTGACCGGTGCCGTTTGGGGCCGCGACCGCCTGGAGGTGGAGAAGTTGACCGACAAGCTGTGCTATGCCGCTGGTAACTTCTACATCAACGACAAGCCGACGGGTGCCGTTGTGGGCATGCAGCCCTTTGGCGGTGCACGTGCCAGCGGTACCAACGACAAGGCCGGTGGTGAGTTCAACCTCATCCGCTGGATCATCCCGCGCGTAATCAAGGAGACCCTCGTGTCGCCGACCGACTACCGCTACACCTACCTGAAATAAGCTATTAGCAGTTAGCTATTAGAATTTTACATGAGGGTGAGCCAAAACAGTTTTTTTGGCTCACCCTCATTTTGAATTAAACCACTATGGACTTGAAGCCCATAGTTTCATCCACGCATGAAAATTTAATTTCATCTTCGCCTCTTGTAACCCATCCGGAAACAACACTTTGTATGTCTTCGGTAACGAGGTTTATAGAAACTAAAGTAGACGCATTGAAATGCGTGGTTTTAACCCCTAATTGGATAATAAAGTGCTGATTATCAACTATTCCCCTAAGATAGTGGAGGTGGCGTGAAGCTACCGAGGAGTATGATGTGCTTTCGAAGCAAATCTCTGGTAGCATCAACGGCCCCTGACCCCCTCTAAGATTAGGTAGAGTTACTAACAAATTGATTTATAGCATACAATTTCGTTGAACTCACGTTAATATATAACGTCTCTGCACCCTAGCGTTAGGAGCATTCGCTGAATCTCATGCGGGCTGGCATGAGATTGCAGGAATCCAGCGAAAAAAAGTCTCATTTTTCAAGAATGCCAATTATTTTACACAATGATATCAAAAATAATGACAAAACATTATTGTTTCTTTAAATTAAGTTACTATATTTGCAAACAAAGTGTCTTGAAGTAACATTTACTCATCTAATAAATACTTTGATTATGAAAACTAAACTACTCAAATTTAATCTGATGGTCATCTTGATGGCTTTAGGTTGTCCTCTAGCCGTCAGTGCCTATGACTTCTACACAGATGTGGGCTGGTTCAACATCATTGACGGAAACAGTGTAGAAATCACCTATTTTGATGAAAACTACAATTCCTACATTGGCGATGTTGTCATTCCTTCGACAGTAACTGACCCACGTAACGGCTACACCTACAATGTCACCAAAATCGGCTCTTATGCTTTTTATGGCAGCTATCGATTAACATCCGTCACTATCCCTCCCACCATCACCGAGTCAAGTTCAACGGCCTTTGCCGGTTGTTCGTCATTGTCTCAGGTGAACATCAGTGACCTTGCTGCTTGGTGCGCTATTGATTTCAGCGGTAACGCCGACGGCAACCCCCTGTCTTGGGCTCATCACTTGTATCTCAACGGCACAAAGGTCGTTAATCTGGTCATCCCCGAAGGCGTAAAGAAAGTAAGCCAATTCGCTTTCTTCTCAAACTACGACCTGCGCTCTGTCATCATTGCCAGCAGCGTCACTTCAATTGAATGGGGTGCATTCGGTAGCTGTTTAAACCTGAGTACAGTAACCCTGGGTAGCGGCCTCACCTCTATTGATCAGCATGCATTCAGCTACGTCCCACTGTCCGACATCTACTGCCGCGGTACAAGGCCTGCGACGCTGGCGGCAGCCAACGTGTTTGACAACGAGGTCAATATGGTCTATTCCACTGCGACGCTCCATGTGCCTGCCAGCTACGTGAGCAACTACCAATCGGCCAACTACTGGCAGAATTTCACCAACGTTGAGCCTATTTATTATGACTTTGTATCTAACAATATCTATTATAGGATAACAAGTGAAAACACTGTTGAGGTAACTTATAAGAATGATAGTTTTAATTCTTATAGCGGACAAGTCGTCATACCCAACACGGTGACTTACAGCGGTACCACCTACAAGGTCGAGGAGATTGGCACGAAAGCATTCTGGAACTCCACCGGTTTGACGAGCGTCACGATTCACCAGAACTTGAAAAAGATCAATGACAACGCTTTCCATGGATGCACCGGAATGACCCATGCCGCTGTCATTAATTTATCCACATGGTGCAAAATCAACTTCACCAATGTCGGAGCCAATCCATTGAACTATGGACATTACTTGAAAGTCAACGGCAGCGATCTAACCAATCTAGTGGTTCCCAGTGGCATCACTAAAATCGGCGGCTTTGCCTTCTATGGTTGTCGTGGACTCACCGAAGCCACTATCGCCAACGATGTCAAGTCGATTGATTATGCGGCCTTCGCTTACTGTTCTAATCTGACCAAGGTGACCTTTGGCAGCAATGTATCCAGCATCTATACCCATTCATTCACCGATTGTCCACTTACCGACATCTACTGCCTGCGCTCTACGCCGCCCTCCATCGCTGGAGGCAGTATCGGCTATCTGCCCTTCAACGAGAGCGTCTATGCCACTGCCACCCTGCACGTGCCCCGCTCGGCACTGTCAAGTTACCAATCGGCTCCTCATGTATGGGGAGAATTCCAGAAGTATGCCACCTATGATTTTGAAGAGAATGGCATCTACTACAACATCACTGGCAGCAATACCGTCGAAGTGACCTACCGCGATACCCAGTACAATTCTTATAGCGGCAACGTCACTGTCCCCGAGACCGTGACTCACAACGGCACTACCTACACTGTGACCGGTATCGGAGAACAGGCGTTCATGGATTGTCAATCTTTGGCTTTCGTCAGCATTCCCGCTACAGTCACCTATATTGGAGAGCAAGCGTTCGGGAACAGCGGCATATCGTCTGTCTTCATTCCTGAAGGGGTAGCTGCTATCCCCAACTTCGTATTCCAGAACTGCAATAATCTGACCAACGTCAAGCTTCCCGAATCGTTGCAAAGCATCGGCATGTCGTCATTCGAGAACTGCAGTAACCTGAGCGAGCTCATTATTCCCCAAAACGTGACCAGCATCGATAATATGGCATTCCACCTGTGTTCATCGCTCATCAGGATTACCTGCCATGCAACAAATCCGCCGCAGATTCAATCAGGCACCTTCGACCAATGGCATTACGAAACCACAATCGTAATCGTGCCCTGGAACTCCCGCTGGGACTATAAGGAGGCACCCTATTGGGAGAATTTCACTCACTATGGCAACACCTATGATTTTGTCGTTGACGGCATCTATTACATCATCATGGGTGTCGATAACGGCATCGACATCGTTGAAGTAACCACTGGCGGCGCGAGCAATGCCTATAGCGGTGACCTAGTGATTCCCGAAACCGTGAACTGGCAGGGTACAACCTATACCGTTGTCGGCACCAATGCAGGTGCATTCACTAATTGTACAAATCTGACGAGCCTCACACTGCCCGCAACTACCCGTCGCTGCATCGACAGCTTTGTAGACAACGAATGCACCAGCCTGACTGCAATCACCTGCCTGGCCATCACGCCACCCACCAATCTGACCGGCATTACCGCTGAGCAGTACGCTAACATCGTCGTAACCGTTCCCAAGAACTCGGTAGCCGCCTATCAGGCCGATGAGAACTGGGGCCAGTTTGCCAACATCCAAGGCATGGCCTATGACTTCAAGCGCGGTGACTTCTTCTACGAGATCACAGACGATAATCAAGTGGCTATCATCCGCGAGAACAGCACCAGCTACCAAAACTTGACAGAAGCCAATATTCCCGCGAGTGTCACTCTGGCCGATGTCACCTATAGCGTCACCGCTATCGGTAACCGCACATTCTATCAGCGCACCAATCTGCAGAGCGTGACATTCCCATCGAGCCTTAAGAGCATTGGCGACTACGCCTTCTACAAGTGTACAGGTCTTACTGGCGGTCTCCCGCTCAACGAGGGTCTGGAGAGCATCGGCACCTACGCCTTTGCCTACTGCACGATGACATCGGTAATCTTCCCGTATTCAGTCACCAACATCGGTGATGGACCCTTTGCCTTCTGCACGTCATTGACACAATTCCAAAGAAGGTCAGGACAGCATATCAGTCCCACATACACAGTACAAAACGGTGTCGTCTTCAGAACTCGATTTGAAGCAATCTATACGTTGGCCATCTTCCCTGGAGGAAAAGCAACAACCTATGCCGTTCCCTCTGGTACCAAAGAGATTGGTGCTCACGCCTTCCGTGGAAGTATTGTCACTACAGTTACGTTACCCACTTCAGTTACAAAAATCAACGATTATGCCTTTGATAATTGTACTGCCCTCACCGGCATGGAAGTGAACAAGGGTGTTACTACTATCGGCTCCCATGCCTTCAGCAACTGTACGTCAATGACCAACGTCATCCTGCCCTCGACGCTCACGAGCCTTGGCAGCAGGGCCTTCTACCAGGATAATGCCCTGATAGGCATCGGGTGCAAGGCCACAACGCCTCCCGTCTGCCAGATCACCGGTTCAGGCACTAACGCGTCCTCGCCGTTTGATGCTTTCCACTTCAGTAACGCCCGCCTACGCGTTCCCACGGGATATAAATCGGCCTATCAGGCTGCTAACATCTGGAAACTGTTCTCTACTATCACCGAGAGCAGCGCCATGGTGGATGAGGATGTGACTCCCGGCGATGTGAACAATGATGGCGTTGTCAACATCAGCGACGTGACAGTACTTATCTCTTATGTGCTGTCCAACTCGGGCACCATTAACGTTCAAGCCGCCGACTTGAACGGCGACGGTAATGTCAACATCAGCGATGTTACCATGCTCATCAACCAGGTGCTGAACAACGGCTGATGAGTGTAACCGATAACTGTTGAGACACAAGAAACTGCACGGCTGCCCCAAGAAATCGCACTCGAACACGGTGTTGAATATTTCTTGGGACAGCCTTGCAAAATCTTGCCACGCTACAAGCGGATGAATCGAGCATCATCACTTAATTTTCGCCGAACTCACTCCAGAATAAAACCCAACAAATCAAGCGTTATGAACGGAATCACCAGAATTATCGTATTGGCTTTCCTGGCATTGCTTTGCATCCCTGTGAATGCCCAAGAATACAAGCAGGTCAATGACATCAGTTATACCCTAAAGACCGACGCCTACTCGCAGCAGCGGCTGAAACTGGACGTGTACCATCCCGAGGGCGCGACGGGCTGCCCCGTCGTCGTGTGGTTTCACGGCGGAGGCCTGGAGGGCGGCAACAAGGAGATTCCTGCACCACTGCGGGAAAAGGGCCTTGTGGTTGTCGGGGTCAACTACAGGCTCCTGCCGCAAGTGACCGTCAACGCAATCCTCGACGATGCCTCCGAAGCCGTGGCCTGGGTATTCAGGCACATCACCGAGTATGGCGGCGACACGCGCAAGATTGTCGTGACCGGCCACTCGGCAGGCGGCTACATCTCGATGATGCTCTGCCTAGACAAAAAGTGGCTGGCGGCCTACGGTATTGATGCCGACGACGTGATGATGTATGCCCCGTTCAGCGGACAGGCCATCACCCACTACAACGTGCGCAAGATGCAGGGCATCCCGCCCCTGCAGCCCACCATCGACGAGTATGCGCCACTCTACTGGGTGCGCGGCGACTGCCCGCCGCTGGTACTTATCTGCGGCGACCGCGAGCTGGAACTCTACGGCCGCTACGACGAGAACCAGTACCTCGCCCGCATGATGAAACTCGCCGGCCACCAGCAGACCTACCTCTACGAGCTTGACGGCCACGGTCACGGCGGCATGGTCGCCCCCGGCTTCCACATCCTCGAGACGCACCTGCGCCAAATGCTCGGCCAACCCGTCGATCCCTAATCAACGAGCGTTCAACGAAATTAAAGTGCTGATGTTCAATGTTTCTGGTCTGTAGAGACGCAAAATTTTGCGTCTCTACAGGTCACAGATGGCTAACTCATTGACATCTAAAGTATGATTTCGTCTAACACACGTTAAATTAAAAATAGCTAAAGGTTCGCGTAATTCGTAGTTTACATTACTTGCCTCAGTGCGGCCACGCCAAGGCGAGGCCCTACGTCTTGCGGATTCTACATTAATGCGTTTTTACTGGTGACCAATAAAAAACTGTAGGTCAAAAACCTAAATGTGACAACTTTGTTGTAAATTTGCAGTTTAAACAAACATTAAATCTTTCTTGACATGAGCAACGACAAGACATTACAGCCGATGGCCGGCATGACGCTCGAGGAGATGCAGGACGCAGTAAACGCGTTGGGCATGCCCCGCTTTGTAGCCAAACAATTAGCGCAGTGGATTTACCAGAAGCGCGTGAATGACTTTGAAGAGATGCTGAACATCTCCAAGGCCAACCGCGAGCTGTTGGCTAGCCGTTACTGTGTGGGCCTGTATCCTCCCAGCCAGGCGATGAGCAGCGAGGACGGCACGGTGAAGTACCTCTTTGACGCCGGCAACGGTCAGGCCGTTGAATCGGTGTACATTCCCGAGGAAGACCGCGCCACCTTGTGCATCTCGTCGCAGAAGGGTTGCAGGATGAACTGCTACTTCTGCATGACGGGCAAGCAGGGTTTCCACGGCAATCTGACATCCAATCAGATTGTCAACCAGGTGCTGAGTGTCCCCGACAGCGACAAACTGACCAACGTTGTGTTCATGGGCATGGGCGAACCGCTCGACAACATCGATGAGGTGTTGCGCGTGATCTCCATCCTAACCGAGCCGTGGGGCCTGGCCTGGAGTCCCAAGCGTGTCACGGTGTCCACCGTGGGCAAGCTTCCCGAGCTGAAGATCCTGTGTGAACAGACGAGCGTGCACATCGCCGTGAGCGTTCACAATGCCGTACAGGAGGAGCGTTCGTCGATGATGCCGATTGAGCGCATCTCCCCGATTGAACGCGTCATGGAAGTGCTGAGCAACTATGACTTCTCGCACCAGCGCCGCCTGTCGGTTGAATACATCTGCTGGCAATGGTTTAACGACGATATCCAGCATGCCGAGAAACTGCGCGAACTGCTGCCCAACGAGCACGTGAGGGTGAACCTGATACGTTACCACATGATTCCCGGCATCGAGAAGTTGCGCACCAGCAGTGACGAGCGCATGACCTACTTCCGCGACTACCTGAACAGCAAGGGCGTGACGTGCACCATCCGCCGCAGCCGCGGAGAAGACATCGCCGCCGCATGCGGCCAGCTCGCCGGACAGGTGCGCAAACCACAGGCTGCCAAAGAGGACAAAAACGCCAGCAAGCCCACCGGCAAGCGTCCTCACACTCCCAAGGGGAAATAAAAACACCACACTAATATCATTACATAAGCTATAGAATATGAACAAGTTCAAACGTTTTTCCCTGGTGCTGTCGGCCATGCTGCTAGCCACGCTGGTGGCGTTTGGCGATGCTCCCGTCAATTATTACGACAACGCACTCGGCAAGCGAGACGAGATGCTGATGATAGCCCTGCGCAACATCATCCGCAACCACACCGAGGTGAGTTACAGCTCTGGCCTGCTCGCGGCCTTTGCCGCCGTTGACACCGACGACGAGGGTTATATCATTGACATCTACAGCAACTGCCGTTACCGTCCTAGCGATAACGGTTCCAGCGCCAAGAACCTGGGTCAGGGCTATAACCGTGAGCACAGTTTCCCGAGGAGCTGGTTTAACGGTGCCGTTGCTCCGATGAACACCGACGTCTTTCACATCTACCCCACCGACATCAGCGTGAACAGCCAGCGCGGCAACCACCCGTATGGCGTGTGTGCCGAGGGCACGCGGCTGACCTACGGCAAGTATGTCGCCAAGGGTAAACTGGGCAAAAGCTCCTATCCCGGTTACTCGGGTACCGTGTTTGAGCCCGACGACGAGTACAAGGGAGACTTGGCCCGCACCTTTTTCTATATGGTCACCTGCTACAAGAACGAGTTACCCTCGTGGCCTGGCAGCGACCAGCTGGACTACTACCGAAACGGATACAAAGCCTTCTCCACGTGGACCATCAACATGCTGATGGAATGGACGCGCCTGGACCCCGTGAGTGAAAAGGAAATCAAGCGCAACGACGGCATCTACAGGATACAGGGAAACCGTAACCCCTTTATCGACCATCCCGAACTGGCTGAGTACATCTGGGGCAGCCTGCAGGGCAAGGATTGGAACGGTACCGGCGGCGACGTGACCGCATCAATCGAGACACCCGTCAACGGTTCGGTGATTGACATGGGCACCACTACCGTGGGCACCGAGTTGACCTATACCGTCAACGTCAAGGGTCAGGCTTTGACTAAGGGTTTGACCATGTCGATGACCGATAACGAGAATTTCTATGTGAGCGCCAACTCGTTCAGTGCCAGCGAGGTCAATCGCGGCACCTCGTTCACCATCACGTTCATGGCCGAGGAAGAAGGAACCGTGACCAACCAGATCACCCTGAGCAGCAGTGAGGTATCGACCACCTTCACCCTTACCGCCACTGCCAGCAATGATGATCCAGGCCCCGGCCCGGGTTCCGGCGGCGGTAGTATCACCGAGGACTGGGAAGGCTGTGAGAGCGGAGGCTACTGGACAACGACTGTCCTGGGTCACGCTTGGACTTGGGAATTTACCGATGCCGGCATCTGGGGAGATAACCTCCGTCATGGCGAACTCTGCTGCCGCATGGGCAAGACCCGTACCAGCTGCATCACGATGGCCCAGGATATGGAAAACGGCGCCACCGCCATCGACCTATGGGCTGCCAGCTACGGCAATGACGAGAATGCAGATCTCGTTGTGGAATACAGCGTCAACCGTGGCACGACCTGGAATAGCCTGGGCGATTTCACTGTAACCCGAGGCTCCCTGCAGCACTATACGCTTGACATTGATGTGCAGAGCAATGTGCGATTCCGCATCAGGCAGTCGTCGGGCTCACGCGTCAACATCGACGACATCACGATTCAGGGTCGCGCCCAGCAAACATACATTGACGGTGACGTGAACGGCGATGGCGAGGTGGACCTTGCCGACGTGAATGCCGTTCTCGACATCGTGCTGGGCGGCGAGGCCAATCAAGCCACCACCAAGCGCGCCGACGTCAACCATGACGGCGAAATCGGCATTGCCGACGTCAACTCGGTCATCTATATCATCCTCGGCCTCTAGCGTATTACACTTGACTAAAGCCAGCGGGGCTGCCACTTCAATCTAACGTGGCAGCTCCGCTGCTATTACCAGAAATCCTAAGATGGATTACTTGACGGGGATTTTGTCGATGCGTCGCTGATGGCGGCCACCCTCGTAGGGCGTCGTCAAGAACGCCTCGACCATGGCGATGGCCTCCTCGTCGGTGACGAAGCGGCCCGGCATGGCGATGACGTTGGCATCGTTGTGCTGACGTGCCAGGCGCGCCACGGCGAGTCGCCAGCACAAAGCCGAGCGAACACCCTGGTGCTTGTTGAGGGTGATGTTAATGCCCTCGCCACTGCCACAGACGGCAATACCGGGATAGCACTCACCGCTCTCAACGGCAAGGGCGCAAGGATGGGCAAAGTCGGGATAGTCGCAGCTGTCCTCGTTGTAGGTACCGAAGTCCTTGCAGGCAATGCCCTGGCCCTCAAGCCAACGCTTGACAGCCTCCTTGACGGGATAGCCGGCATGGTCGCTGCACAAGGCCACGGGAATGCCAGGTTTCAAGATTGAATTTTCCATGTCTTTCTCTATTGTATAAAAAGGCCGTGGCAAAGCCACGGCACAGGGAATTCACATTATTTCTTTAATGCCTGGAGGGCTTGCTCCATTGTGGCAATCTTGCTCTCGGCATCGGCTTTCTTCTTGCGCTCGTTGGCGACAACGGCCTCGGGAGCGTTGGCGACGAAGCGCTCGTTGCTGAGCTTCTTCTCCACGCTGGCCAGGAAGCCGCGGGTGTATTCCAGCTCGGCCTCGAGTTTCTTGATTTCCTCCTCGACATCGATGCTGCCAGCAACGGGAACAGCAAACTCGGCGGTGCCGACCATAAAGGCGGCTGCCGCGGGATCCTTCTCGGTCACTGCCTCGATCTTCTCAAGACCGGCGAGCTTGATGATGATTGCCTCCAGCGGATTGTTCAAGCCACCAACGGCCTGCAGCGTCAGCTGCTCCTTGTTGGGGAGGTTCTTCTGCTTGCGCACGTTGCGCACGCCCGATACAATCTCCTTGACATCGGCCATGGCCTTGAGCAAGGCGGCATCGGCTTGCTCGGCCTCGGGAATGAGGGCATACATGATGCTCTCGCCATCCTTGCGGTCATCGAGGTGCTGCCAGAGCTCCTCGGTGATGAACGGCATGAACGGATGCAGCAGACGCAGCAACATATCGAAGAACTCGAGCGTGGCCTTCATCGTGGCGCGGTCCATGGGCTGACCGAAGGCGGGCTTCACGGCCTCGAGATACCATGCCGAGAACTCTTCCCAGAACAGGCGATAGAGCACCATCATGGCATCGCTCAGGCGGAACTTCGAGAAGTGGTCCTTGACGGTTGCCAGGGCATCGTTGAGCTGGTTGCGGAACCACTCCACAGCCTGACGGCTGGCCTCGGGCTGCTCGACGTCTGCCACCTCCCAACCCTTGACGAGGCGGAAGGCGTTCCAGATCTTGTTGTTGAAGTTACGGCCCTGCTCGCACAGCGCGTCATCATAGAGGATGTCGTTGCCGGCAGGAGCTGCCAGCATCAGACCCATGCGCACGCCGTCGGCACCAAACTTGTCGATGAGCATCAACGGGTCGGGCGAGTTGCCGAGCGACTTGGACATCTTGCGGCCCAACTTGTCGCGCACGACGCCCGTGAAATAAACGTTGCGGAAAGGCATGTCGCCCATGTACTCGTAACCCGCCATGATCATGCGTGCCACCCAGAAGAAGATGATATCGGGGGCGGTCACCAGGTCGTTGGTGGGATAGTAGTACTTGATTTCCTCGTTGCCGGGGTTGTTGATGCCGTCGAACAGCGAGATGGGCCACAGCCACGAGCTGAACCAGGTGTCAAGGGCGTCCTCGTCGTGGCGCAGCTGACTGGCATCGATATTCTCGTATCCGGGAATCTTGCGGGCCTTCTCGAGGGCCTCTTCCTCGTTCAGGGCAACTACATAGACCTCCTTCTCCTCATCCTCGGTAGGCAGGAAGTAGGCCGGGATGCGGTGACCCCACCAGAGCTGGCGCGAGATGCACCAGTCCTGAATACCCTCGAGCCACACATTATAGATATTCTTGTACTTGGCGGGATGGAACTTGAGTTCGTCGTTCTTCACACAGGGCAGAGCGATGTCGGCAAAGTGCTTCATCTTCAGGAACCACTGCATGCACAGGCGCGGCTCAACGGCAGTGTCGCTGTTGCGCTCGCTGTAGCCCACCTTGTTCTCGTAGTCCTCGATCTTCTCGATCAATCCTGCGGCCTTGAGGTCCTCGACAATCACCTTGCGGCACTCCATGCGGTCCATGCCGACGTACAGGGGCGACTGCTCGCTGATGGTGGCATCGGCGTTGAAGATGTCGATGGTCTCCAGGTTGTGGGTCTTGCCCAGGACGTAGTCGTTGGGGTCGTGTGCGGGAGTGACTTTCAGACAACCCGTACCGAACTCGATTTCCACATAGCGGTCCTCGATGACGTTGATGACACGGCCCACCAGAGGCACGATGACCTTGCGGCCCTTGAGCCACTGGTTCTTGGGGTCCTTGGGGTTGATGCACATGGCGGTATCGCCCATGATGGTCTCGGGACGCGTGGTTGCAACAACGGCATAGTAGCCCTTCTCGTCCTTGTGGATGATGTTGCCCTCGGCAAGGAGTTGCTCCTCGTTCTCGAGGTTCTGCAAGCCGTCCACATAGTACTTGAGATAATACAGGTGGCTCTTCTCCTCCTTATAGATCACCTCCTCGTTGCTCAGTGCGGTCTGGGCCTTGGGGTCCCAGTTGACCATGCGCAGGCCACGGTAGATGTAGCCCTTGTCATAGAGGTCCACAAAGACCTTGAGGACGCTCTTGCTGCGTGTCTCGTCCATGGTGAAAGCCGTGCGGCTCCAGTCACAGGAAGCACCCAGCTTGCGCAACTGCTGCAGGATGATGCCGCCGTGCTCGTGGGTCCAGTCCCAGGCATGCTTGAGGAACTCGTCGCGCGTGAGGTCACGCTTGCGGATTCCTTGCTCGGCAAGACGCTTGACAACCTTGGCCTCGGTAGCAATGGATGCGTGGTCGGTGCCAGGCACCCACAGGGCATTCTTACCCTCCATGCGCGCACGGCGGATGAGGATGTCCTGGATGGTATTGTTCAACATGTGGCCCATGTGCAACACACCCGTCACATTGGGGGGCGGGATCACGATGCAATAGGGTTCACGCTCATCGGGCACGCTCTTGAAAAGGTCGTGCGACTCCCAATACTTATACCACTTGTCCTCGACCTCTTTAGGGTCGTATTTCGTTGCCA
>CACYSG010000033.1 GCA_902776955.1 uncultured Bacteroidales bacterium | reverse complement strand
CTACTTTCTTTGCCATAACTTATATAGTCGTTAAATGGTTGTTCTACTCTATTACTTGATCTCCTTGTGAACGGTCATGCGTTTCAGATAAGGATTGTACTTCTTGAGCTCCAGACGCTCAGTAGTGTTCTTGCGGTTCTTGGTCGTGATGTAACGGCTGATGCCGGGAACGCCAGTACCCTTCTGCTCGGTGCACTCGAGAATGACCTGTACGCGGTCGCCTTTTGTTTTTACTTGTTGATAACTTGGATTTCGGTCAGGTGACCATCCTCGGCAGCTTTCTTCAAAGCGGCGTCGAGACCCATCTTGTTAATGTTGCGCAAGCCCGAGGCCGACACGGTCAGGCGAATCCACTGACCCTGCTCGGGCCAATAGAACTTGCGGTTGAAGACGTTAACGTTGAATTTGCGTTTCGTCCTGCGCTTGGAGTGCGACACGTTGTTGCCCGTGATCGCCTTCTTTCCGGTGATTTGACAAACTTTAGACATAGTTTCTCGTTTTTGTTTAGTTTATTGTTCTGTTTTACTTTTCTCGTTTCAATGACCCGCGGTACAAGCCTGTCTGTACACAGAAAAACACAGGCGCAGCACAATATTTATGGTGTGGACATCCAGCACAAAAGGGCTACCCTACCCCGCCAGTGTGAGAAGTTCAGTCCTACGCTTGACTGCCAGGCACTTAGCATCATAGCCTTGACATCGAAGTTTCAACGATCAAGTGTCACACTCTTGACTTGACTAACGCATGAGCATCAGTGCCAGCAAGACATGTGCCGCGAAATCGGCTGCAAAGTTAGATACATTTTTTGAACCGTGCAACAGATTTGGCCGCATTTTTAGATTTTTATTTCAAAATGAGGGCAAAATGGAGGCAATAAGGAGCCGCATGGGAGATAAAGGGATAGTACTAAAAGAGTTGCGGTGACCGCTGGGGGGCACCGCAACTCGTAGTGTTTAATCAGTCAACAACGCTTGTGGAAAGCGCCACGGCATTGATTATTCGTTGAGCAGATAGTGAATCATTGCGGTCACGTCGGTGATGTTGACCACACCGTCGCCGTTGTAGTCGGCAGCAGGATACTGGGTCGCGCTCACATCGTCGGCCAGCAGCAGCTGGGTCAGATAGGTCACGTCGGTGATGTTGAACACGCCGTCGCCGTTCACGTCACCGGCTTGCGTCAGGTTGATATCAACCCATTCGTAGCCGTTCCATTTCTTGGGATACCAGTACTTGTTCCTGGCCGTGTTAATCTGAGCGGCAGTGATGACATTCTGTTCGTTATATTCGATATTGTTCACGACGCAGAGCTGGCCCTTGTTGGAGCTGGAGCGTGTGGGCAGGCTGCTGATCAGGGTATTCATGCCCGATTCGGTAAACCTGTTGCCGTGAACCCTCACATCGGTCAACGCGCCGCAGCCTTGCACATAGAGCGAGGTGAGCTTGTTGCCGCCAGCCGACAAAACCTTCAAAGCGCTACAGCCTTGCACGTTAAGTGAAGTCAACAAGTTGTTATGGCATCTGAGGTCAGTCATTTTAGTCTTACTTGACACATTGAGCGAGGGCAACTTGTTGTCATAACAATCCAATTGGACCAAGTTGCTGAGGGCCGTCACGTTAAGTGCGGTCAGCTGGTTATAACTGCAATTCAGGTAATTTAATTTGGTTAGAGCCGACACATTAATTGAGCTTAGTTTGTTATAGGAGCATTCCAACCTAGTCAAATTGGTAAGCGCCGAAACGCCAAGGGTGGAGAAGTTGCAGTCAGTCACATTAAGTTCGGTGAGCGCGGTACAGTCAGACAAGCCCGTAATAGCGGACAAGTTATCATTGTCATAGCAAATGAGGGAGGTCATCGCCGTGTTACCCGTCACATTAAATGTGGACAAGTTGTTATTGTAAGCGTAGACCGTCTTCAAGGCTGTGCAATCATGGCAATCAAGTTTTGCTAGGACAGCATTGTTGCGAACCGTGAGTGAGGTCAACGTCGGTATCCCACCGCAATAAACGGTGGCCAGCTTGCTCTTGTTTTCAAGCGTGAGCGAAGTAATCTTGGTCTCATCGCAATCCAGATATGCAAGGTTTGTCATACCCGAAACAGCGCTCAGGTTGGTCAAGGCGGTGTTGTAGCAGAGCAGTTTCTTCATCGCCGTGCATGTTGCCAAACCAGTAATACTGGTAAGCCAGTTATTGGGGGCACAGTCCAGATAGGTCAACGCCACATCACCCGTCACATCAAATGTGGTGAAATCGCAGTTGAAGCATATCAGGGAGTCCAGTGCGGTACAGTACTTAACTTCCAGTTTGGTCAACGCAGAATTGCCGCAGTTAACAAAGTTCAGATTCGGACAGTTGTTGCAGATGAGTGTGGCCAAATAAAGCAAATTATAGGCATTAAGTCTAGTGATCTTGGTGTCATGGCAATTAAGTAACTTAAGTTTGCTCATGTCGCTTACTGCACTCAAATCACTCAGAGAGGTTTGGTAGCAAATCAGCGTCTCTAGATTAGTGCAGCTAGCCAGATTGGTGATGCGGGACAAATTGGGGCAGGGGCCACAATCCAGATAGGTCAGCGATGTGTTGCCAGTCAAGTCAAGCGTCGTAAAAGCATTATTGCTGCCATAGCATTCCAGACGCGTCAAGGCCGGGCAGCCGCTCACGTAGAGTTCCGACAATTTATTGCTGTGACAGTATAACGTCTGCAACAAGGGGCAGTCTTTGAGTGACAGGAATTTCAAGGACGGACGAGACGTCAACGAGAAGTAAGTGAAGTTGTTGTCTCGGCAGTTCACAGTTTCCAGATCAGGAGTACTGCTGGCAAATGATATCGATGTCAACCGATTCTCATAGCAGATCAGCGTCTTCAGTGCCGTCAGGTTAGACAGGTTGAGCGAGGTCAGATTGTTGGGAGCACAGTCCAGATAAGTGAGCCTGGTGCAACTGTTCACGATGAGCGACGACATGTTGTTATAGTAGCACTTGAGCTCGAGCAGCTTGGTGTTGTGGCTCAAATCGAGCGTACTGATTGAGTTGCTGTAGCACTTGAGCGTCTCCAGTTCGGTGAAGAACTCGATACCCTTGAGGTTGCTGATGCCCTTGCTCGAGACATCGAGGGTTTTCCAATTGGCGAGGTCTTCGTTGGGAATATAACCACCGGGATAGAGCCCGAGCAGGTAGCTGCGGAAGTTGGCATCGGGGAAATTGGTCGCATTGATTTCCACACCCGTGCCCGCAATCATCTTGATATTGGTGAAATTCTTCCAGTAATTGGCACTCTTATAGGCGCTTATCGCACTGGCCGGCACATAGAGCGTGGCATTTGAAGTAATATATGACGGGAAGGTGGTGTTATAAACGCTCGGCGGCGTAGTCGCATAGCAGGTAATCGAGGTCAACGCCCTGCAATTATAGAAAGGATCGGTGCCAATACCTTCGCAACCGCTGCCGATAACGACCGTCTGAAGACTGGTACAGCCATAGAATGACTCATGGAAAATCGTTTTGACCGTATTGGGGATCGTGACACTCTTCAGGTTGGTACAATTCTTGAACGCATAATCGCCGACGGCTTCCACTTCACGATACTTGCCGTTGTAATAGGCCTGGCTGGGGATAGTGATGCTCGTGCTGGTGTAGGAGTTGTAGTTATTGTCCTTATGGACGACACGGCATTGATCCGGGTTGTCATAATCGCTATAATTTCTGTTGTAGAGGCAGTAGTAGAGACCACTGTAGGAGAAATCATAAGGGTGTATGATACCAACGTTGGTAAAATTGGACCAATATTGAGCTGCAGCATACACTCGTCTGAAGAAAGGCCCTGGCACATAGAGCGTGGCGTTGCTATAGGTCGATGCCTTAAAGGCGTTCTGATTATTGATGGTGGGCGGTGTTTTATTATAGCTGTAAACAGCGGTCAACGGACTGTCAAAAGCGTAAGTGCCGATATAGGTAACGCCATCGCCGATGTGTACCGTTCTCAGGTTATCACAGTCACCGAATGCATTGTACTCAACTCGAGTGACGCTGTAAGGGATAGTCACCGATGTCAATTGCGTGCAATAGGAGAAAGCCGACGAGCCAATTTCCTTGATGCCCACGGGAATGTAAACGCTGGTCAAATTACTACATTTGCGAAAAGCGCTTGCCCCAATGTACTTGACATCGATATAGTGATCGACCATGGCGCCAATGTTGATCTCGGTTGGGATGGAGATGCTACCGCTGTAGGTGTTGTAATTTTCGTCCTTGAAGGTAACAGACGCTATCTGCTCATTGTCCTCGAACACATAGTTGAAATACATGTGGTACTCCGAGTTGTAATGGTCGTAGGCGCTGGCACCCAAGGCACACGACAGGCATGCCAGCAGCACGACAAGATTCTTGAAGGTTAATAATTTTTTCATAACATTAAATTGCAGCCGTTACAAGTCCCTCTAACTCGGCACTTTAACATGGGTAAACAATCAAGCGCAGGGACTTGGTCAGTCATCGACGGGAAGTCAAGAGCCAACGCGCTTTTTCTATTATTTGCAGCGAGCCGTTATCAAGTTTCCAGCTTGCGCCGCAAATATAACATAAAAATTAGGCTTTTCCAAAAAAAATGACAAGAAACAAGCAAAAAAAGTGATATTTTATAACATAAGAACGGCAGGAAAGCAATGAGCAGCAATAGAAATTTTTGGCGTCCACCATTTCTAACACCTTGATACAAGCCCGATAGTGTCTATGTTTTGACAATTGGGCTTCGATGGGGGGCGCATAAGACATTTTGAAACGCCCTAACTGTGCAGTGCTGCAAGTTAGGGCGTTTCAAAATAGGTTCCTCGATAATCAGGCAGCCATCTTGATTGTTACCTGATTTGCGCGATGGCTATCATTTAACGCGGGGCATTGAAAATACACTTTAGATGTCAATGCGTTGGCCATCTAATTTTGACCTGTAGAGACGCAAAATTTTGCGTCTCCGACCGATAGATATTACCAATATTCTGCCCTTGAGACGCAAAATTTTGCGTCTCTACAGATTTGAAGCATTGAATATAAGCACTTTATTTTCATTGAACTCACGTTATTTTCTAGTCGGCGTTGAGGACGGCATTGATGAGTATCGTGATGTCTGAGACGTCCAACTCACCGTCGCCGTTGAGGTCGGCATAGGGGTTGTCCTCGATGCTCAGTTCGCCATTGATCAGTGCATTGAGGAGCACATTGATGTCGGAAACATTCAGCACACCATCGCCATTGACGTCACCAGGGCCTGAACCGGGGATGCCTTCCATCAACAAGAACCGCTGCCAATAGTCGGCTTGCTGATAGGCTTCGAGCGAAGCCTGGGGCACGCGCAAGGTGGCGGAATTATTGCTCGACGTATCGAATGTATTGCCGAAAATCACGGGAGGTGTCATCGCCAGGCAAGTCACCGTCGCCAGGGCGCTACAGCCATTGAAGTCTCTGGTGTTCATTTTAGTAACCGAACTGCCAATGGTCACGCTGGTCAGGTTAGTGCAATTGCGGAACACATCATAGCCCAGGATTTCTACCGTATTGGGAATGACAAAGCTGGTCAGGCCGGTGCAATTCTGGAAAGTATAGTGGCCAATGCTCTTGAGCGAGTTGCCAAAAGACACATGGGTCAATCCCGTACATCCCGAGAAGGTTCCAGATATGACTTCAACCGAATTGGGCAGTGACACACTGGTCAGGTTTTTACATCTGGCGAATGTAGCCTGCATGTTCTTGACCGAGTTGCCCAGCGACACACTGGTCAATCCAGTGCAATCGGCGAATGCCGAACTGAGGAATTCAACCGAATTGGGAATGACCACACTGGTCAATCGAGTACAATGGCTGAATGCTAACATGTCGATGCTCTTCAACGAGTTACCCAGCGTCAAGCTGGTCATGCCCGAGCAATAATAGAAGGCCTGGGTCCCAATGGTTTCTACCGCGTCGGCGATGACGACACCGGTTAAACTCTTGCACATGTAGAAGGCATGGGCATCGATCGTCTTGAGCGAGCGGCCCAGCGACAGGCTGGTGATGCCTTCACACCTGAAGAATGCCGATTCACTGACCTTAGTGACCGCGTCACCGATAGTCACACTGTTCAAGCCATCACAATAGTAGAACGAGTAGGGTTTGATCACCGTCACCTCATCGGGGATAATAAGGTCGGTAACCTCTTCACCGCCCATAAACAAGTGACTGGCATAGTAAAGCGGATTGGCCTCACCTGTCTCGAAGTCTATATCACACCAGGCAGCCAAGTCGGTGATGTTGACACGGTTAAAGCCTGAGTAAATCTGGAAAGCATCGTTACCGATAGTCTTTACCGATGCAGGTATCGTCACCTCGGTGAGACTGCTGCTCTTGAATGCGCATGCACCGATGTCGGTCAGCGAGGCGGGCAGTGAGACGCTGGTCAGGTTGCGGCAATCGTAGAAGGCATGGCTACGGATGGCCACTACGTCATAAGTCACGCCCCCGTGGGTTGTTACGGCAGGAACCACCACGTCGCCACTATAGCAATCGAATTCCAAGTCACGATAGGTCACACAGACCTGACCCTCGCCGATGATCTTGTAGTAGATGCCGTCCTGCTCAAAGTCATAAATACTGCCCCAAGCCGGCAGTACCAGATAGTCGTGATAGAATCCGCTCTGCATGCCAGCCCATCCGTAGCCCTCGATAGTAATATCGTAATACTGGTCTACGTTGCCTCTCCAGAACGTTAACGTGCCGGTGGCGTAGAAGTCTTCAGGTAATTGCCAATTATCACCATTAACCGTCAGTACGACGTCACCATCTGTCTCGATATGGTAAATCACTTGATCATCAGTCATCTCGCGCCACACATTAAACCACGGTATCGGCATTGGGGGCACTTCATAGTATAAGACTGTCGTCTCGCTGATCTGCTTACCTTCTTCCTGAGCCGTGGCTTCAATACAGATTTGATATGGTTCATAGCCGGACATGAAATACGTAGGATTATCCGTTTCCACCCCGTCAATGTAGAGGTGAACGACTCCTTCTCCCACAGCAGTGATTATACTGGTAAAATCAACCTCTTCAATGACGATTTCGGGCGAAGGCGTCACAGGCATCTCGGTCGAGACATTGGTTTCGGCAGTAAACACATTACCGGCATCGCCATTGTCCACGACAGTGCCGCCACGGGCATCGGGTTGGCTATCGGGCTTTGTTGACATATAAATGGTGCCACTCCTCACGTCATCGTCAACCAGGAAGGTGAGCAACATCATTTCATCATAGTCCCCGGCCTCCCATTTAATTCTGCCATAGGATTCATACTGTCCCTCTCCGTAAGGGTCCCAGTAACCCTCAACGTTGGGCGCGTCACAATAGATATAGGTGACACCATCCACTTCCTCGGCCCACCATTCATCGGGAAACATATATTGTGTTGAATAGTCTATCGCGTGGAACTCCAATTCACTTGATTCACCCGGACAAAAACCGTCAAAGGTCAATCCATAGGGCAACTCAAGCACCAAGGTGAATGTAGATACACGAGCATCAAAATGGGCCTTGACCGGAATCGTGATTTCACCCCCTCGCTGCTCATTAGATATTTCAAAATCCTCGATATAGAGGACGCAGTCGCCCTTTGCCGGCATTGTTGCCAACAAGGCGAACAAGAAAGAGAATAGAAGTACTTTTTTCATCGTTTTATCGGTTTTTGGGTTACTATATCGCCATTGGTCGGCGTCTTGTTTGAGAAAAAAGGGGCACGTCGGTGGGTATTATCACGCGGCGCACCCCAAAAACACAAGTGAAGCAAATAATATCTTTATTCGGTGATCAGGGCATCAAGAGGTTATCATGGAGTTATGCTAACCCCTTGAAGCCTGATTCATCATTACTCGGCGTTGAGCAAAGCGGCGATGAGGGCCGTGACATCAGAGATGTTCACCTGGCCGTCGCCGTTGACGTCGGCATTGGGATAAGACTCGAGGTCAATGCCATCGCCAATAATCGCATTGATGAGCAGATTGACGTCAGAGACATTCAGCACGCCGTCGCCGTTGTAGTCACCAGGACCGGCGCCTCCAGCCATGCCCTCGATGATATGGAACCGTTTCCAGTTGTAGGCATTCCGATAGGCCTCGAGCGATGCCTGGGGCACGCGCAACGTTGCCCTGTCATAGCACGAGAACGGCGAATAACCTGTCGAGGGGGGCGTCACAGCAAACGAAGTCACCGTGTCAATGAGATTGCAATAAGAGAATGCACTGTAGCCGATGCTGCGCACCGAGCGACCGAGGGTCACACTCTTAAGGGACTCACAATCTCTGAATGCATTGTCACCTATCGTTTCAACCGAATCGGGAATGACAATGCTCTTTAAATTCTCACACTGCTCGAAGCCTTCATAACCGATGCTCTTGAGCGTTGAGGGCAGGGTCACACTATTGATGCTATAGCAACTCTGGAAAGCCTCCCGCTTGATTTGAGTCACGCCTTCGGGGATGACAAGATCGGTAACCAGTTCGCCGTTCAGGTAGAGATTATGGCCTTCATACAGCGGGTTGCTCGAATACATGTCGAAGTCGATATCGCACCATGCCGCAAGGTCGGTGATGAGTACAGAATTCAGATTGGGACAATCGTGGAAAGCGCCATAATCGACACTCTTCAAGCTAGCGGGAATGGTTACACTCTGGAGGGAGCTACACTCCCAGAAAGCTTCATATCCAATGGATGTCAAGCCAGGTTCAAGGACTAGATTTTTGAGACCTCTACAACGCTGGAACACGCCGCTCCCCATATTCTGCACCGAAGCGGGGATGGCAAGGTTACTGCCACTAGCGTTGATGATGTCATCGAGTTCTTGGGCCGAGATGTAAATAAATTCTCCATGATAGGGGTCTTCACCATAGTACATATCAGTTTCAGGATCATAAGAAAGATAGGACCTCTCCTGGAATTCTTCATCATAATCAATATACCAGTAATAGTAATAATTACCCGCACCGTCACGGCCAAAGCCACTCTGTGGATGATATTGCATGCACATGTAGAAGGCATAGTCACATATCGTCTCGACCGAGTTGCCGAGGTTAATATCCATCAGACTCCCGCAAGTGTAGAACGCACGGGCGCCGATGGTCTTGACTGTGTTGCCAACCACAAGGCTGCTCAAGGGAGCCCCCATGAAGGCTTCGTTTCCGATGGTCACCACTCCGTCGGGAATCGTGACAGCAGAAGGCGAACGGCCAACAAAGGCCCTGTCAGCGATTGTGGTAACCGACGAGGGGATGACCGTACTGGCGGAGCCGGCGATAAGGGTATTGGTGGCCGTCTCGATAATGGCGTTGCAGTCACCACGCGAATCATAGAGCGTATTTCCGTCCTCTACCCGTAGCGTGGACAGGCTACGGCAATTGTCAAACGCATTGGAGCCAATGGTGGTCACTGCGGCAGGAATCGTGATACTCGTCAAGTTGGTGCAGCCGTTGAAGGCATCCTTGCCGATATAGGTCACCGTGGACGGAATCACAAGGGTGGTCAAACCGGTGTTATTGAAGAATGCCGAATCGGGAATCATGGTCACGGCATCGGGCAACGTCGAGTTCTTGCAGACAAGCACAATGCTATCGTTGGCGGTCTTTAACATCGTGTTGCAATTGTTGCGGGAGTCATATACCGGGTTGGCATTATCCACCACAATGGATTCCAAACCCGTGCAGTTGTTGAATGCCCGGGTACCGAACGAGGTGACCGATGCGGGGATAAAGAGGCTTGTGAGGCCATGGCAATAGGTGAAGGCTTCGGCACCGATGTCCGTCACTGTGCCAGGCAAGTCGATAGCGGCCAGATTGCCACAGTTGGCAAACGCCTTCTTGCCTATTGAAGTCACTACCGGGGGCAACGTGACGCTGGTCAGATTGGCACAGTTGGCAAATGTTCCGTTACTGATAGTCGTCACCGCCTCGGGGATGGTTACCGACGTGATCTTTGCCCCATAACCGAAATAGGCAGGCAAGAATTCCACCTCTTCACCAAAGGTCAACTGGGTCATGCGGGAGAAGTCCATGGCATTGGAATTCTCCATGTAGTGATAGTATATATCATGGCCGCCATAGCCCATGGTGGACAGGTGACGGGCATTCCACGTCAATGTTGTGAAGGGTGCGCCATAGAATGCATAGCTATCCAATGTCTCTACCGACTTGCCCATTGTGAGTTCATCCAAGTAAGAACAATCACCAAATGCTCTATAGCCGATGCAGATGACGTTGTCAGGAATGGTTACACTCGTCAAGCCGGTGCAATTACAGAACGCGTAGGCATTGATGACCGTCACACTCTCGGGGATGGTCAACGACGAGATACTCGATTGGTAAGCCAGACGAGAGGGCAGAATCTTAACGCCGTCACCGATAGTCAGTGAATTGATATCGTTGGTATACATATCACCGTTGGTCCAGCACTCGAGGGCGTTCCACGTCAGCGACGTCAGTCCATACATCTGAGTGAAGGCATAAGGGCCTATGTCAACAACATTCTGTGGTATCGTCAGTGCGGTCACACCCTGGCAGCCACCGAAGGCCCATTGGCCGATAAATTCCACTGTGAGGGGGAGGTTCACCGAAGTGATGGCCGATTGATAGGCCAAATATTCGGGCACGACAACCACCTCGTTACCGATAGCGAGCGTGGTAATGCCACTGGTGACCATGTCGCCGTTGGTCCAGCACTCGCGGGCGTTCCACGTCAGCGACGTCAGCCCGTTGGTGCCAGCAAACGCCTCGTTGCCGATGTGGGTCACATTAACAGGGATGGTCAATGACGTCAATCCCGAGCAGCCATTGAAGGCATACTCGCCGATGGCGGTGAGGGCCTCGGGGAAATCAATGGCCGACAAGCCTGTACAGCCTTCAAAGGCATAGCTGCCGATATATGTGACAGTTGCAGGCAACGTGACAGAGGTCAGAGCCGTGCTGCCCTTGAAGGCCGACGAGCCGATGGTGGTAACGCTATAGGTCATGCCATCGTGGGTCACACTGGCCGGGATGTTCACATTGCCGCTGTAGCTGCTGTAATTTGTGTCCTTATAGGTCACCTCAACGGTATTGTTGCCAGTAATCAGGTAATAGATGCCACTGGCTTCAAAGTCATAGCGGGTCTTGAGCGAAGACTTTCCCTCGGCATTAGCGAACAGCCTCCACCAGTCGGCACCGGTGTAGAGGGTCTCTTCAAATCCGGGGTAATAAAGCATCGCCGTGCCGTAGGTCTCCTCCGAGAACACGCCCTGGTTGGTCATCGTCGGAGGATTAGGATTGCGGCTGGTAATTGTTGTCAATTGCGTCGAGCCGTTGAAGGCATCCTCGCCCAGGGAGAAAATACCGTCGGGCAATTCAATCGACGTCAAACCCGTATTGCTGAAAGCCCTACTGCCGATGTAAGTCAACGCGTCAGGCAGGTAGATGCTCGACAAGCTGGTACAGCCCTCAAACGTGCTCTCTCCCATCTTGAACATCGACTTGGGCAGCGTGACCGTGGTCAGTGCGGTACAGCCTTTAAAGGTGGTGCTTATTATCCTCACACCCGCGGGAACCGTCACCGTGGTCAAGCCCGTGCAGTAGGCAAAGGTACCGTTGAGAATGGTCAGGCTTTTGGAGAGTTCCACGTCCCTCAGACCTGAACACGAGTAAAACGCATTCCACCCCAACTCGGTAACCGAGTTAGGCAACGTGATTGACGTCAGTCCCGTGCAATAGGCAAAGGCCGACTCGCCAATCCTGTTCACGCCATTGGGGATGGTGATACTACTCAGTCCCGAGCAGCCGTAGAAGGCATTATCGTCGATGTACTTGATAGTCTTGGGCAAGGTGATGCTCGTCAATCCCGAGCAGCCGTTAAAGGCGTTGGCGCCGATGGCAGTCACGCGGCACACGATATCATAGGAGCCGCCATAGGTGGAGCCGTCATAGCGTGACACGTTCACCTTGACAGTCTCGGGGATGACAATATCTCCACTATAGCTGTAGTTGCCCGTTGCTTCAACCACCTTAAGTTGAACCGAAGTTGGTGTGATGCTCCAATAGGTATCATTTTCATTGTTTTCTATCATGTAATGAATACCGTTCACCCAGAAATTATTCTGGGCCTGGACTGCGACGGTTAATGACAGCAACGCCATCAACATCGCAAACCGTTGCAGAAAGTTGCTTTTTGTTCTTTTTTCCATTTTTTCTTGTATTTAAGGTTAATAAAAGATTCGATGATGTCTTTATTATATAAAACTCACGCCAGGGCGTCAAGAAAACAACGTATTTCCTGTTAGGGCTCTCAGCGCCCTAGCGCGAGTGTAATAAAAGCAGACTGTCGTCTCTCAAGCCTGTTACTCGGCGTTGAGCAGAGCGGCGATGAGGGCCGTGACGTCAGAGATGTTCACCTGGCCGTCGCCGTTGACGTCGGCATTGGGATAAGCCTCGAGATCAACGCCATCGCCGATAATCGCATTGATGAGCAGATTGACGTCGGAAACATTCAGCACGCCGTCGCCGTTGTAGTCACCAGGACCGGCGCCGGGGATGCCCTGCATGTTAGTGAAGTTCTTCCAGTAGGTGGCAGTCCTGTAAGTCTCAAGCGATACCTCCGGCACATACAGCGTTGCCGTGCTATAACACGAGAACGGGGAATAACTGAGCGAGGGCGGGGTCGTTGCCAGCGAAGTGACAGAGGTGATGGCGGTGCAGCCATTGAACACATAGCTGTCAGCGCTCGTGAGCCCGGTTCCCAGCTTCACTGATGTCAAGCCAGTGCAGTACCTGAAGGCTGCGTAGCCGAGGGTCGTTACCGAATTGGGAATAGTAACGTTGGTCAAGCCAGAACATTTGTAGAATGCATAGTATCCGATGTTCTTGATGCCCTCTCCAAGCGTGAGACTTGTCAATCCAGTACATTCATTGAACGCATAGTTACTAATCTTCTCGACCGAGCCGGGGATAGCCACCTGGGTCAAGCTCGAACAACCGCTGAACGCATAGGTACCGAGCGTCTCGAGCGCGCCGGGAATAGCCACATTGGTCAAACTCGAACAAAGGCTGAACGCATTGCTACCAATCGTCTTGACCGAGCCGGGGATAACCACATCGGTCAAATTAGAACAACGATTGAACGCATAGTCACCGATACTCGTTATCGAAGCCGGAAGGGTGGCGCTTGTCAAACCCTTACAATTCACAAAGGTATATTTCTTGACAGCGGTCGCATTGTCGGGGAAGACAATGTCGGTCAATTCAGCCCCATTGACATAGAGATGCATAGCATAGTAAACAGGATTGCTGTAAGAATTCATAAAGTCAATGTCGCACCATGCTTGGGCATCGGTGATATATACAGCCTTCAACGAATCGCAATACCTGAATGCATCACTACCGATGGTCTTAATATTTGACGGAAGGGTTACACTCTTGATGTAATTACAATAATTGAATGCTAACGACTGGATTTCGGTCAACGCACCTGGCTCGATGACAAGTTTATCGATACCACTACATGAGGAGAATGCCGAGGCGCCTAATGTCTGGAGAGAAGCGGGGATGGTGAGAACGTTGTTTGTCTCAACCACAACCGGGCTTGTAAGCTCACGATACTCATCGCCAGTATAGTATGTTTCGCCATCGGGCCCATAGATGATGTAGAAATCCCCTTCGGCATCATAATAGATGGTCATATATTCGCCCGTCTGCTCGTCATAGTAATCGTAATATGTCGAATAGTCAGGATAGAACTCAGGATAAGTAGAATTCGACATCATCTCCCTTGTCAGACATCCCTCGAACGCAGCGGTGCCGATGGTCTCCAACGAATTGCCAAGGGTAAGCACTTTTACAGTTCCACTATTACCGTAGAATGCACGATTGCCAATAGTCTTCATGCTATTTGGAATGACAATGGCGTTAATACGATTTCTATAGAACGCATAGTTACCTATCGTCTCGAGCGTGTTGCCGAGAGTGAGGTTCACTATATTGTTATTATAGAAGGCCGAGTCGCAGATAGTCACTACTCCGTCAGGAATCGTGACATCGCCCACCCGATGTCCCATGAAAGCATACTTGCCGATGGTTTCCACCGTCGACGGGATCACCGTACTCCTGCAGCCCTCAATCAGCGTATTGCTGGCGGTCTCGATAATGGCATTGCAGTTGTCGCGTGAGTCATACACGGTGTTTCCATTCTCGACAGCGAGGCTGGTAATATAGGAGCAATTAGCAAAGGCGCGCTCGCCGATGTGGGTCACCGATGCGGGAATCGTGATGTCGGTCAATCCTGTACAACCGTTGAAAGCATCCTTACCGATCGAGGTCACCGTTGGCGGAATCTGGATATTTCTCAGCGTGGTCTGGCCATAGAACGCCGAATCGGGGATAACCGTCATCGAGGTGGGCAGGGTCGTGTTCTTGCAAATCAGTATCAAGCTGTCGTTGGCCGTCTTGAACATCGCGTTACAGTTATCACGCGAGTCATACACGGGATTGGCGGCATCCACCACAATGGATTCCAAAGCATCGCAGTTGGTAAATGCGCGGGTACCAAACGATGTGACTGATGCCGGAATAAACAGGTTCTTAAAGCTTCGACAGTAAGAGAAGGCTTCAGCGCCAATCGTGGTCAAGGAATTGGGGAAGTTGACCGCTGTCAGATAGTTGCAATACTCAAATGCTCCAGCACCGATAGTGGTCAAGGAGTTGGGGAAGTCGACTGTCGTCAGTGAGCCACAACTCTGAAATGCCCCTGCACCGATAGTGGTCAAGGAGTTGGAGAAGTTGATTGTTTCCAGTGAGTAGCACTCCTTAAATGCCTCGTCACCGATAGTGGTCAGTGTCGCGGGCAAGGTGACACTGGTCAGATAAGGGCAGTTGGTAAAGGCTTTATTGCCGATTGATTGGACTGGAGCGGGAATCTCGACAGACGAGAGTCTGGAAGAGCGAGCAAATCCATCAGGCAATATCTCCACCTCGTCACCGATGGTCAATGTGGTCATCGACGTGAAATCCACCGCATAGGTTGGTTCGTCATACGAAAAATAATCCGGATTATGGAATTCAACAGGTAGAAGCGATTCCACGTGGCGAGCATTCCAATGGAGCGTCTCGAAACGGAGGTAATTAAACGCATACTGGTCTATCCAGGTCACCGACTTACCGATAGTGAGCTCATTTATGTTGTAACAATCAGCAAAAGCCGAATGTCCGATGCTGACCACATTGTCGGGGATGACAAGGCTGTTCAAGTAATAGCAATAATAAAACGCATAGTCACCGATGTGGATGACTGATGACGGAATGTCAAGGGTGGATATTCTAGCATTATCCGCTAATCTGGACGGAATCACCTGTACCTCGTCACCGATAGTCAGCGACGTGATCGCATAGGTAGTCATGTTGCCGTTGGTCCAGCACTCGCGGGCATTCCACACGAGCGTTGTCAGCTCGCTTGTGCCATTAAAGGCGTTAATGCCGATAGTAGTGACATTCAACGGAATCGTCAATTCGGTCAGTCCAGAGCAATTATAGAAGGCATACTTATCAATGATTATCACCGACAAGGGAATGTCCAGTGCAGTGATTGGCGCTTGATAAGCAAGGCACGACGGGATGACCTTAACCTCGTTGCCGATGGTGAGTGTTGTGATTCCGTTGGTGGTCATGTTACCGTTTGACCAGCATTCACGGGCGTTCCACACGAGTGAAGTCAACCCATTTGTACCGTAGAATGCATTCTCGCCGATAAAGGTTACAGCCTCGGGGATGGTCAATGACGTCAAGCCAGCGCAATTGAAGAAAGCCTCGTTACCAATGGCAGTAACGGCCTCGGGGATGGTAATGGCAGTCAGTCCACTGCAGCCCCTGAACGCTTCATTACCGATGGTCGTTACACTGGCAGGCATCGACACGGCAGTCAGGCCCGAACAGTTCATGAATGCCTTAGTGCCGATGGCGGTGACACTGTAGGTCACGCCGCCACGGGTCACGCTGGCGGGAATCGTCACACTGCCGCTGTAGCTGTTATAGTTGGTGTCGCGATAGGTCACGCTGACGGTGTTTGCACCTGTGATGATGTAATAGATGCCACCGTCCTCAAAGTCATAGTGTGTATTATATTCGGCCTTGCCCTCGACGTTACCGAACAGGTTCCACCAGTAGGCGTTGCTGTAGGTCGTTGCCGACATTGCGGGCACATAGAGTGCCGCCGTGCCGTAGGTCTCGGCCTCGAACACGTCTTCATTATCCATAGCAGGGGGATTCAGGTTGCGGCTGGTAACGGATGTCAGGCGCGTACAGCCCTCAAAGGCATTCTCACCCAGGCTTATGATCGTGCTAGGCAACTCCAATGTCGTCAGCGCCGTACCTGCAAACGCTCTATTGCCGATAATCGTCACCGAATTGGGCAAATAAACGCTTGCCAGAGCAGTACAGCCGGCAAAGGTATTCTCGCCAACCTCGGCCAGCGTCTTGGGCAGGCTCACCGACGTCAAGCCTGTGCAGCCCTCAAAGGCACCGATTAACGTTTTCACGTTGGCGGGAATTGTCACAGCGGTCAAGGCCGTGCAACCACGCAAGGCGCCATTGAGCACGGCAATGCTCTTGGACAGCGTGACATTGGTCAAGCCCGTGCACGAGTAGAAAGCATTCCATCCCAGCGAAGTCACCGAGTTGGGCAATTCTATTGACGTCAAGCCCGTGCAGTTGGCAAATGCCGACTCATCGATGACTTTCACACCATAGGGGATGGTGATCTCGCTCAAGCCCGTACAGCCGTAAAACGCGTTTCTACAAATGCTTAGAAGGGACTTGGGGAGGTGGATGGCCGTCAGACCCGTGCAGTCACGGAAGGCATCCTCGCCGATACCCGTCACGCGGCATACGACATTATAATCGCCGCCATAGTGCGATCCATTGTATCTTGAAGTGCACACTGTGACCTGTTCGGGAATGGTGATTTCACCGCTGTAGCTGCTGCCGGTAGCAGCAATTACCTTCAGGTTGGGCCTTGTATCACCCCACCATCCATACTCATCATCATAATTTTGATCGACAGCATAGTGGATGCCGTTCACCCAGAATTGCTCCTGGGCCTGGACCGCGATTGCCATCGGCAGCAACGCCAATAGCACTATCGCCATCCGTTGCAGATAATAGAGGTTGTTTCTTGTATTCATATACTTAAGTTTTTAAGGAATTATATATATTGATATCAAATGATTTTCGTCTTATTCAACTCACGCTAAGGCGTCAAGATGATTTTGAACTTTAACCTAGCGCCTTAGCGCCCTAGCGTGAGCAGGATATCCATCGGCCAGAAGCCTAATGCCTATCAATTGGCATTCATCAGGCTATTGAGTATTGTCGTGACATCCGACACATTCAACTGGCCGTCGCCGTTCACGTCACCGGGAGCGGGAGCCACTTTCTTCTCGGCGACGATGTTACCAAACCTATTCCAGTAGTCGGTTGCCCGATAGCTGTTAGCCACAGCAGGATGAACGTGCAAGGTTGCGGTGTTGTAGCAGCCGAAGCAGTAGCTGCCGGCCATCACTGGCGGGGTTGCCGGCTTGCAGATGACATCGGTCAGCGGACAAGAATAGAAGGCGTAGTTGCCGATGCGGGCCACACCGCTACCGATGGTCAACTTGGACAAGCTGTTGCAACTATAGAACGCAGAGTTACCCACCTCGATAACATAGTCACCCAGGACAACCTCGGTCAATGCATCGCAGGAGCAGAAGGCTCTTTCGCCAATGGTAGTGACACAATCGCCTATGGTCACGCTCGACACAGGACAGCCATAAAAGGCTTTTTCAGCTATGGCACACACCTGATAGGTCACGCCATCGTGGGTAACAAAATCTGGGATGACCACGTCACCGCTATAGGAGGTATTGTAATCGTTAGTCGTCTCAGAAGTAACGCTCACCATGCCATCGCCGATAATCCTGTAGAAGATACCATCTTCCTCAAAGTCATAGTTTACCTCAGGCATTTCAACAACAAACTCATAGGCGATATAAAGGCTCGGTTCTTTCCCTTCAACAACGGCATAAGCCTCAATGCGATAATGCCCGTCAGTCCTGAAGTCGAGGGGTGCAGTATACATCTCCCAATCAGTTAATTCTGTCCAATCATAGAAATCTTCATCGGAGCTAATCAAAGTCCGGTAATAGATTTCGCTGGGTTCAGAGGGAATAAGCTCTACTCTATAGCCGGCATACTTGCCATCAACATCTATCACATAACCGTAAAAAACCGGGGCTTCGGTCACCGCGGGGGGCTCGGGGCGCTCGGGGATAAAAATGGTATACATAACCGTTTCGCTCTGTAATTTCTCCGGGGCTATCGCATAGGCCTCAACCATATAGCTTCCAGGGTCGGCAAACACAAGAGGCTCGGCATACGGTTGAAAATCATTATAATACGTGAAATCTTCAGTACTATCGTCCCAGAAACCTACCTTGTAAAAGATATCAGCGCCAACTGGGTCTGAATTGAGTATCTCTACGATATAAATCATATCATCTGGGGACGTTACATAGATCACTGGAGCCTCGGTCTGCTCGGTGGGCACAGGGGGCTCTAAGACTTCAAACTGTATAACGGCCGCATTACTCGGGTCCTTCCCGGGTGCGGTAGCAAAAGCCTCTACGACGTAATAGCCTGGTTCCTCAAACAAGATAGGGCCGTCGTAGTGATCATAAACATTAAGATTATTATAGTTACCATTGACGCTGTAGCGGTAGAAGATGTCGGCATCATCGTCCGTGGCCGTGATGGTGACCATGACAGCATAATCATCTATCCGTTCATAAGACAACACCGGCATCGACGTTTGCTCATTAGAGCCGCCAGAGTTTTGGGCCAACGCGGTGCCGGCCGTCAACAAAATCAAAAATAATGATAACCACTTTTTCATAAGCATGCAACAATATAAAGGTTAAACAGTAATGATTAATATTTATTTATGGCGTCTCAAAACGGCTAGAGTCCTAAGACACACAAATATACTGATTCTTTATCAATCGGCATTCAACAGGTTGTTGAGCAATGTCGAGATATCCGACACATTCAACAAGCCGTCGCCGTTCACGTCACCGGGAGCGGGATCAACGTTATCCTCGCCCACGATGGTGGCAAACTCGTTCCACCAGGCGGTAGCACGGTAACTCTCCTCCACGGCGGGATAGACATGGAGCGTAGCCGTCCCGTAGCAGGCAAAGCAGTTGCGGTTTTTCATCACGGGCGGTGTGGCCGGCTTGCAATTCACGGTGGTCAACGCCGTGCAGCCTGCAAAGGCATCGTTACCGATAGTGGCGACACCGCTGCCGATGGTCAAGCTGGTCAAGCTGGAGCAAGAGGCAAAGGCCTCGTCGCCCACGGTGATGACATAGTTGCCCAGGACAACCTCGGTCAAGCCATCACAGTTCATGAAGGCCCTGTTGCCGATGGTGGTCACATAGCCGCCAATGGTGACAGCGGTCAAGTCGCTGCAGTCCCTGAAGGCGTTGTCGCGAATGGCGGTCACTTTATAGGTCACGCCATCGTGGGTCACCTGGTTGGGGATAACCACATTGCCGCTGTAGGTGTTATACTCTATTGTCTCATAGGACACACTCACCTTGCCTGCACCGATAATCTTGTAGAAGATGCCGTCTTCTACAAAGTCGTAGTATTTCTCAGGAGTTCTCCAAACGAACTCAAAGGCACAGTCAACACTCGGCAAACAACCGGGAGCTACACAGTAAGCCTCGATGCGATAGGTACCATCCTGGAAGAAATCAAGTGGCTCGCTGTATTCATAATAGTTGCCGAAGTCCCAATCGTTGCCCGAAGTCATGAGACCAACGCGGTAATATACCACGCCCTCAGGCTCATATGAATGAATGGTAACCCTGTAGCCAGAACCGTGTTGTTCGGATTCTATCACCTGACTCGAAAAAGACGGAGCAAGGGACTGGGGGGTGGGTTCAATTGGCTCCCTTGCCATAACCAAGACTTCCCACGTTTTGTAGTTAGAAATACAGTAGGGAGCCGATGCTGTGACCTCAATTCTAACTACATAGTCCTCATCAGCACGATAAAGGCAATACGTGATTTCACCCTCACCACTTAAATCAGCCATCAATTCTTCATTTCCATTCAAATCATTATAAAAAAACTGAGCCGACAAATTGCCCTCACCCTCAATTATAAAATTGTAAACTTCGTCATCATAATAGAATGTCATGACGGGCTGCGGCATCCAATAGAATTCACGGGAAATCCAACTAGACATCTCGGATACCTCACCATTCTCATCGTTCTCAAGAAGAGTGCCGCCGCGTTCATCAACCGTAGACGTGAATCTGGTAATAAATCTGATTTCGCCTTCAGCGAAGCTCTCATCGATCTGGACATGGAGATAGAACACCTCGTTGTAATAGCCGGGCTCCCATTTGACAGTGCCATAAGACTCATAGACACCGTTGTTATTAGGTGACCAATACCCATTCTGAATGGACCTAGCCTTGAAGACCGCTCCGTTGTCGACAACGGTATCCACTTGCTCCAACACGGCTCCATAAGTACTCTGATTCCCATTTTGATCAAGATAAGGCAAAGTCATACCTGCTCCTGGCGTGGCATCGATGAGCGTGACGCCATCGGGCAGCACAACTTGACACCACCACGCGTCGGCACGGGCATCGATACTGGCTTCTACCGGTATTTCAACCTGGCCATTATTCTCGGCGAATTGCTGCGTTGAAACATTCACCTCTACACAGCGCATGAAACACGAGGCAAAGGCATTGACCGACATCAGTATTGCAAACAGGAGAAATAAAGTAATTTTTTTCATAAGCATAAAAGTCTATAGGTAACAGTCCAGTGAACATCAATTTGTGGCGTCTCGACACTACTAGAGCCTCAAGACGCACAAATTTACTGCTTTTTATTCATTAAAACTATAAATCATTATCATATCATCATTGTTATATCTGCTCACGCTAAGACGCCAAGATGACTTTGAACTTTAAGCTAGCGCCCTAGCGCCCTAGCGTGAGCAGGATATAAACAGCTAAAAACCAAATTTTTATCAATTGCCATTCAACAGGCTGTTGAGAATTGTCGTGACATCCGACACATTCAACTGGCCGTCACCGTTCACGTCACCAGGGGCGGGAGCCACTTTCTTCTCGGCGACGATGTTAGCAAACATATTCCAGTAACTGGTCGCACGATAGCTGTTAGCCACGGCAGGATGAACTTGCAGGGTTGCGGTATCGTAGCAGGTGAAGCAGTCGCTGTCGGCCATCACAGGCGGGGTTGCCGGCTTGCAGATGATTTCTTGCAACGAACAATTAGCGAAGGCCCCGCTACCGATGCGAGCCACACCGCTGCCGATGGTCAACTTGGTCAAATGGTAGCAACTGCCGAACGCATCGCTGCCCACCTCGATGACATAGTCCCCCAGGACCATCTCGGACAGATTAGAGCAGTCCCAGAAGGCTTTTTCGCCAATCGTGGTGACACAATCGCCAAGGGTCACACTGGTCACATTGCTGCAAAGAAATGCTCTTTCGCCTATGGCACACACCTGATAGGTCACGCCATTGTGAGTCACATAATCAGGGATGACCACGTCACCGCTATACGAGGTATTGTAATAATAGTCTGTCGTCTCAGCAGTAACGCTTACCATACCATCGTCGATAATCTTGTAGAAGATACCGTCTTCCTCAAAGTCATAGCTTACCTTAGGAATTTCAACCTGGCACTCATAGGCGATATGCTCGCTTTCTGCTTTCCCTTCGGCAATCGCATAAGCCTCGACACGATAAAAGCCGTCAGTCCTGAATTCGATGGGTTCAGTATAAGTAGCCCAATCACTAAGTACTTCCCATTCCCACTCATCTGGATTGGTACGGATCATGGTCCGGTAATAAAGATCGCTGGGCTCAGTGGGAATAATCGTAACTCTATAGCCCACACACTTGCCGTCATCTTCTATCGACTCACCCATGAACGCCGGTGCAGCGGTATACTCAGGGGGTGCGGGAGCAGTAACCGTGCATGAATCGTAGGCATGATAACTCTGAGCCTCTCCGGGACGCCAAGTATAAGCACTGATCTCATAGTGTCCTGGTTCGGTAAAAAGCAGAGGACCGGGATAAGGCTGATAATCGTACAACGATTCGAAGTCGCCGTAAGGTACTAGCTGGCCATCACCATAATGAACGTTGACATGATAGAAGAGTTGTCCGCCAGTATCATAGGGCTCAATCGTTACCTTGCAGGAACCATCTTCCTGCTGCTCAATATCGATTCTGGGAGGATCCGGTATAAACCCGGGTTGATGATTTTCACATATCACAAAATTCAGCTCGCAAAGATCGCTCGGATCCTTACCCGGTTCGATAGCAAAGGCCATCACACGGTAATTGCCAGGTTCGGTAAACAACACGGGACCATCGTAGGGGAAAAATTCTGCTCCCTCTTCATAATTGAGTTCGACGGCGAAATAGAGTTCAGCGCCATCAGGGCCAGTCATATAGAACAATATCGAATCTTCAGTCAGGGATTCTAAATAGCACACCGGCTTCTGTGATTGTTCGTTAGCATCCGTCAGATTGTTGGCCAGTGCGGTCCCGGCCATCAACAGGACAAACAGGAAAGTCAATAACTTTTTCATAAGCATAAATATATTATAAGATAGGTTAAACAATCAGTAAGCAACTATTGGGATATCGTCACCACAAGCGTCTTGCAACGAATCACAAAGATACTGTTTTTTAGCATATTAAACAAACGAATTTTCCTAACAAGTACTATTGGTCAATAACATTTCTCTCTGAATTGGAGCGAGGGCGCGAGCGATATCACGCGACGCGTCCTCGCATTAATTCAGAATCAAAATTCAGGAAATCATTCAACACCTAACAGGCCGTTAACCAACAACGAGATGTCGGATACGTTGACAATGCCGTCACTGTTCAGGTCGGCACGAGGCACGCTCACGCCTTCCAGGTCTTCGTCAATGATGCACTTGATCATATGGACAACGTCGGTGACACTCACGCCGCCGTCATAATTCACGTCACCAGGCACGTGCAGGTCGGCCGACGGAATCCTAATGGTTTGGACATTGCTCCATTCGCTCTCGGTATCGTCGATATAGAGCGCCTTCACACGGTAGTCGTAGGTCCCACCCGGGCTCAACCCCTCGACAGGCTTCACATAACGGCCAATCATCAGCAGCATGCCGCCATAATACTGGCAATCGTTAGGTACCAAGCCTTCCATCAGACGGTATTCGTAATTCGACGGGTCAAAATCGGTGCCGGCAGGTGCGCACTCGAGCGTGTAGCTCAACACACCGTCAAAGGAGCAACTATGACTCCAGCGGGCAACAAACATCCACGATTCGGCCTCCGACGGGATGGGATTCTGCATCACGGGGGTGCTCTTCTTGAGCGTGGCAGTGCCCTCGAGCGTGATCACAACGTCATAATCAGCACGCTCGCACTTCACCGTCACTGTCGCATGATGGGTGCCGGCCTCATACGGGGCATAGCCGATTTTCACGTCACAGCACTTGCTGGACTCGTCAGTCCACGTGATTCTGGCCCAGAAACACGGGTCACCGGTAATCGATACCTCATAATCACTCGACGGCTGTACCACACTCATCGGCTCCAACGGCGGTTGGGGAGGGATATGGGCATCTGCCCATTTCACGCGCACGGTTTGCGTATTCACCGCCAGCGAACCCACATAGCCACTCATTGACAACGACGCCGTTTCACCGGTGATGAGGATGACATCATCGTCGTCGGCAGGATCCATGCTCACGGGGACCGCCAGAGATTGTAAACTCATTGCCACTAGGGCTGCAATCAGTAAGGTAATTCTTTTCATATCACTTGTTTTTTTTGGATGATAAATAAAACACTTATATATATAGATGATATACTCATATTGGTGACTTAAAGAAAAGAGGGCGCGGCATTCGCATTTGACACGGCGCACCCTCTACAACCACACAGATAAAAAAACTACATGTCATTGACACGGCACCGCATTCACACGCACCATCATGTCGGCCCGCTGTCATCGCGGGCGGCAGCATTACTCGATTATCATTGTTAACCTCTTGTATCATATATTTATTAACTGATCTGTTGGTTTCTTGTTTTCAATAAAAAATGGCACACGGCGAACAAAATTACAGTTTCTTTCTCATCCATATCATCTAATCACCACCGTGTGCCATTCAAAAAGTAAACACGCTTATGAAAAAATTATCTAGCACAATTAGCTTCAAATCCATGTCATGTGACGTGGGATACACGCACACACGCAAATACGCCGACAGCACGCAGGCGGCCAGCAGATTCTACAAATAGGTCAAATATCTTATCCATGACGTCCATGTTTAGATATACGAATAATTAGGTTCACACATTTTCAACTGTTTTAATGCAATTCCGTTATCCAGACGGAGCAAACAATTGAAAATTTTAATTCATTTGCAAATCTAGGTGAAAGACCGTCAATATGCAAATTATATATATAGAAATTTGACAGAAAACGCCAAAACTACCGAAATTAATAGCAAATTTTTAGACACTTTTGACCTTTTGACAGCATTTTTGCATCCATCATGCCGCTTAAGCTTTCACTGTGAGGCATATCGGATTGCCATTTACAAAGTCAAATAATTTTTTTTTGAAAATTTCCATCATTTTCTTTTGTAAATCCAAAAAATGTGTTTACCTTTGTGCACTCAAGCAAATTCATGAACTATGGAATAAAAGATTGTTAAATCGCAAGCTGTGAAGCCGCGAGTGACTTTAAGTGCTTAGTAATGGTTTGTTTTACAGAACGATAACCCGTGGCTACGAGCCTCGGGTTTTTCGATTATTATATATACCCATTTTAGTGTACTCGCCCCAGGACAAGCCATAGCCCTACCTTTTTTCGGCTCAGCGGGCAACGGTAATTGATTATTATTAGTGTCCAGGGAAAATTCTATTCGATTGTTCTAATTCAGCGGAGCGAGAGAGCCAGCATCACCACGGGTAAGGACGTAAGTAAGAATGTCGCTGAAGGCGACCCCCTTGACGGTTATGGGTATTGGGGTCGCCTCCAGCGACGATAGGGACGCATTGCGGCGCCGGAGGTGCCTGCCACTTCACTCGCTTCGCTCGTTTCATTAGCAGGTACCTCCGGTTACTCAGATGACACCCTCCGGGTGTTTCGCCCGTATAGACAAATGTCCCTGCTTGATTCATCTTGAACAATGTTTTCCGGACACTGTTGATTGTTTATATTAAAACAGTGATGGCGCGGAAGAGTTCCACACCATCACTGTTATCATTAAGGATGTGATTTTTCTAGAAAATCCGGGATCTGAACTGTGTGTAAATATTAACGCAGCGATACCTCGATGTCGTCCTTACCCTCGGCGAAGTCGAGCTTGCCTTCCTTGGCCAGCCAACCCAGGGCACAGTGCATCTCATTCACTTTGAGCTTAGCAGCCTTACGCAGGTCCTTCAGGCTCATAGCCTTGTTTGCATCGTTCAGGGCGTTCCACACGAGACCAGCCCAAGTTCCAATGTTTTCAGTGTTCATAAAATTAAACCTTTAATAAAACAATCAATAATTAGTATATAATTTTAAAAATCGCCGCAAAGTTAGTAGATTTTTAACAATCGGCACAAAAAAATCACGCAAAAAGTCGTGCAAACACCCAGAAACAGTTATGCAATCCGTTGCATAAATAGGGTCAAGGGGTGCTGATTGTGCCTCCGAGCAGGCGATAGAGGTCGAGCGTGTGGGCAAAATCATCGCGCTGGCCATCGGTGAGCATTTTCACATGGTGGATGCCTCGTGTGCTCATCAGTTTGACGGCTACCCAGTGGCTGTGGGCCAAGGCATAGACCAGGTCGCGGTAGGGCATCCGCAGCACGTCGTCGCTCCATTCCCAGTAGAGTCCGCCGTCAAGCGTGCCGTGCTGGGTTTCGCCGGGATAGTATGGATAATCATATCCGTCGATGGTGAACAATATCTGGTCAAAGTCCAAGGGATCGTCGGCGCAGTACTGCACACACAAGCGCAGCGGTCCCGGCAACGAGTCTTCACCTATCGTGAACGCCAGATAGAACTCGTTGCTGATTTTGTCACGGGACACGTAGCGGGAATAGCAGTCTCCCACCGAGTCGACCGTGAAATAGGGCATCAGCTGGTCGAACGACATCGTCACTGGCAACTCTCGCCACGTCATGCGGCGGAAGCCATATTCCTGAATCGAGTAGTCCATTGCCAGCAATGAGTCGAGGGTGGCCTGTTCGGCGGCTGTCTTGGAGGTGTGCTGTATGCGGTACCCCTCGACGGCGGCGCTGTCGCGCGCCGAGGTTCGCGGCACGTCAACCGTACCCCACACCTCGTCGCTGGTATCCCACGGGTCGGCCTTTTCCACGGCCTTGCGCGACCTCTCCTCCTGGAGTCGTTTCATGGCCTTGGCACGCTCGCGCTCGGGATGCAGGCGACGGATGCCGGGCTTGATGCTCACATCCTTGTCGTCATCGTCGCCCACGGGGCTCGCCATCCCCAGCGGGGCGGCAAGCAGCAGCGACAGCAATATGATGATCCAATTTCTCATTCCTCATTCAGTAGCTTCAGCAGCAGCAACTGGGCCTCGAGCGTGGCGCGCGTGATGACACGGTCACGGTCGCCGGGCAGTTGCTTGACCTGGGCGACGACCTTGTCGCCGCATTTGGCGGCCATCCACACGGTGCCCACCGGCTTGGTGGGGGTGCCGCCGCCAGGGCCGGCAATGCCGCTAGTGGCGACAGCGCAGTTGGTGCCCAAGGCACGGCATGCGCCCTCGGCCATCTGTCGCACGACGGGTTCGCTCACCACGCCGTTGTCGATGATGTCCTGCTCGTTGACGCCCAGCAACGACATCTTCACCTCGTTGGCATAGCTCACAACCGAGCCCTTGAAGTAATCGCTACTGCCGGCGATGCTGGTAATCTGATGGGCGATGTTGCCACCGGTGCAGCTCTCGGCCGTCGAGAGCGTCAAGCCGAGTTCGCGCAGCCGTTCACCCAGAATCTGGGGCAGTCGCTTGTCACCGTCGGCGATGATGTGCCCGCCCAACAGCTCATGCAACTGGCGTGACAGGCGCTCCATGTCGGCATTGATTTGCCCGGGGTCGGTCGAGGAGCCTGTCAGCCTCAAGCGGATGATGCCACCCTCTGGCAAGTAGGCCAGGTGGATGCCGTGAGGCAATGAGCGCTCAAACTCGTCGAGCTGCATCGCCAGGGCCGACTCGATGATGCCTGTCACGACAAACGTGCGGAACTCGATGTCCTCGCCGTCGTTGAAGCGTGCGAGCAGCTGCTGAATGACGGCACGTTCCATCATGCCTTGCAACTCAAAGGGCACGCCGGGCATGCTCACCAGCACCTTGCCATCGCGCTCAAACCACATGAGCGGCGCCGTGCCTATCTCGTTCTGGATAACGCGGCACGACGAGGGCACCATCGCCTGCAGGCGGGTGTACTCGTTGAGTTTGAGATGACGGCGTTCCATCACTTGCATGACGTTGCGCTCAACCTCCTTGTCGAGAACCATCTCGCCGCCGAAGTAACGGCACAGCGTAGGCTTGGTGATGTCGTCCTTGGTGGGACCCAAGCCACCGGTCATGAGTATGACATCGGTCTGGGCAAAGGCGCGGTCGATGGCCAGTTTAATCTGCTCGGCATCATCAGGCACCACTTGGATGGTGTTCACGTCCCAACCGAGCGGCGTCATGTGACGGGCAATCCAACCCGAATTGGTGTCGGTGACCTGCCCGATGAGCAGCTCGTCGCCGATGGCAATAATGCTGTATTTCATTATTAGTTTTTAGTTTTTAGTCCTTGGTTTCTAGTCCCTAGTTTCTAGTCCCTAGTCCCTAGTTTCTAGTTTCTAGATGTTCTAGATAATCTAGTTTTTCGGGGTTACTGGGCGGGAGCGTCTTGGGTGGGGATTTCCTTGGCGGGCCAGCCGTAGTCCTGATAGTACTTGACGGGCAGGTTATTGGCCTTGACATAGTCGGCGATACCAGAGGCACGGACTTCCTCGCGGTAGACCTCATCGCTATTAGCCGAATGGAAGGCATCATAGTTTTTACCAAAGATGCGCTTGGCGCTTTCCACGTTGCCATGGCCGGCTTCGACCTGCTCAAATGACACAACTTGGTCTTCGCCCTGCTCATTCTTGCGGACGAGCAATTTGCCGGGATGGCTTCCACCCGACACACACTTCAGGGTATCGCCCACCACATTGTAGTTGAACACCCAATAGTCGCCCCACACGAACAGGCTATCCTCTTTTATCTCATCGGTTTGATAAACCACTACGGGGATGCATATTTCACCGGGAGCATATTGTGAACCGATCGAGTCAACCAGATATTTGCTGATAAGCGCCTCGAGGTTTCCACCAAGACCATTCAAAGCCACTTCCGCAGCCTCGGCCTCCTTCTCAACCTTGGCCTTGCCATTGCAGGAAGTCATACAAGCAACGCCGCTGAACAGGATGGCGGCCATCATCCATAATTTCATCTTCTTCATAGTCTCTTCAATTATAATAATGATACTGCAAAGGTAGTATTTTTTTAGATTCCAGTGGAGATAGTTGCGATTTTTGCCTATTTTTGTGTAGTTTTGTGGTGTCCTTGTGCATCCTGAAGTCAGAACGATGAATAGCAGGGAAGATTAACGGTTAAAATCAACGCATTATGAGACCCGAAGACCATATCGACGAGAATCTCGTCCCCACCGAGGAGAATTTCGCTCCCGAGCACTCCAGCGAGAAGGAGCAGTTGCTCAAGTCCATCAGGAAGAATTGCCGTGTCTATATTATTTTTTATTCCATCTTGGCAATCATATTTGCCATCAACGGCATCGTCCACTTTGACGACGTGAGCGAGACCAAACTGTACATGTGTCCGCTGGTTGCATTAATGCTGGTGTTCACATTGATTATGGTGTTCTATGCCGTCATCTATAACCGCATCAGCCAATCCTCGACAGCCAGCGAGATGCAGCACTTCCTCAAGCTGCTTGGCCCCGACTCCCGTTTCTCCAAGCTGATCATCATCGTCTTGACACTGTGCTTTATGATGGCCGGTGCATTAAGGCTCCTGGGCTACTACCCCTGGTATGTCATCATTCTGGCCGCCCTCGGCATCGCTGTCTGCATCGGTGGGCTGTGGTGGCTCCTCAAGCGTTCAGGGAAAGGTGACCCCAATGACATGAACATCAAGAAGCTACAAGCTCTCGAAGAAAAAGAAAAGCAATCATTGCAAGAGACGGCAGAATAACGTTGCCGGCAACCTATCAAGAAGGACAGAAATGGCACAGACCCTATTACTATTGATTATCGCTTTTGTCACGCTGGAGTTTATCATCAGCAGCGTGCTCTCGTGGCTCAACACGCGGTGGATGACCCATCCCGTGCCACCCGAGCTCGAGGGACTGTATGACGACGAGAAATACCGCAAGCAGCAGGATTACATGCGCACCAACAAGCGCGTGTCGCTCATCGCCCGCTGCGTGTCGTTCACGCTGACGCTCATCATCCTGGGCTGCGGCCTACTGGGATGGCTCGATGACCAGTGCAAGTCGTGGACCGATGTGCCCCTGTTGCAGGTCATCCTGTTCCTGGTCATCTACAACCTGTTCAATACGGTCATCGCCCTGCCGTTCAGCTACTACTCGACATTTGTCATCGAAGAGCGCTTCGGGTTCAACCGCACGACGCACAAGACCTTCTGGCTCGACACGCTCAAGTCGTTCTTGGTATCGACGGTGCTCAGTGCCGTACTGCTAGGCGTCGTTTACTGGTTGTACCTCAACTTCGGGCAAGACTTCTGGATCCTGGCCACGCTGGTCATTGCGGCGTTCATCGTGTTCTTCTCGATGTTCTACAGCAACCTGATTGTGCCCTTGTTCAACAAGCAGACACCGCTACCCGAGGGCGAACTGCGCGACGCCATCACACGCGCGCTCGAGAGTTTCGGGTCGCGGTTCAAGGACATCTACATCATCGACGGCAGCAAACACTCAACCAAGGCCAACGCCTACTTCACCGGCTTCGGCCCCAAGAAGCGTATCGTGCTCTACGACACCCTGCAGGACCAGATGACCAACGACGAGATTGTCGCCGTGCTCGCCCACGAGTTCGGCCACTACAAGCACCGCGACACGTTCAAGAACATGGTCATCAACATCCTGATGGTTGCCGTGAACCTGTACATCTTCTCGCTGTTGGTCGGCAATCCCGATTTGCCCGCCGCCCTGGGAGGCACTGCCCCGTCGTTCATCCTGGCGCTGGTGGCCTTCTCCATGCTGTTTTCGCCCATCGATATCCTGCTGGGCCCCTTGGGAAACGCCATATCACGCCGCGCCGAGTACCGTGCTGATGCCTATGCCGCCAGCCACGGCCACGGCGAGACCCTCATCAGCGGCCTCAAGAAGCTCGCCAGCCACGGCCTGAGCAACCTCACACCTCATCCGCTGGTCGTGTGGTTCAATTACTCCCACCCCACCCTCGCCCAGCGCATCCGCGCCATCAGACAACGATAGACATCGTCACCACACATCAATCGGGGCCTCGCCAAGCGCGAAGCCCCGATTGATTTAGATGCAATTATCGTCAACGTTTTATCAATTATTCAAGTTTTCTAAAGTCCTAAAACTTTAAAAACTTGAGGTTTAGGGTTTAGAGGCTAGTGGTTAGAGAAGAAAAATTTTCCATATAATGAGAGAATAGCAGCCAGTGGCCAATCTCTAAACTCTAAACTCTAAACACTAACCTCTAAACTTCAAGTTTCTAAAGTAGCTGTGCTACTTTAGAAACTTGAATCAATAATCAATGATGAAGCTGATCAATGCATTCACGTCGGCAATATTGACCTCTCCATCACTATTCACGTCAGCACTGTTGGGGTCATATCCGTCACCGTTAATCGAAATATCAACAGCATTGATGATCAGACCATTACTGTTGAAAAAGACGAATCCGGTCACGTCATATTTGCCGTTCCAATACTCTGGTTCATTGAATAACAGATCGATCAAGAAGTTGACATCGGCAATAGTCAACTCATAACTATAAGTGTAAGGGAACACAATCCGCTTGGGCTTAGGCAGCGGCCCTGTCCAGTTGATGAGTATTTCACTGGTTCCGTCACTCATCACATAGTTGCCGTAAGCATTGCTCTTGGTTAATCTCACGCCCTCAAATTTCATGTACCCATGCATCATCTCATCGGATATCTCCTCAATGGGCATCACTTCGGGCTCTACTGCCGGACCTGAAGCGTGGGGGAAGAACGTCGATGCTTCAGGTTCCACGATTCGATACCTGCTATAGGGTGACCATGAGCACACCGCATCATTTATGGTGTCGCCATTGTTGAAGGAACCTGCCACATTGCCGTAAACGAGGCCGAAGTTTCCTTCAGCATCCTTGACATACAGCATTTCGTTATTCTGGTAGACGGCAATAAGCGGTGCGTCAAAGTGTGCCTTTGCATACCTGGGCAATTCATACAACTCATTAAGGCTCATCACATTGGGGATGGGTTCGTAAGAAAGACCGTCCACTTCGGTGATGATAATCTCGTAATGGCCGCTGTAGGTTGCCACAATGCCATAGACACCATAGTAGACTGTCTCATCAATAACCGCACCGTTCAATATGCCCAGCGGGTCAAAATAAGCGCAGGAGTTACCGTACGCATCGGTCAAAATGCCCGTACTGCCTGGATTATTATTGTTGGGAATAATCCTGACAGGATTGACTGTCACATAATGGCACCAGAGGCCATCCAAATCATCCAGATCCACTTGCTCGGGGATGAGATCTCCTATTCCCTTGCTGGGTTTGAAGCCGCGGGGATTGACCAGCATGGCATTACCGTTATACTCGCTGACGGTGCACGAGAAGCCGCCAGGCACGACATCACCCTGCTCGTAGGTCTGTCCCACGTTACCATAGATCACGGCATAGCCCGTGGGATCCTTGGCATACAAGTAATTGCCATACTGCAGCAACACCGTGGCATCATAGGTAAAAGTAAACTGCTCGTTGGGATTGTAAGGCGGGTGAATGTCGCCAAAGCCGAAGCCAGGAACAGGAACATATGCATCGAAGGCAAGGGGCAAAATCTGATAATTGTTGAATTTTCCCACCACTGCATACACGTCATGCGGGCGGCTCAGATCACCGGGCAACACGGCTTGGAACGTGCCATTGTACATCTCGCAACTATTACCGTCGGCATCGGTGATGGTGGTAGCGTCGGCGCTGATATACACGTCCCGCAACAGCACGTAGTGCGCCCAGTGCTCATGGTTGACATCAGCAACGGTAATTTCCTCGGGCATAAGCGTGACATTACTGGTGGCGGGTTGGAAATCACTCAGCGGTGCCGACAACTCGGGCTCGTCCTTGTACATCGTCACCCTGCCCTTGTATCCGGCGGGTATCACGTCACCTATCGCGTACTCTTGACCAACGCTGCCATAAATTAGGCCAAAGCCAGTCTCGTCGAGGGCGTAAAGGTATCTGTTGCCGTTTCCTCCCTGGTAGATGACCGTAGCGTCATATCCGAGTTCAATCACATCATCGTGAGGGAGGTTGCAAATGTCATACAAATCGCCTAAACCGATGCGGGCATCAGGGCGGAACTCAAAGTTGGCGGTGACCACGCTGCTGGTTTCACCTTCCCGTGACGAGATGGCCTTCACGGTCGTGCTCTGGCTCAATTCAAACGGGGCCGTGTAGCGCGTGGAAGCGGTTGTGGGTTCGCTGTCGTCAAGGGTATAATAAATCGCCGCGTCGGGGATGGCGCAAGTCATCATCACGGTTACCGGCCGATAGTAAACGCCACCGGCAGGAATGATGGAGGGAGGAATCATGCCGTTCTCATTGACACGGACCACAATCCTGGTGGCACGCACCTGATAGTTTGTCGCCACAAACGTTACAGCGGCGGTTTCGCCCATCCAGTAGGCGGTAAATGCCCCTTCGGGAGCGACATAGGTGCCTATTTCGGTAACAAATCCGCCGGCACCCCAAGTGGAATCGTTCTTGGCCAGGCCTGTTATCTCGATAGCGGTGATGTCACCGATCGTCGAGGTGACGGTAAGGGTCTGGTTCTTGTAAATGCGATAGGCATACACGTCCTTGTAGGGAGCGATCAAACCGTTGGAAACATCGAGCGTGACACCATCCTTAGAAATCGAGAACAACTGGGGAGTCGTTCCACTGAAACCGCCCTGGTCTACTGCCGGGTCAAACACAATTTCCACGGCCAGGGCAGCACTAGCCATGAGACACAAGGTCAAAAGAGCGAAAAATCTGCGCATAGTAATGAGCGTTGATATTGAGAGAAAGAGACGAAATATGATACTATAAAAAATCGGGACCCACACACAGTGAGTCCCGATTGATTCATTCAAGCATGAGCGCTGAACAAGGCGTCAAGGCGCAATTCCGCTTCCCACCCCAGGAGGGGGGAAGAGTCGGACATACACCAATTTCCTCGCTTCGTCCGCTTCATGCTGCTTGAGAGTTACCGATTAGTTGGCCAGGATCATGTCAATCAGACCATTCACATCGGCGATACCCAGCTCACCGTCCTCGGCAACGTCGGCGCGCCAGAAGGTGCCCTCATCAGGCATGTTACCGGTCAGGATGAGGTCGATCAGGGCGTTGATGTCGGCGATGTTAATCTCGCTGTCGTTGTTCACGTCACCCTTCATACCAAAACCACCCTTGAGCACAGTGGGATAGAGTTCCGGCTCATTGTTGAAAATGGTCAGGAAGCCTTCCACGTAGTTCACCTGTGCGAGGTTCACACCTTCCATGGCACCAAAGCGGTCAAACAACTTGAGCTGGCCGGTTGCGTCATGCATGAAGATGTCTTCGCCCTCTTGGGTAATCCAAATGTTCTCGAAGCCCAGGAACCAGTGTACCATGTCGGCCGATACCTCCTCGATGGGCATGATCTGGGGCTCAATGGGATCGCCGTGACCAGCCTTAACAAAGGTGCTGGAAATAGGCGAAATCTGATTGTTGCCACCATAGGTGGTCCAGCTGCACTGTGCATCGTTGATGTAGTCACCGTTCACAAAGTCGTTGTAGGCCGTAGAACCGTAAACCAGGCTGTAGAAACCTTCAGTATCGATAACATACAGGTTCTGACCATTCTGATAGATGGTGGTCAGCGGGGTGGTGAAGATGGCCTTCTGGTTCTTGGACAGACTGTACAGTTCCTCGATACTTGCTACGGGCGTGGGAGGAATAACGGTGCGCGTGGGAGCCTCGTCAAATGACAGAGGCAGAATCTGATAGTTATTGAATACACCCACTACGGCATAGATGTCGTGAGTGGCATTCAGGTCAGTTGGCAGGGGAACGTTGAACGTTGCGTTGTACATCTCGCAGGTGTTACCGTTGCGGTCGGTAATCGTCTTGCCGTCACTGCTGATTTTAGCGCCGCGCATCACAACATAGTGTGCCCAGTGGTCGTGGTTGACGTCGGTAGCCAGAATTTCCTCGGGAGTGGGGACGATAAAGTCCTCGCGTGCAGGCAGGAAGCCGCTCAGGGGATCGGTCAACTCGGGCTCACCCTTGTAGGTGGTCTTTTTGCCCTTGAAGCCGGCGGGAATGATGTCACCGATCTGGTACTCGTTGCCCAAGGAACCATAGATGAGGCCGAAGCCGGTCTGGTCGTAAACATACAGGTACTTGTTGCCATTGCCGCCCTGCTTGATGACTACAGCGTCATAGGCGAACTCAACCATAGTGTTGTCGGCCGTATCCCACATGCTGCCGAAGCCGAACTGGGGACGCTCCTCAAACTTATACTCAGCGGTAACCACGCGGCTGGTCTCGCCGTCCAGCGACGAGATGGCCTTTACGGTCGTGTTCTGGTTCAACTCAAACGGAGCCGTGTACTGCGTCGAGCTGGTAGTGGGGTCACTGCCGTTGAGCGTGTAATAAATCTTTGCGCCAGCACTACCGCAAGTCATCTTCACGGTAATGGGATCATAGTAAGTACCACCGGCAGGAGTGATGGTGGGAGGCAGCAGACCTGCATCGCCAACGGTCACCACAATCTTGATGGCACGCACCTGATAGGCTTCAGCCTTCAGGACAATCTGCGAGTTGTCGCCGGACCAGTAGCCCTTGAATTCACCCGGGTTAGCGGTATAGGTGCCAACCTCGGCGACGAAACCGCCAGCACCCCAGGTGGTGTCGTTCCTGACCTGACCGGTGAACTCGATAGAGGTGATGTTACCGATGGTCGAGTTGAAGGTAATGGTCTGGCCCTTGTAGGTGCGATAAGCATACACGTCCTTGTAGGGAGCGACCATACCGTTGCTCACCGTGAAGGTAATACCATCCTGCGTGACCGTATAGGACTTAGCCTGTGTCCCAGAGAAGTCACCCGGATTGGTAGCGGGGTCAAAGACAATTTCGGCAGCCATAGCGGAACCCGCCAGGATGCACATGAATAACAAAGTAAAAAGTTTCCTCATTGCAACGAAAAGTTATTAAATGGTTAATAATGGATTATTCGACTTAAATTTGACAAAGGTACAACTATTTTCCGATATGTGCCACTTCAAGTCAATTAAAAATTAGATTTTTCAATAAAAAACAAAAAGTAGGGATTTAAAGCCTCATGAACCGATTTTTTATTGTACTTTTGTGGTTCATGCGCTTTGTTGCAAATTGTAAAACCACAAACATATAAAATCAAAATGGCAGAAGAAATCATCAACCAGGAGGAGGCAACCAACCAGCCGCAGCGCAAGGAGGTTTCCCCCGAGAAACTCAAGGCCTTACAGGTGGCCATGGACAAGATAGGCAAGACCTTTGGCAGCGGGTCGATCATGAAGCTGGGCGACGACCACATCGAGGACATCGAGGTCATCCCCACCGGCTCCATCGGTCTGGACAATGCCCTGGGCGTGGGTGGTTATCCCCGCGGCCGCATCATCGAGATTTACGGTCCCGAGTCATCAGGTAAGACCACGCTGGCCATCCATGCCATCGCCGAGGCCCAGAAGATGGGCGGCATCGCCGCCATCATCGACGCCGAGCACGCCTTCGACCGCTTCTATGCCGAGTCGCTGGGTGTTGACGTGAACAACCTGTGGATCTCTCAGCCCGACAACGGCGAGCAGGCACTCGAGATTGCCGACCAGCTCATCCGCAGCAGCGCCATCGACATCATCGTCATCGACAGTGTCGCCGCCCTCACGCCCAAGGCCGAGATCGAGGGCGAGATGGGTGAGAGCAAGATGGGCTTGCAGGCCCGCCTGATGAGCCAGGCTCTGAGGAAACTCACCGCCACCATCAGCCGCACCAACACGTGCTGCATCTTCATCAACCAGCTGCGAGAGAAACTGGGCGTGATGTTCGGCAACCCCGAGACCACCACCGGCGGCAACGCGTTGAAGTTCTACAGCAGCGTGCGCCTCGACATCCGTCGCACCGGCCAGATTAAAGACGGCGACCAGGTTGTGGGCAACCTCACGAGGGTGAAAGTCGTGAAAAACAAGGTGGCTCCCCCCTTCCGCAAGACCGAGTTTGAAATCCGCTTTGGTGAGGGCATCAGCAAGGTGGGCGAGATCATCGACCTGGGCGTAGAATTCGGCATCGTCAAGAAGAGCGGCGCCTGGTTCTCCTATGAGGGCACCAAGCTGGGCCAAGGCCGCGACGCCGCCAAGCAGATGGTAGCCGACAACCCCGAACTGGCCGAGGAACTCGAAACCAAAATCAAGGAGGCCATGAAGGCCAAGTAAAGCCCTACCCAACTACAACGACGAGGGCCACGGGAATTCCCGTGGCCCTCATTGTAATACCCTCGCCCGTTCCTGTCGGACATTGTCTGACATTGTCCGACATTGTCCGACCAAGTCCGACCAAGTCCTACTGGTGCCAGGAGCAGCCGCCCGCTACGCTAGCCCGAAGGCGGCGCGCAGGGTCTCAGTCATGTTGAGTTTTTCCCAAGTGAAGAGCTCGACCTCGACTTCCTTGGTCTGGTTGTACAGGGACTCGAACTTCTTCATTTTCAACTCATACTTGCGGCCCATGTGGCCATAGGCAGCCGTCTCGGTGTACATGGGCTGCAACAGTTTGAGTCGCTTGATGATCATGGCAGGGCGCATGTCAAAGAGGTTCTGGAGGATGTCGGCAATCTCGGCATCCGACTTATTCACGTGGCTCGTGCCATAAGTATTGATATAGAAGCTGACGGGACGTGCCTGACCGATGGCATAGGCCACCTGTACCAGCACCTCGTCGGCGATGCCTGCTGCGACGACGTTCTTGGCGATGTGGCGGCAGGCGTAGGCGGCACTGCGGTCCACCTTGCTCGGGTCCTTACCGCTGAAGGCGCCACCACCGTGTGCACCACGTCCGCCGTAGGTGTCCACAATGATTTTGCGGCCAGTGAGGCCCGTATCGCCGTGAGGTCCGCCGATGACGAATTTGCCCGTGGGATTGACGATGACCTTAGTCTTGTCATCCACCATGTTGCAGATGTCTTTACCGAAATGCCTCATCGTTCTGCTGATGAGGACGTTGACAACGTCTTCCCTGATGCGCTCTTGATCGACGTCGGGGTCGTGCTGGGTGCTGACGACGATGGTGTCGACATGCACGGGACGATGGGTCTCGCCATCATACTCCACGGTCACTTGAGCCTTGGCGTCAGGACGCAGATAAGGCATCAGTTCCAGATGGTTGTGACGGATATCGGCCAGCTCACGCATGAGGGCATGCGCCAGGTCAAGGGTGAGAGGCATATAGTTAGGGGTCTCGTTGCAGGCGTAGCCAAACATCATACCCTGGTCTCCGGCGCCCTGGTCGTCGGCGTCCAGTTCCTTGCGGTTTACGCCCTGGGCGATGTCGCCGCTCTGCTCGTGCACGCTGTTGAGGATGCCGCACGAGTTGGCGTCAAACTGGTACTCGCTCTTGGTATAACCGATCTTCTCGATGATATCGCGAGCGGTGCGCTGCAAGTCGATATAAACATTGGTGGTCACCTCGCCCGAAATGACTACCTGGCCCGTGGTCACGAGCGTCTCACAAGCCACATGAGCCTGAGGGTCAAAGGCGAGAAATTTATCAAGGATGGCGTCACTGATCTGGTCGGCGACTTTGTCGGGGTGCCCTTCGGACACACTCTCGGACGTAAATAAATAATTCTTACTGTTCATTGTACCAAAAATTTAGGTGGAACATGAACGCTAAAAGAAAAACCAATAAAATCGTTGATTATTGCATTTTAGCATTTTTTCAAGTGGTTGCAAGCAGCCCAAATTCCACTGTTAAACGTTTGTTATTTTAAAATGTGGCTGCAAAGGTACAACAAAGTTCCCACATGCGGCACCATGCAAGCCAGTTTTAATACTAATTTAACTTTGCAATGCTATACGAGCCGCCTTCCATGGGGCAATGATTGGTCCATTGTCATCTGGCGGCGGAGGTGATTACTCGGGTTCGGGCTCCGGTTCGGGTTCGTCGACGGCGGGCTCTTCGGAGTCAGGTTCGTCGGTGTCGTTGTCGCGGAGTGCGCAGGTGAAGTAGCCGTACTTGTCGTGGGCAAAGCTTTCATAATCGGCAACGAATGTCTCATAATCGGCATCGGGAATCAGCTCGCCTTTGTACCAGATGTGCGACTTGTCGCGACTATAGTCAGTGTCTCCCAATACCTCAAACGTGGCAGGATCGGCGCCAACCAACAACGTGCCATCGAAATAGAACCACACATGTGACTTGTCGCGACAATATTTCGTGTTTTTCATCACTTCAAAGGTGGCGGGGTCGGCGCCAACCAACAACTCGTCGAAGTGCCAGACGTGGGACTTGTCGCGAGAATAGGCCGTATATTTAATCGTTTTAAAGGTGGCGGGATCGGCATCAGGCAAAATCAAGCCATCCATATAAACATGATACTTATCCCGAGCCAACCAATGGTCGATTACTTTAAACGAGCGCACGTCAGCGCCCTCGATACGCACCGAGTCATAATAGGCATACCGCGAGTCCTTGGCCCAAAAGTCATCACTATACCACTTGATGGTCTTGAACGATGCCATGTCGGCCACGTGCATCGGCTTGGTCTCGTAGTAATAGTCGTTCTTGTCGCAGAACAAGGGATACCGTTTCGCCTCAAGCGTAGAAACATCGGCACCCGGCACCAGATAGTGCATGAAATACACCCGCTCGCTGTCATGGCCGAGCCAATCGGTCACCGGCACAAAGGTCTCGGGGTCGGCGCCCGGTAACGTGTCATAGAGCGTTCCGAAACTGAAAGTCCAATGACAGCGCACCACCACATCGCCTTGAATCCTATACTCGGGGCTGTCACAGGCCGTGAGCAGCAAAATCGGCAGGATAGCCAACAATACCTTCTTCATGTCTCATTCAAGATTAATAATCACCCTGCAAATATACGCAGCAAATTCAATACATCCAAGCGTGCACCCAAAAACTAGCAAACTAAAAAGCGATAACTGAAAACTTTTTATTACCTTTGCATTTCAATACAAGACCCACTAGCTATGATAGAGGCAAGAAACATAGTCAAGCGCTACGGCGACCTGGAGGTGCTCCGGGGCGTGGATCTCGACATCGCCCAGGGCGAAGTGGTGGCGATTGTGGGCCCCAGCGGAGCCGGCAAGACAACGCTGCTGCAAATCATCGGCACGCTCGACACGCCGCAGGAGGGCGAAGTGCTCTACGAGGGCAAGAATGTGCTCACCTTGAAGGACAAGGAGCTGGCCCGCTTCCGCAACCGCAACATCGGCTTCGTGTTCCAGTTCCACCAGCTGCTGCCCGAGTTCACCATGGTCGAGAACGTCGCTATTCCCGCCCTGCTGGGCGGTGCGCCACGTGCCGACGCCATGGAGCGGGCACGACACCTGCTCGAGCGCATGCACCTGGCCGACCGCCTGAACCACAAGCCGTCGCAGTTGAGCGGCGGTGAGTGCCAGCGCGTGGCGGTGGCCCGTGCCCTGATCAACAGCCCTAAGGTCATCCTCGCCGATGAGCCGTCGGGCAGCCTCGACAGCCAGAACAAGGAGGAACTGCACCGGCTGTTCTTTGAACTGCGCGAAGAACTGGGCCAAACGTTTATCATTGTCTCCCACGACGAGGGTCTTGCCGCCCAAGCCGACCGCACGCTCCACATGCGTGACGGATTGATTATCGACCAAACCGTCCGTAACGCCGCCAAATGATGAACAAGATCCTGAGACACCTGCCCGCGCTGCTGATAGCCCTGCTCGTCGCTTTTACCGCATGCGACAAGCAAGAGGACATCGACCGTGCCTATACCGACTACCGTTACGATATCGTGACCTACCTGGGACAGAACTCGACAGGCGCCCTGTTTGAGTACCTGGGACGCTGCGACTCGGCGTCAGTCAAGTACCAGTCGCGCGTCAGCGTCAGCGAGGTCAAGGCCAACGAGCGCGTGTTGCTGCGTTATGACTTCAGCGACAAGGTGACCGGTCCCCAACGCGACATCACGGTGTATGGCTGCAGCCGCATCATTAACGACTCGCTGCGCCAGTCGATGTCACCCGACAGCCTACCCCGCCACGAGGTGAGGCTGCGCAGCCTGTGGCGCACAGGAGAGTTCATCAACCTGCATTGCCTGGTCGAGTACACCGGCAAGGCTCGCTCATTGATGCTCGTGGCCGATGGCCAGACGCTCGAGGACGACACCGTGCACTGCTACCTGACACATGACCTCAGGGGCGAGGCGGGCACCTTCTGGCGCGACTGTTACGCCTCGTTCAACGTGGGAGCGCTGTGGAAACGTGCGACAGTGCGTTGCCTGCGCGTCCACCTCAACGACGTGACATTCCCCGAAACCGAATATTACGATTTTTCTAAATAATCAATTAAAATTTAAAAAACACATTTATTAAAATTATGGCAAACGAAAATCAGAACCAGAACCAAATTAAGATTGAAATTCCTAAGGAAGAGTTGCAGGGCCGCTATGCCAACATGGCTATGATCGCTCATGGTCCCAACGACTTCTTTATCGATATGATCCTGCGCGGTCCCAACATGCCGCAGGCGCACGCCAAGGAACTCATGCTCGCCCTGCAGGAGAACATCCACCGCTACGAGCAGAACTTCGGCGAAATCAAGATCATGCGTCCCGCCGGCAACCAGGGTGGCATCATGGATTTCCCCCTGCCCAAGGGCCAGGCTTGATTTTAGTGAGAAATTAGAAGTTAGAAGCTCTAGAAAATCTAGAGAATCTAGAATATCTAGAATATCTAGAATATCTAGAAACCAAACACTATAAGAATTATGGAACATCCCCTGTTCATCTACAACACCTTAACGCGACGCAAGGAGCACTTCGTGCCCCTGAGCGAGCCGATGGTGGGCATGTACGTCTGCGGACCGACGGTCTACGGTGACCCGCATCTGGGCCATACCCGTCCGGCCATCACGTTTGACGTGCTGTTCCGTTACCTGCAACAGCTGGGCTACAAGGTGCGCTATGTGCGCAACATCACCGATGTGGGACACCTCGAGCACGATGCCGACGAGGGCGAAGACAAGATCGCCAAGAAGGCTCGCCTCGAGCAACTCGAGCCCATGGAGGTGGCGCAATACTACATCAACCGCTACCATGCCGCCATGCAGGCCCTCAACGTGCTGCCTCCCAGCATCGAGCCCCAAGCCACGGGCCACATCATCGAGCAGGAGGAGTTGGTGAAGCAGATCATGGCCAACGGCTACGCCTACGAGAGCAACGGCAGCATCTACTTTGACATCGAGGCCTACAACCGCGACCACCGCTACGGTGTGCTCTCGGGCCGCAACCTCGACGACATCCTCAATGCTAGCCGTGAGTTGGATGGCGTGGGAGAGAAACACAACCAGGCCGACTTCGCCTTGTGGAAGAAGGCACAGCCCGAGCACATCATGCGCTGGCCGTCGCCCTGGAGCGACGGTTTCCCCGGCTGGCACTGCGAGTGCACCGCCATGGGACGCAAGTACTTGGGTCAGCACTTCGACATCCACGGTGGCGGCATGGACCTCGTGTTCCCGCACCACGAGTGCGAGATCGCGCAGGCCGTCGCCAGTCAGGGTGACGAGATGGTGCACTACTGGATGCACAACAACATGATCACCATCAACGGGCAGAAGATGGGCAAGTCGCTGGGCAACTTCATCACCCTGGAGCAGTTCTTCACGGGCGATCACCCGGCACTGACCCAGGCTTACACCCCGATGACCATCCGCTTCTTCATCCTTCAGGCACACTACCGCGGTACTGTGGACTTCAGCAACGAGGCCCTGCAGGCAGCCGAGAAGGCCCTCGAACGCATGCTCGACGGCTGGCACCGCCTGAACGCCCTCACGGCAGCTGCTGAATCGTCGCTCAAGCTCGACAACTTCAGGCAGCGCTGTGCCGACGCGATGAACGACGACCTGAACACGCCGACGGTCATCGCCACCTTGTTTGATGCCTGCAAGGTCATCAATCAGGCCAACGACGGCAACGCCACACTCTGCCAGGCCGACATCGACGAGCTCAAGAGCATCTTCCAGACCTACCTGTTCGACGTGCTGGGCATCCGCGACGATGCCGCCGGCGGCGACAGCGTGAATCTGGAGCCCTACCGCCAGGCCGTTGACCTGCTGCTCGAGATGCGCCGCACCGCCAAGGCCAACAAGGATTGGGCCACCAGCGACCTCATCCGCGACAAACTCGCAGAATTCGGCTTCGAAGTCAAGGATACCAAGGACGGCTTTGAGTGGAAGGTGAAGTAAATCATTTAACAGTTGACAGTTAATCGTGAACACTTGTTCATCGCTGACTGTCAACTGTTTTCTTTTAATTTTTAACTATTAACTATTATCTATTAACTTAAAAAGTGGAGCCGCTCATATCGGTCATCGTGCCCGCCTATAATGCGGAAGCTTTTCTGGACCAATGCCTGCAGAGCATTGTCGTCCAGGATTACGGCCGTCTCGAGATCATCGTGGTGGACGACGGTAGCACCGACGGCACCGCTGCGCTGTGTGACCGATGGGCGGAACGTGACGAGCGCATCCGCGTCATTCACCAGCCCAACGGCGGCCACTCGGCGGCACGCAATGCGGCGCTTGACGTCATGACCGGCGAACTGGTCATGATGGTCGACAGTGACGACGTGCTACATCCCGAGTTCGTCTCTACCCTACTCGAGTTGCAGCAACGCGACGACGCGGACATCGCCGTGGGGGACTATATCCCCTTCTATGGCGACGCTCCCGCTTTCCCTACCCAGGAGAAACCCTCTCTTCGCCGTTATGACCAGCAGGAGGCCATCCTCGCAGTGCTCTACCAGCATGGCCTAACCCACTCGCCGTGGGGACGGCTGTTCAAGGCTTCCCTGTTCGACGGCATCCGTTTTCCGCTGGGCATCATCTATGAGGACCTGGCCATCATCTATCCGCTGCTCAAGAAGTGCAGTAAAATCTCCACGACAAGCCGGGTGCTGTATGGTTACCGGCAGCACGACAGCAACAGCATGCGGGTGTTCTCGCCCAGGAGGGCCGATGTGCTCAAGGTTTGCGAGCAACTGGAGCATGACATTTCCCAGCATGACGAGCAATACCTCAAAGCGGTGCGCAGCCGCCAGCTGAGCGCTTATTTCAACCTGCTGCTGCTCAGCAGCCAGGACAAGAGCGGCCAATACCAGCAACTGGGCGACCGCTGCTGGAAAGGCATCAAGCAGCTAAGATTCAAGTGCTTGTGCGACGGGCAGGTGCGCCTCAAGAACAAAATAGGCATTCTGGCCTCATTGCCGGGGCGCTGGTTCCTATGCTCGGTCATCGGCCGCAACTATCAACCCAAACCTTGATTTTTTTCTATGTAAAAAACGGCATTTTCACAGCTATAGTCCCTTAATTGGGTTTTACCGAAGAAAAATGCCGTTTTATAGAATTTATTTGGTCAATTGTATATGAATGCTTTTCTTTGTATCGTCAAGAAATAACTATTCATACACATAATTGTTTTTAGGCTTGTTTATCATCTATACCATGATCATTTGGGTTTAGTTAAAAGTTTTTAGGCTTCAGAACACTAAAAAGAATGCGAAAGGCCGGATGTGAATCCTGTCTTTCTTTTTTTATCTATTAGGGTGCTTGAAGAGCGTTCCCAGCCACGATTTGGACTGATAATACACCGTTGCCAACAGGACCGTCGCCGCAAGCACAATAAACGGCCGCAGCCACAACTCCACGGTACTCGGATTCTGCCTGACGGACATATAGTAGGAAATTACCAGCGGGTGAACAATATAGATAAAGAACGGGTAAGTGCCTCCCAACAGGCAAAAACGGTTGAACTTCATGTTGAAGCCGCTGAACAGCACAAACGAGGCGGGAGCCAATATCATGTTGCCGATATGCCACCACAGGGTGCCGTTGTGACGGGCCAGGAGGTTGATAGACACGCCCAGCAAGCACAGCAGCACCAGTGCAGGAATATTGAAATGACGACGGATCCATGATTCATGCTCATGAATGAGCTCGCCCATGACAAAGCACGGGAATCCCCACAACCAGTGATTATATATCGGGAATTCCATGTAATTGCCGATGGGGGGCAGCACCACGACAATCCCCGCCAAGAGCCCTATAAGGCCAAGTAACCGCAGCCACTTGCCCAACAGCAACTTGTACACATAGCAGAAGAGCAACGAGAACAGGAACCAGGCAATATGACAGACTCTGGACTGCGACGTGATGAAAATCTTCAGGAAATGTTCCAGAGTGAACACGTCACTCTTCAGGAATGCCGCCAGCCTGCCGATATCGTAGCCACCATGGACCATGAGCCACAAGAGCGAGAGGATATCGGCAACCAGGATATAGAGGCACGTGCGTTTGATGGCGTGCAGCAGTCTGCCCCTGGATGCGCCCAGCGAGAAGTAGCCCGATGTCATAAAGAACAACGACACACCTACCGAGCCCACATACGCCAGATATACCCCGAACGGCTTGGGGAACGGCATGTGAACAAACACGATCAAGCACACGGCAATCCCCTTGAGAAAGTCCAAGCCATAATTGCGCTCCCTGTTAATCCTCGAAGTTTCCATCAGTTACGATACTCCTACTTTTCTCTTTACTCTACGACCCGATGCGGCTCACTTGTTATCATTTACTCACGCCACTCCCACACCATGACAGAGCGCTGCCATCACAGCTTGAGAACCATGCGGATGAGCTCCGTCACGTCGGTAATGTTCACATTGTCGTCGGTATTGATATCGGCGGCATGCAACCGTCCGGTTGTGCCATTCAACACGGCATCGATCATCATGGTCACATCGGTAACATCCACCTTGCCGTCAACATTCACGTCACCCAGCGGATTCAGGTTGTTGATGGCATTATCCAGCCACGGGAAACGGTTGGTAATCCACGTGCAGCGGCCGAAGGATTGTCCGTAAACCGTGATATTGCGGCCATACACCATTCGGTCCAGTTCCAGGCAGTTCTCCAGGGTAACACCCTCGGATGAATTGCGGAAGTCTGTCATAAACTGGGTCATGTCATTGACCAGTGTGCCACGCACCTTGCGCCACAAGTCGGCGAACTCACCGACAAAGTCGCGGGTGGTGTTGTTGAACAGGATGGTCATGTGGGTGGTGTGGCACTGCGACCACGCCGAGGTCATGCGCTCGGCCATGTCAAAGTCCCATGCCAGGGGCATCACGATCTTGGTCGCGGCCGTGGTGTCATACTTGAGGTAAAAGCGGTTGGCACCGCCGGCGTCCTTGGTACCCATCACGTCGTGGACCAGGCACCAGGCGGCAAACGACGCCACGTCGATTTTATCGGGATAGGTGCTCTTGTTCAGGCTGTTCTCATAGTCCCTCACAAGCGTCTGCATATAGGCCAGCTGCTCCTCGGTGATGTCCTCGTCGTCGGGGTACTTGAACGTGTAATTATAGGATGGTGACTTGTTTGAGGTGACATACACGGCCTCGTTCCACCAGTAGGGGTCACACTCAAAGATATAGCCCGAGTTCTTGTCCACATTCAGTCGGCAATCGGGATTACGCTTGACCGACTCGCACAAGAGGTAGGTGCCGCGGTAATCGCCGTTCATGATCAAGTTCACGAAGTGGTGCTGCGGTGTCCATGTCATCCCCAGCAGTTCGTTCACCTTCAGTCCGGCGATGGTCGTCAGGTAGTCGTCACGCAACAGGAGCCACTCCTTGTCCTTATAGACCGACTCGTCGTCGCGGAACAGGAGGTCCTTCTTCTTCTGCAACTTGATTTTGTAAGGCTTCTTGACGTCATAGGCGCTGGTGTTGCCACGCAGCTTGATGGTCATGCCGCTCACGTCTTCCTCGTAGTCGCCGCTGTCATAGAGCACGCTGTCAATGCCCGCAATCCGCTGATAATACACCAGCCTGCCCGGCACCTTGGTGGCGTTCCTGATGGTCGCGCCCATGCAGCCCGGAGGAGCCGACACATATTCACACGTGGGTTCCTCGGCGTCCACCGTCTCGACATAGATTACCGGCAGTCCTCGTCCGATAATCAAAGACAAGGTCTTCACGGTGGTTTCACCGACAGTGATATTTGTCGTTTTCGTGTCAATATCGTGGGCTGCAGCAGCGTCCCACAGCACACACATGATCAAGAGCAGTAAAAATTTGCTTTTCATCTCATCTTCTCTTTATAAGGTTTCAATTTTCCAGCAGCACGTTGATGAGCGATGTCGCGTCAACGATGTTGATGTTCCCGTCATTGTTGACGTCGGCAGTCTGCCAGCGCTGGCGGGTTTCAAGCAGCATGCTGATCAGGGTCAGGGCATCGGTGATGTTCACCACACCGTCGACATTCACGTCGTTGGGCATGTGCATCTCACGAATCCTTGCATCAATCCAGTTGAAGCGGGGCGGGAACCACTGGCGACGGGAGGTGACCTGATTATTGAACCATAAGTCCCTACCCCAGGCCGTATTGTCCAGATGGTAACTATCCTGCAGGCCGCGACCCTCATCGGAGTTGCCGAAGGCCAGCAGCTGACGGTCTATCTCGCTGACAAACGTGTCGCGGATCTCCCACCACAGGCGCTCAAACTCGAGGGTAAACGTGCGGTTGGTGCTGTTGAACAGCTGTTTCATGTACACGAGGTGGCAACGTGACCAGGCGGTGGAGGCGCGCGCCGACAGGTCAAAGTCCCACGTCAAGGGCATGATGATCTTGGTCGCGTCGGTGGTGTCATACTTCAGGAAATAACGGTTGCAACCGCCACCGTCAACGGTACCCATGATATCATGAATCATACACCACGCGGCAAACGAATGTGTATCAATCAAGTCAGGGTAAGTGCCGTTATACAGGCTGGCCTCGTAGCGGTTCACGAGCCCCTGCATGTAGGTCAACTGTTCCTCGGTGATATCCTCATCGTCGGGGTACTTGAACGTGTAATTGTAGCTCGGCGAGAAATAGGTCGAGTTGACATACACCGGCTCGTTCCACCAGTACAGGTCGCACTCATAGATGAAACCGCAGTTCTTGTCCACGTTGAGGCGACAGTCAGGATTACGCTTGACCGACTCGGTGAGCATGTACACGCCACGGTAGTTATCGTTGATAATCACATTCACATAGCAAAATGCCGGCACCCACTGCATCCCCACGATGCTGCTCAGCCTGAAGGCGGTCGAGTTCAACAGGTAGGTATCGTGCAGAAGCACCCATTCCTTGTCCTTATAGACCGAATCGACGCCACGGAACAGGAGGTCATGCTTCTTTTGCAGTTTTATCTTATAAGGCTTCTTGTCCTCGCGTGCGCTCGTGTTGCCGCGCACCCTGATGGTGAGACCGCTGACGTCCTTCACAAACTCGCCCGTATCATACACCACGCTATCCATGCCGCTGATGCGCTTGTAGATGCGCATGCGGCTGTGCACCTTATTGACGTTGGTGATTGTGGAGCCCCAGCATCCCGGTGGCGCCGAGATGACGTCACAGGTGGGCTCTTCCTGATTCTCGGTCTCAATATACAATACCGGCAGATTGCAGGCGATAATTTGAGATAATGTCTTCTGGGATGTGCTTTGGCCCAGCGTGATCATCGT
>CACYSG010000032.1 GCA_902776955.1 uncultured Bacteroidales bacterium | reverse complement strand
GGCAAAGAACTCCTCGTCGAGTTTTGGAGCATACACATAACCGAATCGTGTCTCTCCATCCACTTTCAATCCGATGGATATACAGTGGGTGGCAATGCCGGCGCTGTAATTCACTGTGCCGTCCAGCGGGTCGATGACCCACTGGAAGCGGGCTTGCCGATGGTCATCTCCGCTCTCCTCGCTCAGGATGGCATGACCGGGGAAATGGCTGTGGATAAAGTCCAGGATGATGCGCTCGCTGCCCTTGTCGGCCTCGGTGACGATGTCAAATGCGTTGCCCTTGTCCTCAATCGACAGATTGCGTTGCCTGAAGTGCCTTTTCAGCACCTCGCCCGCCTGGCGCGCCATCTCACGGGCGCCATCGAGCCATTGCTGCTCTTGAGTTGTGAAATTGTCAGTGTTCATGTTTTTCATCTTTACGGATTATACCTGTTTTTGAAACCTATTGTTGTAAAAAAGGGAGCTAAAATCGCTCCCCCTTTTTTGTGATAAACCTGTCTTAGCCTGCGCTCTCTTCGCCATCAGGGGCGATGGGAATCTGCCGCTTGAACACTTCCTTAAAGGTAATCAGTGTCTCGCTGCGGCCCAGACCCATCTTCAGGAAGCGGTCATGGATAATCTGCAGCAGGTGGTCGTTGTTCTGGGCATACAGTTTGACAAACATGTCATACTTGCCTGTGGTGAAGTAGCATTCCACCACTTCGGGGACAGTTTTCAGCCTGGCCACCACCTCGTCAAACTTCGAGGGGTCGTTCAGGAAGAAGCCGATGTAGGCACAGGTCTCGTATCCCACCGAGGCGGGATCAATCAGCGAGATGGAACCCCTGATGACACCCATGTTGTAAAGCTTCTGGATGCGCTGGTGAATAGCGGCGCCCGACACGTTGCAGGCACGTGCGATTTCCAAATAAGGCTTGCGCGCGTTGAGCGAAAGCATTTTCAGGATTTTGTAATCTAGTGAATCAAGTTTAGTTGCCATAAGTTCTATCGTTTTTTAATGTGTATGTCAGAAAATATTTAGGACTTCTGTTTCGTTCATAAAAGCAGTGGCGAACCGTCGGCGCATTAGGGCGCAGGTCGTTTCGACGCCACAAAGATACAACAATTTTCTTAGAAAGCTAATAAATTGTCACAAATTTTAAAAAAAATCTTCAAATTTTGAATGATTTATCAGTCTTAGGTGGGGATTTTTTGCCTTAAAAGCGGTTCTTTTCACTAAAAGACTTAACTTTGCATCCATGAAACTGAAAGAAGCTATAGATCAACTCAACAACGGGCTCGCCGGTCTGGTCGAGTCCCGAGAAGCCCAAGCGATGATTCGCATCATCTGTGAGGACGTTTTTAATTATGACCAGGTGGATATGGCGCTGCGTCAGGAGAGCGAATTACCCGAGTTTGCCCAGGACCGCATCAGCGACATCATCGCGCGCCTGCGCCGTCACGAGCCGTTGCAGTACATCATCGGTTCCGCGCTTTTCCACGGGCACCGTTTTAAGGTGAATCCCGCCGTGCTCATCCCGCGGCCCGAGACCGAACAGCTCGTTGACCTCATCATCGACGAGAATCCGGCCAGCGACCTGCGTGTGCTCGACATGGGCACGGGCAGCGGGTGCATCGCCATCTCGCTGGCACGGGCGCTGAAGTTTCCCACGGTTGACGCCTTCGATATCTCGCGCGACGCTGTGGCTGTGGCGCGTGAGAATGCCGCGTTGCTCAAGGTCAAGGTGCGCCTGTTCGAGAGTGACATGCTCTCGCCGCAACCGTCGGCCACCTATGACATCATCGTCTCCAACCCGCCCTACATCTGCTGGAGCGAACGCGAGGCGATGGACCCCAACGTCAAGGACTACGAGCCCGGTCAGGCCCTGTTTGTCCCCGATAACGACCCCTTGCTGTTCTACAAGGCGATAGCCCCCTATGCGGCCCGCTCGCTGGAACGTGGAGGACGGCTATATCTGGAGATTAATCGGCGCTTTGGCAACGAGGTGAAACGCCTGCTCGAGGATAACGGCTTTAACGAGGTGCGCATCATCGATGATGCTTACGGTAATCCCCGCTTTGCTGCCGCCATTGCTCCCTAAAGTCCTTAAGGTCCCTAAAGTCTTTAAGGTCCTTAAAGTCTTTAAAGTCCTTAAGGTCGTTAAGGTCCCTACATTCAAGAGCTCATGATAGTAGATGAGAAATACATGCGGCGCGCGCTGCAACTGGCGCGGTTGGGGGCAGGGCACACGTCGCCCAACCCCATGGTCGGTGCCGTGATTGTCGGCCCCGACGGACGCATCATCGGCGAGGGCTGGCACCGCAAGTGCGGCGAAGGCCATGCCGAGGTCAACGCTGTGGCCAGCGTGGCCGATGTGAACCTGTTGAAGGATTGCACCATCTATGTCACCCTGGAGCCGTGCTCCCATTACGGCAAGACGCCCCCTTGTGCCCGATTGATTATCGAGCGTGGCATTCCGCGCGTGGTGGTCGGCACGCTGGACCCGTTCCCGCAGGTGGCAGGCCGTGGTGTTAAATTACTGCAAGAGGCTGGGGTAGAGGTTGTTGTCGGCGTGCTGGAACAGGAGTGCCGTGACTTGAACCGCCGTTTCTTGACCGCCCACACGACGGGCCGTCCCTGGGTGCAACTCAAGTGGGCACATACCGCCGACGGATTTATCGCCTTGCCGCCCGATGCGGGTGAAAATCCGCTCCACATGTCCACCCCCGTGACCATGCGGCTGATGCACCGCGAGCGCGCCCTGTGCGACGCCATCGTCGTCGGAGCCGCCACCGCCCGCATCGACAACCCCTCGTTGACCACCCGCTACTGGCCCGGCCGTTCGCCCCTGCGCGTGGTGCTGTCCCGCCATCTATCTATACCTGAGGATATTAACCTGCTTAACGACGGCCTCCCCACCATCGTCTATAACGGCGTGAAAAGTGAGGAGCGGGGCCCTGTGACATACGTCAAGATGGATACCTCTGACCCCCGTTCGTGGCTCGAGGACCTCTACCGCCGCGGCGTCACCAGCGTGATGGTCGAGGGCGGCACCGATGTCCTCAGGCAGATGATTGCTGCCGGCACTTGGGACGAGGCCCGCATCGAGACGTCGCCGCGCCGGGTGGGCCATGGCGTCCCGGCCCCCGCTATCAACGCAACATGCCGCTCCCGCATCATCATCGACGGCAATACCATCACCCTCCTGGCCAATCAACGCTAGATAGCGACACGAATTTCCCTCTTGCTGCCGATATCGTCCTTGTTTTCTGAGAGTGCTTTGAAAATAAATCAAAGCGCCGTGCTTGCGTGTTTCAGGGGGGAGTGAGTGCTGTGGCAGGGCTCGGAGTGCGTTAAAAGGTGTAAAAACTGGGGTCTCTACCTTAATAATGAAGAAAAAACGTCGGATGACGGAATTTTTTTGTAATTTTGCCGTTTGTAATAAAGCAAAGACAATAAAACACTCATGATAAAAAGAACACCGTTATACCTTGTGATGGCGATGGCAGTGATGCTTTCATCGCTTCCGACGTTGGTTTCATGCAATAAGGACAAAGACAAGGATGACTCTTACACATACAGCACTAGCAAGCAGACTACCCTGGTGACCGGATTCGCCCTCCAGAAGGACGAGAGCGTGCTCACCAATCTGGATTCGGTGTATTTTAGCGTAGATTACGAGAACGGGTTGATATATAATGCCGACTCGTTGCCCGTGGGAACCGATATCAGCGAACTTAAGGTGACCCTTTCTTTCATGAACACAGTCAGCTCGGCCGTGTTCAACATTACCGGTGCCACCGAGCAGGCCGACACAAGTATCACCTATACCTCGTCGATGTCACAGGCTCTGGACTTTACCGGCAAGACCACCCTCACCGTCACTTCGACCGACAAGGAGCAGGTCAAGGTCTACGAGATCAAGGTGCTGGTACACAAGTTCAATCCCGACTCCCTGATATGGGACAAATCGTGGAGGCGCGACTTGCCGGGCTATAACCCCAGCGCCGATGGCCACAAGGCCGTGCAACAGGGTGACATGTACCGCATTATGGTTGCCAATGACGAGTGGTGTGAACTGTGGACGTCCCAGTCGCCCGCCCAGGGCACCTGGGAGCGGAAGACGCTCTCACTGCCTTTCACCCCCGATGTGCCCACGCTCGCCGCTACCGACGAGGCCCTGTTTGTCCTGGGCACCGATGGCATGCTGTACACATCGACCGATGGCGAGGAATGGACCTCTTGCGGCGTGGAGTGGTACAGTATACTTGGCTGCTACGGTGACCGTGTGCTCGGTATCACCACCGACGGCAGTGCCTATTACCATGACGAGTATCCCCGTCGCGAGGACTTTGAGCCTACAGCGGTTCAGGACGGCTTCCCTGTGAGCCACAGTTCGGGAATGATCGAGTCCGATTACAAGTGGAGCATTTCCCAGCAGGCAATGATTGTCGGTGGCATCAATGCCCAGGGCAAGATGATTGCCGACGTCTGGGGATATGACGGCAACAGTTGGGGAAAGATCAGCAACGCCAACAGCCCGCTGCCCCCCATCGCCGACGCGGCCCTCTTCTCCTATTACACCTACAAGACCTTGTCCGGTGTGCGCCGCTATGCGCGCCAGCAGACGTGGTATGTCATGGGCGGACGCCTTGCCGACGGCAAACTCAACGACAAGATCTACCTGTCCAACACCCAGGGCGTGACATGGATAAAGGGCGACTCGACGATGAGCCAGGCAAGCTATATGCCCAAGTTCTACGGCGCTCAGGCATTCGTGAACTTTGAAACGATTTCGGCCGCTGCCCAGGGAGCACCGCGTCGCGTGAAGACGCCGGTGACCTCGTGGGAGTGCCCCTTCATCTACCTCTTCGGCGGCTATAACGACCAGGACGATCTGTTGCCCTACGTCTGGCGTGGTGTGTACAACCGTTTGACCAACACTCCCGTCTATTGATGCATCATGATGAAGAAGTCACTGTTCATATCGTTGCTGATGCTGCTGGTCACGCTTCCTGTCGTGGCCCAGCAGTACAAGTATGAGGTAGGACCCTCATTGGGTATGACCGGCTATCTGGGCGAGGCCAACAACGGCGTCTTGTTCAAGCACCCGAGCTTTACCGTGGGCGGCTTGTTCCGTTACGCCCACAACAGCCGATGGGCGTTCAAGGCCAACCTCAACTATGCCAACATACGTGGCGATAGTGAGCAGGATGAGTCCTGGTATCCCGACGGAGCCAACTACGTCTTCTCGTCTAACCTCATCGACTTGGGGTTGACTGCCGAGTTCAACTTCCTGAACTATGGCCGTGGCCCTGCCTACAAGAAGTATAAACCCATCTCTCCCTATATGGTGGCCGGTGTGGGATTTGTGTTCGCCATTTGCGACGGCCACAACCAGGCCTCATTCACTATTCCGATTGGCATCGGAGTGAAATACAAGTTCAAGGAAAGGCTCAACCTGGGTCTTGAATTCACGATGCGCAAGGAATTCAGCGACCGCATCGACGGCATCAGCGACCTGTACGGTATCAAGCACTCGTTTGCCAAGAACACCGACTGGTACTCGTTTGTCACGTTGACGGCGACCTATGAGTTCGGCAAGCGCTGTATCAAGTGTAACTATATTGAATAATCAACGGCATGGCATCCCTCAGCGATAAAATCAATCAGTTGGACCCGACGCGCATCCCGCGTCATGTGGCTATCATTATGGACGGCAACGGACGCTGGGCCAAACAGCACGGGCAGGAGCGCAGCTTCGGCCACGAGAACGGCGTGTCCACCGTACGACAAGTGACCGAAATCGCCAGCGAGGTGGGCGTGAAGTACCTCACGCTCTACACCTTCTCGACCGAGAACTGGGACCGACCGCAGGACGAGGTGGACGCCTTGATGAACCTCATCGTGGTGAGCATCGAGCAGCAGACCCCCGACCTGATCAAGAACAACGTGCGACTGACGACCATCGGCGACATGAGCCGTATGCCCGAGTTTGCATCGAGCCGCCTGCGCAAGTGCATGCAGGACACCGGCCACTGCACGGGACTGGTGCTCTGCCTGGCCTTGAGTTACTCGTCGCGTTGGGAGATTGTTGAGGCATGCCGCAAGATGGCCGTCGAGGCCGTCGAGGGCAAGTTGAATCCCGCCGATATCGATGACGAGGCCTTCGCGGCTCGTCTCGCCACGCGGGACATGCCCGATCCCGACCTGCTCATCCGCACCGGTGGAGACCTGCGCGTGAGCAACTATCTGCTGTGGCAGATTGCCTATAGCGAGCTTTACTTCACTTCAAAATATTGGCCCGATTTCTCCAAGGAAGACTTTGTCGAGGCGATTGCCGACTTCCAATCGCGCGAGCGGCGCTACGGGAAAACGAGCGAACAGGTAAACAATGAAAATGAAGCGTAAACTATCAATGAACAATATCAAGCACAAGTGGTTGACGATACTGGCTGTGGCGGCGCTCGCCCCGGCCGCAGTGGCCGCCCAGGAGACATATACCGTGGGCGATACCATTTATAATCCCAAAATCGTCTTCACGGCCTCGCCCAACCAGTATGAGATTGCCGGCATCAGGGTCGAGGGTGTGGAGAACTACGATGAGAACATCATCATCGGTTACTCGGGACTGGCTGTCGGACAGCGGGTGGATATTCCGGGTGACGACATCAAGGCGGCCGCCAAGCGCTTCTGGCGGCAGGGCTTGTTCTCTAAAGTGCAGATCCAGGTCGAGAAAATCTACCAGGACCAGGCTTGGCTGGTGTTCAACCTGCGCCAGCAGCCGCGTGTGTCCCAGGTGAACTATAACGGTATGAAGGGTGGCGAGAAGAAGGACATCATCGAGCGTCTGGGCTTGCAGCCCGGTAGCCAGATGACCCCCAACATCGCCGACCGCATCAAACTCATTGTCGAGAAATACTATGCCAACAAGGGCTTCGGCCAGGCGACGTGTCAGGTCGTGCAGGTGCCTGACCTGAGCAAGCAGAACGAGGTCATCGTCAACATCAATGTGGACAAGCACGAGAAAATCAAGGTGCACAAGATCTACATCGAGGGTAACGAGGTGCTGAGTGACCGCAAGATCAAGCGCACCATGAAGAAGACCAACGAGAAGAAGGACATCTGGAAGATTTTCTCACAGAAGAAGTTCGTCCAGAGCGACTACGAGGCCGACAAGCAGCTCATCATCGACAAGTATAACGAGAAGGGCTATCGCGACGCCGTCATCCTGAGCGACAGCGTGGTCCCCTACGACGAGAAGAGTGTTGACGTTTACCTCAAGGTCAACGAGGGCAAGCGCTACTATATCTCGGACATCAACTGGGTGGGCAACACGGTCTATCCGTCGGTGATTCTTAACGAGGTCCTGGGTATCAAGAAGGGCGACGTCTATAATCAGAAACTGTTGACCAAGCGCACCCAGGAGGACGATGACGCCGTGGCTAACCTCTACCTCAACAACGGTTACCTCTTCTATCAGCTCATCCCCATCGAGACCAAGATCGAGGGCGACAGCATCGACCTGGAGATGCGCATGTATGAGGGCAAGCAGGCCCGCATCAACAAGGTGGTCATCAACGGTAACGACCGCCTCTACGAGAAGGTGGTGCGCCGCGAGTTGCGTGTGCGTCCCGGTGACCTGTTCTCCAAGGAGGACCTCATGCGCTCGGCACGTGAGATTGCCCAGACGGGACATTTCGACCCCGAGAAGATGGATATCCGCCCCGAGCCCAATGCCGATAACGGTACCGTGGACATCATCCTCAACCTCGAGAGCAAGGCCAACGACCAAGTCGAGCTGAGCGCCGGTTGGGGACAGACGGGTGTCATCCTCAAGGCGTCGTTGAAGTTCACCAACTTCTCGATGCAGAACCTGCTGCATCCGTCGTCCTATAAGGGCCTCATCCCCCAGGGTGAGGGCCAGACCTTCACCATCAGCGCCCAGACCAACGCCAAGTACTACCAGGCCTACAGCGTGTCGTTCCTCGACCCGTGGTTTGGCGGCAAGCGTCCCAACTCGCTGTCGGTATCGGCCTTCTACAGCCGCCAGACGGGTATCAACTCGTCCTATTATAGCCAGTTGTATCAGAATGCCATGTACAACTACGCCAACTCGATGTACGGATATGGCTATGGCTACGGCTACGGTGGTTACGGTTACGGTGGCTACGGCGGTTACGGTGGCTACAACTACTACGAGAACGCCTATGACCCCAACAAGTACCTGCAGATGGCAGGCTTGACCGTGGGCTTCGGTAAGCGTTTGAAGTGGCCCGACGACTACTTCACCTTCATGGCATCATTGAGCTACCAGTGGTACAGCCTCAAGAACTGGGAGTACCTTTATTATATGAAGAATGGTGTGTCTAACTCGATTGTGCTGGGCTTGACCCTCTCGCGCAACAGTATCGACAACCCGCTCTATACCCGTAAGGGCAGCTCGTTCACGCTGTCGTTCAACGCCACTCCGCCGGCTAGCCTGTTTGGCAAGAAGAACTGGGAAGCATTGAGCAAGAGCACGACCGAGGCCTCCAAGAAGGAACTTTACCGCTGGATTGAGTACTGGAAACTCAAGTTCCAGGCCAAGACCTACACGCCGCTCACCGATCCCGACGGCCGCTGGACCCTCGTGCTGATGACCCGTGCCGACTTCGGTCTGCTGGGCAGCTGGAACAAGTGGTTGAAGTCGCCGTTCGAGACCTTCTACGTCGGTGGTGACGGTATGTCGGGTTCCTATACCTATGCTACCGAGACCATCGCCCTGCGCGGTTATGAGAACGGTGCGTTCACGCCCTACGGCTCCGAGGGTTATGCCTATGACCGCTTTGCCATCGAGTTGCACTTCCCGCTGATGCTCTCCCAGAGCGCTACCATCTACCCGCTCGTGTTTGTCGAGGGCGGTAATGCATGGACCAGCGTTAAGGACTTCAACCCGTTCAACATCAAGCGTTCGGCAGGTGTGGGTGCCCGCATCTTCCTGCCCATGATCGGTATGATGGGTATTGACTGGGGCTACGGCTTCGATACCGTCTTTGGCCAGAAGGGTGGCAGCAACTTCCACTTCATCCTCGGCCAGGAGTTCTAATGGAATTAACACTGTTAAGTTAATTTTTTGACACGGCAAATAAACGAATTCAGTTATTTGCAGTCTAAAAGTCGAAATTTCAAATAATAATGAAGAATATGAAGAAAATAATTTTGATCGCAGTGGCGCTTGTGGCCGGATTCCTGGCTGCAGATGCGCAGAAGTTCGCTCTCGTGGACATGGAATACATACTCAAGAACATTCCCGCCTATGAGATGGCTAACGAACAGTTGAATCAGGTATCGCAGCGCTGGCAGCGTGAGGTGGACGAGCTCAAGAAAGAGGCCGACACCATGTACAAGAACTACCAGGCCGATATGGTCTTCCTGACCGACGACCAGAAGAAGAAGAAAGAAGCCGAAATCACCGAGAAGGAGAAAGAGGCCCAGCAACTGCAGTACAAGTACTTCGGCCCCCAGGGTGAGCTCTTCAAGAAGCGTCAGTCGCTCATCAAGCCCATCCAGGACGATGTCTATAACGCCTGCAAGAAAGTGTGTGAGGAGCGCGGATTCCAGGTTATCTTTGACCGCGCCAGCAGCCAGAGCATCATCTTCGCCTCGCCCCGCATCGACGTGAGCAACGAGGTTCTCGAGAAGATGGGTTATAAGTAAGACGTTAGACGCTAGACTTTAGACTTTAGACTTTAGACGTTAGGTCATAGCTCACGAAGTGTTTTATATTAAGAATAAAGAACAATTGTAATAATAACGAAAATCAGTTTAGACATGTTTAAAAGATTTATGCTCTTAGCCATTACGGCTACTATGATGTGCTTCGCCGCACAGGCTCAGAAGTTCGGTTACGTTAACACCACCGATATTTTCAACGTGATGCCCGAGAAGGCAACAGCCGAGAATACACTCAAATCGGTGAGCGACAAGTACGAGGCCGAGTACAAGAACCTGCAGGACGCTTTCCAGAAGAAGATTTCCGACTATGAGGCTGCCGATAAGGATGCCACCACACCCCAGGCAATCAAGGACCGTCACAACCAGGAACTGCAGGACGACTACGTGAAGATCCAGAACTTCCAGCAGACCGCTGCCCAGGATCTGCAGCGCCAGCAGGAAACGCTCCTTGCCCCCATCACCCAGAAGCTCCAGAACGCCATTCAGGCTGTCGGTGCCGAGGGAGGCTACACCTTCATCTTTGACATGAGCAGTATGTCGATCCTTTATACCGGTACCGGTGCCGAGGATATCACTGCTAAGGTAAAGGCCAAGCTGGGTATCAAGTAATGATTGATTGAGATACACATCACGATTTTTTATACTACTAAGATGCGAAGCTCCTTGTCAGCCTGATGGCTTGCGAGGGGCTTCTTTTTAGTTGAAAACGCCACCCGATAGGGGATATCAGGTTTTTTCTTTGTATATTTGCAACCCATTAGCAACAATTCTTGATAAATACATTGGAAATGCAGCTTCTCAAAAGCAATGAATATGTGAAAGTGGACGGCGATAGATTTGATGTGCTCAAGTTTATTCTGTCCTTGTTTGTCGTTGGGTTACACATCGCTTTTTGTTACCCTTTGACACATATTTTTAGGATAGCTGTGCCCTTGTTCTTTATCATGACCTCTTATTTCTTCTTCCTCAAGCAGAATACGCTGGAATCGCAGCAAGCTAAGAAACAAGAGCTGATAAAGTACTGCAAGCGTATCTTGAAGCTGTACTTCTTCTGGTTTGTCCTGTTGTTGCCGTTGACCATCTACTTTCACAAGTGGTACGAGGGCTTTGATCTGGAAATGATCTTAGACATATTAAGGTCTTTTCTCTTTGGCAATACCTTCCGCGCCTCGTGGTTTCTGATGGCCAGTTTGATGAATATCGTTCTTGTGTGGTACTTCTCCCGCAAGGTGAAGATGGGCGTGTTGTTTGCCATATCGATAGTCCTGTATATCTTCTGTTGCATGACGTCCAACTACTACCATTTGTGTGAGAGAATCCCTTATTTCACCGAGTTCTACAACGGCTATATCACGATATTAGACGTTCCGTGCAACAGTTTCCCTGTAGCGTTGATCTTTGTGTTGATGGGCAAGTATCTGGCCGATCATGAGATTTGCGTCTCAAACAAATTGCTGATATGGGCGATTGTGATTCTATCGATCACCTGCTTCATGGAGTTCTATTTTGCTTGGAGTCACCGGTATATCCTCATTGGAGACAGTTATTTATCATTACCCTTGATGGCCATGGCCATATTCATGCTCATCGGGCAAAACTATGTGGCAATCAAGGGCAATACAAAGAACCTGCGTAAATACTCCACCATCATTTTCTGCTCGCATTTCTCTTTTGGAACCATCATCCTGATGATGCTCAAGGAGGCCTTCGGCGAGATTCTGGTGTTCTCCTACGACATCAGCGTGATACTCACGTTCATCATCACGGTGGTAATCTGCCTGCTCCTGTGCAAGTTGCTGCTGTGGCTCGAGAAGAAGCCGCACTTCGGGTGGGTAAGATATTCCCATTAATGGAGGTGAATGTCGCATCTATTTAATGGCAGACATGAATGTCGGTTTTGATGCGCAAGTCATGTTTGCTGAAACAAAAAAAGTACTACCTTTGTCCCCACAATAATAAATCAATTAAGACAAGATAATAGCAATGAAACGCATTCTTTTCATCATGGCGGCATTGATGCCACTGATGCTCATGGCACAGGCCAGAATTGGCATCGTGAATTCACAACAGTTGTTCGACCTCATGCCCGAGAAGGCAGCGGCCGAGGCTCAGCTCAAGACCCTCAGCGACAGGTATCACGCCGAGTATGAAATGCTGCAGTCGGAGTTCGACAAGAAGTATGCCGATTATCAGACTGTCGCTGCCGACCCCTCGATGCCCGAGACCATCAAGGAGCGTCGTGTGCAGGAACTTCAGGAGAGTGACAAGAAGATGAGAGAGTTTGAACGTCGTGCCGCCGACGAGATCGCCTCCCGTCGTGCCGCCCTGACCAAACCCATCACCGACAAGATTCAGGCTGCCATCCGCACCGCCGGCGAGCAGGCGATGCTCGACGTCGTGTTTGACACAGCGGTCACCCCCGTAGCCTATACCGGCCCCGCCACCATCGACCTCATGCCTGCAGTAAAAGCCCTCCTGGGATTGTAGTATGCGGGCAAATCCCGCAGTTTAGGGTTTAGAGTATAGGGTTTAGAGTGGCCATCAGTGTCCAGTTTATATTAACAACTGAAATTTCTGAAAGATCTGAGGCATCCGCGTCCATGTCAAACAATGACTGGACGCGGATGCCTCCTCTAAACCCTAAACTCTAAACTCTAAACTCTAAACTGCGAGCACAAGCGAGCCTATATGCCTCCTCTAAACTCTAACCCCTAAACTCTAAACTGCGGGCGCTTGCGCCCGCATAAAAGAAAAACCCTGCTTCTCGCTTGCGCGAGGCAGGGCTTCTCGTGTTGGGGTGGATAATGGGGCTCGAACCCACGACCTTCGGAACCACAATCCGACGCTCTAACCAGCTGAGCTACATCCACCATGTAAGTGCATTTCTTTCAAATGCGGGTGCAAAGATAATATCATTTTTGTTACCGTGCAAGAATTTGAGCGAAAAAACTTGGATTTTTTGTTTCGACCAAGTCTTTGGACGGGCTTACACGATGACGGCGGGGGCCACGCGGTCGCTACCCTTGACAAACTCGCCCATCGAGAATACGCCGCGCAGGTTGATGTCGCTGTCCAGCAGCAGGATGTCGGCGTCCTTGCCGCGCAGCAGTGACCCCTTGCGGTCATAGATGCCCATGATTCTCGCGGGTGTCTCGCTGGCCATGCGCACGGCATCGTTCAGGGGAACGTCAACGACGCGCACCATCGTCTTGATGAGGCGGTCCATCGTGGCGATGCTGCCCGCCAGGGCACTGCGGTCCGAGAGTTTGCACACGCCGTCCTCGATGATGACACGGGGGTCGAAGGCGTGCTCGCTCTCGCTGTCGGTGACGGCAAGCGCGTCGGTGCACAAGGCCGTGTGCTCCACGCCCTTGATGTGATAAACCAGGTTGAGCAGTGTCGCCGGCACGTGGATGCCGTCGGCAATGACCTCGACGGCCATGTCTTCCATCAGGTAGATGCTCTCGACGGTGCCCGCGTGCTTGAACTCGCGCACGTTGTGGAAGCCCGGCATGCCGTTATAGAAATGCGTGGCAAGCGTGTAGCCGGCATCCCATGCGGCCTTGACCTGGTCATACTCGGCGGCGGTGTGGCCGATGGCGGCGACGATGCCCTTGCCGGTGATATACTTGCCCATCTCGATGGAACCAGGCAGCTCGGGTGCCGAACTCCAGCGCCTCATGCAGTCAAAGTCCTCGACGATGTGGTGGTATTCGTTGGGGTCGGGAATGCGGATGGTCTCGGGCATCTGGGCTCCTGCACGGCTCGGGTTGAAGTAGGGACCCTCCATGTGCATGCCCATGATGGTCGAGCCTGGCTCTTTCATCATCTCGTCACACGTCTGGCATGCCCGCTCCATCATGTCTATCGGTGATGAGGACAAGGTGGCATAGATAGCCGTCGTGCCGTGGCGCAGGTGGGTCATTGCCGCTGTCTCGAACGCTTCACGGGTGCATTCCTGGAAGTCGCTGCCTCCACCGCCATGGCAGTGCAGGTCGATGCCTCCAGGAACCACGTGCATGCCGTGGGCGTCGATGTGCTTGTCCATGCCATCGAGCATCCGGCTGCTTTTGCTCACTTCCTTGATGCGGTGATCCTCGATGACGACCGAGCCGCCAATGATCCACCCCTCGGGCGTGAGCACGTGACCGTTATAAATCTGAGTCAACATTCCCAATCTTTTTTTCCTTAAAACATGCAAAAATACATTTTTTTTGATTGTCACGGCAACTGTATTACAATTTTTTTGATTTATTGACGAAAATTTTGAAATTTCCTGCCTGTTTCATGTGTTTGGGCTCAGTAGATTTGTCTTGATTTTTGGCGGGTTTGTCAACGTGATTAGCCTGTTTGTCCCGAAGTGGAATAGTCTGGCTTTTGTGGTTAAGGGATTTTTTGTTTCTTTGTAATCTGTAGTATAATAAGACGGATGAAGTAGAGAGAATAATAATGATGTAAATATGACTTAATCGTGTGTGTGTTTTGAAAGTGGAGGGTGTTTCCTGATTGAAGGAAGCGCTCTCCTTTTTTATCAACGAAGCCCGATGGGCGGCCATCCTGGTAGCCCGCGTGGAAGCAGGAATAGCCGAGGTTGACGCCCGGAGGGGTGTCATCCAGGTAGCCAGCGTGGAACCAGGAATGGGCGAGGTTGACGCCTGGAGGGCGGCCATCTGAGTAGCCCGTGGTAATGCCGGCGAACGAGCGCAGCGAGGGAGTCGGCATCACCACGGGTATTGCCATACATGTGAATGTCGCTGGAGGCGACCCCACTGCCCGACATGTCTTGTGTAGTTGCGGCATTCTGTGTACTTTTGTACCATCATGAGTTATACCCATCTTGTCTATCATATCGTCTTCCGCACTCATCGCAGCCTCCCTGCCATAGATGAGCAGCATGAACGTGAGTTGTATGCCTATATTCACGGCTACATCATGAAGCATAATGCGAAACTATATCGCATCGGCGGTATGCCCGATCATATCCACATGCTTGTATCTATACCCCCTGATATAGCGGTTTCAGAATTCATACGAGGGCTGAAATATGCTACCAGCAATTGGTTGAAACAAAATCCCTTATTTCCTTTGTTCTCAGGCTGGGGCGAAGGATATGCCGCTTTCACCTACTCACGTGAGCAGATTCCAGTGGTAAAGCAATACATCATCAATCAGAAAGAGCATCACCACAAGACCACATTTGCCGAGGAGTACAGACAGTTTATCCTTGAAAATGGTGGAGAAATCAATGAGACTTATTTCCTAAAAGACTGACACTATTGGGGTCGCTTTCAGCGACGAGTCAGAGAGCTTGCTCACCGGTGGTGCCTGCTGCTGCACTCGCTTCGCTCGTTCCGCAGGCAGGTACCACCGGTTACTGAGAGGCCACCCTCCGGGTGAGTCTCCTATGACCTGTTTTCACCGCTTCCACCCAAATGGCACCCTTCGGGTGAGAATTGGCAGGCCTGAAAACAATGTCACTTTGATTCCGCCAACGGGTTTTAAAAATAATTTGCTTAATTTCCCGCCCGCAGGGCGGTTAAAATGCTTGTTGTTGAATTATGACACCTTCTCCTGTCGTTGGGCATTACCGAAATGCGGCCCTTGAGACACGATATTTTGCGTCTCAACAAATGAGGAAGTGAGCCTCGGTTTTTTATTATCGTCCGGTTCACGTTATCTTAGAAAAGAAACAGCAGGTTTACGCCCTGGCGGAAGAGCCCTTTGCCGTATGGTAACTATGGGCGTCTAAAAAGATTAGAAGATGTTAAAAAGCAGCGGTTTTTATTAAAAATTGCCCATTAAGCACCTCTAACTTACCCGAATATTCAAAAAAAATGACTATCTTTGCATTTAATTCAAGAAGAAAGCGACATGGATGTAAAGAAAGTTCTGTTTATATCGCAGGAAATTGCGCCCTACGTTCCCGAGCGGCGCGTGTCACAGATTGGCCGCCTGTTCCCTCAAGGCATTAAGGAGCAGGGAATTGAGGAGCGGACTTTCATGCCGAAATATGGCATGATTGCCGAGCGAAGCAACCAGTTGCATGAGATGATCAGGCTCTCGGGCATGAATGTTATCATTGATGACACCGACCATCCCCTGATTATCAAGGTGGCAACGCTGCAACAGGCTCATTTCCAGGTATATTTTATCTATAATGAGGATTATTTCGCCAGCAGCCGTATCGATGAACTGGAGATGAATTGCTCACCCGAGGATAATGACGAGCGCAGCATGTTCTTTGTGCGTGCCGTCATCGAGTCGATACGCAAGATGAGGTGGGTACCCGACATCATCCAGTGCACAGGTTGGATTTCGGCACTGGCTCCGGTTTACATCCGCGCCCTCTACGGCGACGATCCTTCCTTCCGTGATGCGAAGATTGTCACTGCCCTGTTCGACGAGCAGATTCCGGGACCGCTGGACGAGCGCCTGAGCGAGAAGATGCGCATGGACGGCATCCCCAAGAATGCCCTCAAGCCCATCACCGGCAAGGAGCTGGATTACGAGAGCCTGATGGCCTTTTCGCTGAAGTATGCCGACGCTGTCATCCAGTGTGAGCCGGGCGTGAACGAGAAGGTGCTTGAGGCCGCTGCGTCGCTGCCCAAGCTCGATTTCTTCGGCGGTGAGGACGATGTCAACCGTGTGAAGGACTTCTATGCCTCGCTGTGAGGCCGCAGATGACGCCTTTTTCGGTCATTTCACTATTCTTCAATCGTTTATTATCATTTAGGGAATATGAAACAAACCTTTAATGTGATACTGGCAGTGGCCATGCTGCTTGGCCTGTACGCATGCACCGACGAGACCATCGGGATGAGCATCACCGATAGCGTCTCGTCGATTATCGAGGATTCCTCATTTGTCATCACCGGGCACTCGGTGCTTAACGATCGGGTGCAGATGCGCACCACCAACAAGATGCTGGGAGCGCTCCAGGCCGATGGCTTCGGCACACTCACGGCCGAGGCTGTGACGATGTGGATGCCCGCAAACAAAATCGATACCACCGGCGTGAAGGAGGAATTTATTGATTCCTGCCGCCTGAAGCTGAGGGTTCCCATCCATGACGGTTACACTGGCGATGAGCTGGCCCCCATGCGACTGAACGTGTACCGCTTGAACAAAGCGCTGCCCAGTCCCATCTACAGCGACTTTGACCCGACGGATTACTACGATAGCGACGACCTGCTGGCTTCAGAATCCTATTCGCCCACCTCGGGCCGGATTGAAGTGGATACCACCTATGCCTCGGGTTCGGCCCAGTCCGATACCGTGCGCGCCATCTCTGTCCCGATGCCTGTGGAATTGGGCCGTGAACTTTTCCGCACCTATGTCAACAATCCTGAGAAATTCTCGTCACCCAGGGCATTTGCCGACGTGTTCCCCGGTATCTACATCACCAACAGCTACGGCAGTGGCCATGTGGTGAACATCAAGGCTGTCGAGTTGGATGTCTATTACCGCCAGCTCGTCCACACCGACACCAAGGACTCGATTTCTCCTGCACACGGCCAGTCCTATCTTGCTTCCACGCCCGAGGTGACCTCCAACAACATCATCCGCTTTGACATCGATGATGCCGTCGAGGAGATGGTGGACCGTGGCGAGGCGATTATCGCCGCTCCCGCAGGCTATGAGGTTCAGGTGAGGTTCCCGATTCAGGACATCATCGACAAGTACCAGGCCAATGTGGGCAACAGCCAGGCCCTGATCAACACGCTGACGCTGGAGCTCCCCGTGAGCGTCCCCGAGACCGAATATGACATCCAGCCGCCCACCTACCTGCTCATGGTCAAGACGTCCAAGAAAGACAACTTCATCAACGGCGACAGCCTCACCAACAACAAGGACTCGTTCTATGCCATCTATGAAAAGGCCAGCAAGAGTTATGTCTTTACGGGGCTGCGCAACTATGTGCTCAACATCATCAACAACCAGGGTGGCATTGCCAGCGAGGATGACTTCAACTTCACCATCACCCCGGTTGACGTGACCAACTACACCTACTCGTCGTCCTATTCCTACTACTATGGCGGCGGTTCCACGAGCACGGTGACCAAGATTTCGCCCATGGTTTCCAGGCCTGCCATCGTCCGTCTGTTGCTGGACAAGGCAAAAATAAAGATAACCTACAGCAAACAAATTGTCGATTAAAGTTTGCTAGTTTAGAAAATTAGTGCTACCTTTGCACCCGCATTGCAAATCAGCGCAGAGCACCAAGCCGCAATAGCTCAGTCGGTAGAGCATTTCATTCGTAACGAAAAGGTCGCGGGTTCGAGTCCCGCTCGCGGCTCCAGGACGGGAAGACATGGTCGTTTTCCCGTCTTTTTTATAAAAATTGACGGTATGGAAATCAGTGTTAAAGACTTCATGGATAGGCAGCCCAATAATCCGCGGGTGGAGCCGACCGACCAGTTTTACTTGTGGATTGCCCTGCGGCTGGCCAAGTTGTGGGACGAGTCGCCGTGGCTGCGTGGCCTTGACGATATCGTGAGGCGCGACGTGGTGCTTGCCGTGACGGGCTATTACCAGGATGTGGTGGCCGACGGCGGCATCTGGCGCACCTTCTCGCGCCTGCACAACGAGCGGCACGGCACCCCGGTGCCCCACTATGGTCGCCGTGAAGACTATGTGGACTATGAGCTAAATGTCGATGATGTGCGCTATGTCATATGGTGGACTATTACTGGCGAGCAGGGCGGCGTTCTCAATCCGCATGACCCAGAGCTCGAGGCCCTTGCCCTGGCGTTTCACATGCTGCTCGACGAGGAATATGAGGAGGCTCCGGTGCCGCGCCAGTTCTGTATTGCCGGCGAGGTCGATCTGGACAATCCGGCCGATGCGCGTCGCATCTATGATTACGCCTACTGGCTCTACTGGCGCAGCTTCCTCATCCGTCCATCGTCCCAGGCCGTTATGGACCGCGCCATGCCCGAAGCCCATGCCATCATCGCCCGTGCCGGTGAGAGTGATGCCCGTCCGCTGTTGCAAGACCTCAACGACCGCCTGATGTCCACCGAGCCCGCCGGTCCCATCCCCATGACCACCGCCCAGTGGCTCCGCCTCATCATCGACGACTCCCTGTAATAACTATAGTTAACGTGAGCTCAACGAAAGTAAAATACTGATACTTAATGCTTCTAGTCTGTAGAGACGCAAAATTTTGCGTCTCAAGGGTAGCATAATGGAAATATCTACCGATTGGAGACGAAAAATTTTGCGTCTCTACATTGAGCATCATTACTTTATTCTCGTCTAACTCACGTTAATTATCAATAATAAAAAAACTTCACGCCAGCTCCTGATTGGGGGCTGGCGTGAATCGTTTCATCGGGTCGGCTGGTTAGGCCAGGCCGCGGCCGTGGCAGTTCTTGTACTTCTTGCCGCTACCGCAGGGGCAGGGATCGTTGCGGCCAATCTTCGGACCCTCGTTGCGGATGGGGCCGGTGGGGCCTTGCGGACGGGGACCGACGGGAGCCGCGTTGGGACGGCTGGGGTCGGGCTCTCCACCACGATTCTCACTATAGCGCGGCTGGCGCGGCTGAGGCATCTCGCGCTCCTGTACGTTCTGTTGGGGCGGTGCCTCGGGAATCTGGCCACGCATCAGGATGGCGATGGACTTGCCGTTCATGATGCCTACCATCTGCTTGAACATGTTGAAGGCCTCGGTCTTGTAGATCACGAGAGGATCCTTCTGCTCATAGCTGGCGTTCTGCACACTCTGGCGCAACTGGTCCATCTCACGCAGGTGCTCTTTCCAGTTCTCGTCGATGGTGAGCAGCATCACGGCCTTTTGCCACGACTTGGTGAGCGACTTGCAGTGGGTCTCGGCAGCCTCCTTGATGTTGATGACGATGCCGAAGGTGCGCTTGCCGTCGGTGATGGGCACGCGGATGAGGCCCTGGGGCTCCATGCCCTCGGCAATCTGCTGCTCGACAATCTGTTGGATAATCGGGTCAGCGACCTCGCTCAGGCGATCCATCTTGCGGTTAAATGTCTTGAGCACAGTGTCATACAGGATTTCCTGCTTCTTGCCGTCGTCCATGCGGCGGTACTCCTCCTCGGTGAAGGGCACCTCGAGGGCGTAGGTCTTGAGAACCTGCATCTTGAAGTCCTCAAAATCGTCGGGACCGTGTTTCTCGACAACATCCTCCACACTGTCATAGAGCGTGTTGATCAAGTCCAGACCGATACGCTCGCCGATGAGGGCGTGGTGGCGGCGGGTGTAAATCACCTTGCGCTGGGCGTTCATCACGTCATCATACTCGAGCAGGTGCTTACGGATACCGAAGTTGTTTTCCTCGACGCGCTTCTGGGCGTTCTCGATGCTCTTGGTCACCATGTTGCTCTCGATGGCCTCGCCGTCCTTGAGTCCCAGGCGGTCGAGCGTCTTGACAACGCTCTCGCTGGCGAACAGACGCATCAGCTTATCCTCGAACGATACGAAGAATACCGAAGAGCCCGGGTCTCCCTGACGACCGGCACGGCCTCGCAGCTGGCGGTCAACGCGGCGTGACTCGTGGCGCTCGGTACCGATGATGGCAAGACCGCCGGCCTCTTTAACGGCGGGCGACAGCTTGATATCGGTACCACGACCGGCCATGTTGGTGGCGATGGTCACGACACCCTTGCCGTCGATCGACTGACCGGCCTGGGCAACGATGTCGGCCTCCTTCTGGTGCAACTTGGCGTTGAGCACGTTGTGGGGGATGTGGCGCATGTTGAGCATGCGGCTCAGCTGCTCACTGATCTCGACGCTTGTCGTACCCACCAGGGTGGGACGGCCGCTGTTGCGCATGGCCTCGATCTCGGCGATAACGGCGTTGAATTTCTCCTTCTGCGTCTTGTACACGCGGTCGGGCATATCGTTGCGGATAACGGGCTTGTTGGTGGGGATGGTCACGACATCCAGTTTGTAGATGTCCCAGAACTCACCAGCCTCGGTCTCGGCGGTACCGGTCATACCGGCCAGCTTGTGGTACATGCGGAAGTAGTTCTGCAGCGTGATGGTGGCGAACGTCTGGGTGGCAGCCTCGACTTTCACGCCCTCCTTGGCCTCGATGGCCTGGTGCAGACCGTCGCTGTAACGGCGACCCTCCATCACACGGCCCGTCTGCTCGTCGACAATCTTTACCTCGCCTCCGTCGGTGACGATGTACTCGTCATCGCGGTTGAACAGGGTATAGGCTTTCAACAGCTGGGTCACGGTGTGCACGCGCTCGGCCTTTACCGAGTAGTTGGCGAGCAGCTCGTCCTTCTTGTTGGTCTTCTCCTCGTCGGTCAGGGGCTCGTTGGTAACGGCCGACAGCTGGGCGGCGATGTCAGGAAGGATGAAGAATTCGGGGTCGTCGGTGCCCTTGGTGAGCACGTCGATACCCTTATCGGTCATCTCGACGGTGTTGTTCTTCTCGTCGATGATAAAGAACAGCGGGTCGGTAACGATGGGCATCTCGCGGTTGTTGTCCTGCATGTAGTAGGCCTCGGTCTTGAGCATGGCATTCTTCACGCCCTCCTCGCTCAGGTACTTGATCAACGGTTTGTACTTGGGCAGACCCTTGAAGGCGCGGAACAGCCTGAGCGTACCCTCCTTGACGGTGTCCTGGTCGTCGCTGGCCATCATCTTCTTGGCATCGGCGAGCAGGCTGGTCACGAGCTGGCGCTGGGCGTTATACACGCGCTCCACATTGGGCTTGAAGTCGTTGAACATCTGATCCTCGCCCTTGGGGACGGGACCCGAGATGATAAGGGGCGTACGGGCATCATCGATGAGCACGCTGTCGACCTCGTCGACGATGGCGAAGTTGTGGGGGCGCTGCACCATATCCTCGGGGCGCATCGCCATGTTGTCGCGCAGGTAGTCAAAGCCGAACTCACTGTTGGTACCGAAGGTGATATCACAGTTGTAGGCGTCGCGGCGCTGCTGGGAGTTGGGCTCGGTCTTGTCGATACAGGCCACGGTCATGCCATGGAACATGTACAACGGACCCATCCACTCGCTATCGCGCTTGGCTAGGTAGTCGTTGACGGTTACCACGTGAACACCGTTGCCGGTCAAGCCGTTCAGGAACACGGGCAGGGTAGCAACCAGGGTTTTACCTTCACCAGTTGCCATCTCGGCAATCTTACCCTGGTGCAGGACGATACCGCCGATGAGCTGCACGTCATAGTGCACCATGTCCCAGGTGATCTCGTTGCCACCGGCAATCCAGTGGTTGGTATAGATGGCCTTGTCGCCGTCGATGGTGACGAAGTCCTTGCCCTGGGCTGCCAGGTCGCGGTCGAGCTGGGTGGCGGTTACGGTGATGGTCTCGTTCTGGGCAAAGCGGCGGGCCGTCGATTTCACGATGGCAAACACGGTGGGCAGCACCTCGTTGAGTTTCTCCTCGAGGACGTCGAGAATCTCCTTCTGGATTTCATCGACTTTCTTCCACAGCGGCTCGCGCTCCTCATAGTCGAGGGTCTCGATTTCGGCCTTGATGCGGTCGATCTCGTCGCGTTTGTCCTGTACCGAGTCGTTGAGCTGCTGGCGGATGTCGGCGGTGCGCTGGCGCAGGGCGTCGATGTCCAGAGCGTCAATCTCGGGATAAATTGCTTTGATTTGGTTGACAATAGGCGTGATTTTCTTCAGGTCACGCGTTGACTTATTGCCAAACATTGATTTCAGAATGTCACTAAGTCCCATTTCTTGTTTTTATGATTTTTTTTGTTGTTTTTTTTCTCAAACCGCAAAGGTACATTTTTTTAGCCGATTACGGGCTAATATATAAGGTATAAATTACCCTAATGACTAAAAATGCGGATTTTGGGGGAGGAGGGGAGAGGAACCTCAAGGTCACAAACTCCTAATTCCTAATTTCTAATTCCTAATTTAACGCCGTGTGGGTCCGCGGGTAGGCTGGCTCAGCAGGAAGACGTTAGCCAGCGAGCGCACGACCAGCGCCGTCATCAGCGGGAAGAAGGCAAAGTTGCCCACCTGGGGTTGCCAGGGCCATGCGAGCATGAGCAGCGCCACCACGAGCGCGTTCACGGCATGAAGCCAGCGGGCGGCGGTGCGGGTCTTCTTGAACCAGGGCAGCACGGCCAGCAACAGCAGCAACGGGTGCAGCCAGGCAATGTTGATGTTAGGCGAGGTAGCCTCGTGGGTGGAGAAGAATATAAGGAAAAACAGGATGCAACCCGCCAGCCCTCCGGTAGTGAACAGCATGGTGTCAAACCAGCGGGAAATGTCACGGCGACGCACGTCGCGATAGGTGACAAGCAGTGTCAGCGCCACAACGAGCAGGGCAAATGCCATGGGCGAGGCATACCACGGCGTGGGAGGCCTCACGTTGCCCTCGGTGCTCTTGTCGATGGGCACCGTGGTCGCCTTGACCAGCGGCAGCGTCACGCTGTCGGTCTGGATCGTCGCGCCCGCCACGGCATCCATGAGCAACATGGGAATGAACATGGTGGCGCGCTGGTCAAGCACCGTGTCGACGTCCCAGCCCAGCACCAGGTCGATGCCGAATTTCTCCCAGGCGTAGTTGCGGCAGTAGTGTGCCAAAATGTCACGATAGGTGACAGTAGTGTCGCCCATCGCGGGATATCGCAGCCCCTCGCCCGCCGCCATCTCGATGATGTCACGGGGGCGGGTAGAGCAGTTGTCGCTCAGGAATTTGTAGCGGTAGGTGCGGTTCTCGGGTTGGGCGTTGTTCCACAGGAAGTTCCTCACGGCAAGCGCCTTGTCTTGTGGCAGGTTAAGCTCCTGCTCGACCATGCGCCGCTCCTCCATGCCGACGGTGGCAAAGGCCCGCGGAACGGGTTGGCACATATAGTCGGTCTCGCCCAGCATAAATCGCCACATGAACGCCGGTGCCTGGAAGTCAAACACGCCGTAGTTGAAGTAAAGGTCGATGGGACCTTGCTGGACGCGTATCTCGCTGTGCCCCCAGATGTTATGCGGCTCGCTGCCGGGATAAAAAGTGACGAGGCTCACGCGCACCGAGTCCTCCGGCTGTTCCTCCTGGGTTGAAACAGGTTTGGACAGGGGAAGTTGGGGCTCGGCTTCAAGTGTACCCGTAGCACACAGGGCACACAACATTGTCACGTAGCAATAGTGTTGCAAGCCGTGAGGAATGCCTAATATGTTCTTGAGCATTCCCGTGGTGCCGCCTGCTTTGGCCTTCTGGCGATATGTCTTCAACAATCGTTGCATCTATACGTTAACACAGTGGCAAAAATGATGCCAACTGACAATTCAATAACGTGAAACCCGTGCGCGATAGTATATTTACGCCTATGTCCTCTCCCATTATTTTGCCGCTCTGGGTTAAATGAGTAATTTTGCAATGAATATTTAGAGGATATTTATATTTCATGACGACAGGCAATAGACAAGACTGGGCAAGGGTGGGGAAGGATGCCTTCTCGATCACGGTGGGCTCACTGCTGTCGGTAACTCTATACGGGTTGCTGTATTGGGCGGTCGGCCTTGGCAACATCCGTTACTCGATAAGGGTGCTGGTGTCAATTGCTTGGGCGGTTGCCACCGTCATCCTGTTGAGGAAATCGGTCTGGGAGGTGCGCCATCAGATTGTCCGCATAGTCATCTACTTCATATGGGTTGTTGGCTTGTTCGCTGGACTCGCAAGCACCGGTGATTGGATTCACCGCAGCATGTCGTCCTTCTACCAGTGCGATAGCCTCACAAGGGACGCCATTGCCGGTCACGAGTATATCCAGACGCGGCAGCCAGTAGAGGTGGACACCGACAAGGTGGGCTATTTCTATTATTATGATATCCGTTCTTATACACGTCGTGACTCGAATGATATTACCTTCAAGGCTTGTATCGCCGCGCCTGTCAAGGGCAGCCAGGGCGTCTATACGGTCTATCAATTCCAGAGTCAGAAACATAAATACTTCGAATTCGATCAGGACAAGGTGGAGGAGTTTCATCATGACTTCTGTGACGCCTTGTGTGACACGTTGCACAACCACCATTATGATGCTCAGTGCAGGACATACCGCCTCATCACTCCCCAGAACAGTGACAATGATGACTACGAACATTACATGCGGGCCGTTGAGGACGCGTCCATGATGAGCAACGACACGGCCATCTCTGTCCAAAGCAACCCCGTCATCATCGAGCCCATTTATGATGTGCAACTTGGCTCGCAGGCTCGTATCGAGGTCGGGTATGTGATTGGGTTTATCATCAGCCAGTTGCTAGTGTGGTTGATCTTGTTTTTATCCCATGCTCTGTCTAGAAAGGGGAAAGATGTAGCAGAACTCGATGCCGACCTGATTGACGAGGTCATCAGGTTTGTCAAGACACCCGCCAACTGGTCTGGCGTGCTGATTGTCATCCTGCTTGTGGCCTATTATGTGACAGCAATGGCTATGGGCTATACTCATTCATCGATGCTTCTCGACTATGGGGCCATCACAGGCTATCACTTGATAA
>CACYSG010000031.1:47080-48725 GCA_902776955.1 uncultured Bacteroidales bacterium | reverse complement strand
ACCCTACAGTATTTACTCCGATGGCTATGACGTTACCGATCATGTGGTTTATTTCTATGGCACCAACTACAGCGAGTGGCCCATCTTTACCTGGCGCATCGGTATCCAGGTTTATTACACCGACCATGGTGTCAAGACTGCCAGCGACATCGTTTACTTGGAGGTGTTCCCCAACCCGAGTACCGCTGTTAGTGAAGTATCGGTCAATAAATCTGTTGCTAATGTGCGCTACTACAACATGGCAGGTCAGGAGATGGCACAGCCTCAGGGTATGGTCATCAAGGTGACTACCTACACCGATGGTACTACCAGTAGCGCTAAGGTCGTCAAGTAGTAACAGGCTAGACAAGATTATTCATTCATTATAAACTTAATAACCATTTGTTATGAAAAGATTATTGTTCTTTATCGCATTGATGATTGCTTCAATGCAAATGTTTAGTGCCAATGTGGACCTGGCTACCGCCAAGGCAACCGCACAACAGTATGCTGCCAGCAAGATGGCTAACGGCAAGCTGATGGCTCCGTCGGCTATCGATATGGAGTTGGTCAAGCAAGAGATGAACTCCGATAAGCCTGGCACCGCCGTGTATTACATCTTCAACACCGCCGACCATTTCATCATCGTCTCGGGTGATGACCGCGCCAGGACCGTGCTCGCTTATGGTGACCGTCCAATCAAGGACCTGAACCGTATGCCTGCCAACATGAAGTACTGGCTGGGCATCTACAAGCAGGAACTGGAGTATCTGCAGGCCCATCCCGAGATTGCCGCCGATCAGACGCTCAATGCAGACGGCACCGTGGGATCAGCAGGAGCCCTACTACAACCACTGCCCAGTGTATAACGGCCAGTTGTGTGTGACCGGTTGCCCCGCTACCTCGCTGGCGATGGTGTTCTACTACTGGAAATTCCCGGTTGGCCCAGTTCCCGCTGTCAGTGGCTATAACAACTACAGCTATGGCTTCCAGGTCGAGGCTTTGCCCGGAACGACCTTTGATTGGGATAACATGATTGACGATTATAGGTCTGGTTATACCGATGCCCAGGCCGATGCCGTGGCATGGCTGATGCGCTACATCGGCCAGGAGGAGCGCATGGATTATACGCCCCAGGGCAGTGGCGCCTATAGCAGTGACATCCTGCGCGCCGTCAAGTTCTTTGGCTATAATCAGGAGACCGGAAGAGTTGGTCAATAACCGCCCCATCGTGTATAGTGCTTATGACAGTTATGCAGGCGGTCATGCCTTCAATGTTGACGGCTATGACGCTAACGACGATACTTACCACATCAACTGGGGCTGGAGCGGTGACTACAACTGCTACTGCGCATTGAACGCCTTCAGCGATGGTGAATATAACTTCACTGATGACCAGCAGATGGTTATCGGTATCCAGCCGCCTTATCTGGGTCCGACGATTACTGCCAGCGCCTTGAACATGGCCATTGAGTCCTATGCCGAGAAGTCGACCACCCAGGTGCTCTCGGTCTTCGGCTACTACCTCGACCATGATGTGACCGTTACCCTCAACGACCCCAATGGCGTCTTCTCGATTGACGTTAACAACATTGCCTTGAGCGAGGTCGAGAGCGGTAAGGATATCACCATCACCTATGCTCCCCAGGAGGTAGGCACCCACAAT
>CACYSG010000031.1:46548-47075 GCA_902776955.1 uncultured Bacteroidales bacterium | reverse complement strand
GTCGTCAACATCGTGGGTACCTCGGTGTTTGAGACACACGATCCCGTCATGCTTGAGGCCAACGAGGACTTCATCAAGCTCACCGAGTTCCGTGCCGACTGGACCGATGAGACTCCAGCCAAGAACGTTGAAAGTTACACACTTGAGGTGGCTACTAAGCCCATAACTGCTTTACTGGGAGAAACAGACTGGAGCGACCTCACTTACAGCAGTTACAGTGTAATTTCTCACTGGCAGGACTACTTCCCCGAGGGCTGGGAGTATCAGGGTAGCCAGCTCTTCACCGGCGATGGTTGCCTCCAGCTGGGTTCTGGCGGTGCCATCATCTCTCCCGAATATGATTTGACGGGTTATGACAAGGTCACCGTCAAGATGCGTGCCCAGAGTTATAGGTGGTACAACTCGGGTGTAACCATCTCTACTAGCCTGCAATCCGTGCATGTGGACCTTGGCACCCAGTTCACCGATTATGTCTTCGTCCTGGATTGCGCTGACATCGAGCGGATTACCATCCGTGGCGACTACTA
>CACYSG010000031.1:0-46540 GCA_902776955.1 uncultured Bacteroidales bacterium | reverse complement strand
AGCCGGCGGCACCTTCTTCTTCCGCGTGAAGGCCCATTACACCGACGACACCTGGAGCCCTTGGAGCAAGGCCAAGACCGTTGTCCTGCATGGTGAAGGTGGCGAACATGGCTATCAACTGGGCGACGTTAATCATGACAACGTTGTGAACATCAATGACGTAACCACCTTGATTGGCTATATGCTCAATCCCGAGACGCAGATTTGCAACATCTGTGCCGATACTGATGGCAACCAAGAAGTGAGCATCTCTGATTTGACATTACTCATTAATTTCCTGCTTACTGATAGCTGGCCCGAGAACTAATCTTTGATATTTTCAAGGAGGAAATGCAGTTGAAGTGTGAGCGCAAGCTCCATAAAAACCTTCTTTATAAAATCCAGTGAAGAACCCGCTGAAATTTCAGCGGGTTTTTGTTTTCTGTGCGCGCCTGATAGGACTCAAGTTCGCACCTCCCAAAACACTTTAAAAGCCCCTCAACGCCTGATTGACAGCATTTTCCAGCAAGCCGATGAGATGTTTAAGGGCGTCTAAAGGCATCCGACGGCGAAAAAAGGGGGAGCGCACGCCCCCCAGAAAATGTGATTATTATCAAGATGAATGTAACTATCTAACTCCAATCTAAATGCAGACTTTCGGGCGGAAAGCAGAAAAATTAATGACATACCGCCCTAAAATCTACATTTCTTTGATTTCAGCCGATTATTGTAATAAAATCAGCTAGATGTGAACAAATTCTTTAATTTAAGCCAACTATCATAAGATATTTGGCTAAATATTGTACAAATTTTTGATTTCAGCTAATTATGTGATAAAAACTTGGCTAAAAATGAAATTTTTGTTATCTTTGCGGCTAAATCAACAATAGACGCTATGAAAATTATCGGTCGTAATGCTGAAATCAGTGAACTGGAGCGCCTCCGCGACTCTGGGCGCAGCGAGTTTGTGATGGTTTATGGACGCCGTCGCGTGGGCAAGACATTTCTCATCAGGGAGTTTTTCCATAACGAATTTGCTTTTCAGGTGACAGGCATCGCTCGTGGAACACGGCAGGAACAATTATTCAATTTTGATGCCTCACTGGTGCGCTATGGACTTGACGGTTTAAAGCCTCATAGCAATTGGTTAGATGCTTTTGGGGCTTTAATCACATTACTAGAGCACAATCAAAGTAAGCGTAAAGTCATATTTCTTGATGAATTGCCTTGGATGGATACCGCTAAAAGTGATTTCGTCAAGGCTCTGGAATGGTTTTGGAATAGTTGGGCCTCAGCACGCGAAGACATTTTATTAATCGTTTGCGGTTCTGCTGCTTCATGGCTGGTTAAGAAGATAGTTCGTAATCATGGAGGATTGCACAACCGCTTGACATTCCGCATCAAGATCAATCCGTTTACGCTTAACGAGGTACAGCAGTTCTTGATGAATCGTGGAATCCAGTGGGAGGAGGACATGATAGCCGAATGCTATATGTCATTGGGCGGCATTCCCTATTACTTGGATTTACTCTCCCCTGCCCTGAGTCTGGCTCAGAACATGGATGCATTGTTTTTTAACGAGTCGCCATTGCTTGAGACGGAATTTCAAGACCTATACGCATCATTATTTAAATCAAGCGGGGATCACATCAAGATAGTCAAAGCGCTCTCAGCAAAACGTCAAGGGTTGACTCGAAACCAAATAATAGAAGCGACGGGCATGAGCAATGGAGGCAGTCTCACCAATAGGCTTGATGAACTGGAACAGTGCGGTTTTATCAGGACTTACCGTTCTCTTGGTGAGGCCACCGAAATCTATCAACTAATCGACTTCTATACTATTTTCTATTTCGCATTCATCCACAACAAGCAGTTCTATGACTCCGACACATGGATGCACATGATGGAGACGCCCGCCTATAACACTTGGTGTGGCTTGTCGTTTGAGAGGCTCTGTCTGGCTCATTTGCCGCAGATGAAGCGGTCATTAGGAATCGAAGGAGTTAGCACCCAGGCCATGGGATTCACTTCAAGCAAAGCACAGATTGACTTGGTGATAATTCGTGGCGACAAAGTTGTCAACTTGTGTGAGGCTAAATACACTCGAAGGCCATTCGCATTCACCGCTGCCACAGCAGCATCAATCCGAAATAAAATGGATGTATTGCGTGACACAATTAAGAAACGAGTCCTCATCCAGCCCGTGATGATTACTGCCAACGGCCTCACACCCAACCAACATTCCATCAACCTTATCCACCGTCAGGTCACCCTCCACGACCTTTTCAAGTAATGACCTTAATCATCCCGCCCCCTCGGCCGAAATGAGTTGTTCAAGATATGGAATATTTTTGTAACAGTACACAAATATATTCCACTATAAACATCTGATTAATTCACCAACCGCAACAACCATTTTGGGCAAATCTCACAATGTTTTTACGGAAATTCTGTAGAAATCTCACAATTTATTTCTTCAAATCCTATAGAAATCTCACAATGTTTTACAATCAAAAAATCACATCGCACTGATTATTAGTGCGATGTGATTCCGGTGCGCCTGATAGGACTCGAACCTACACAACCGGAGTTACCAGATCCTAAGTCTGGCGCGTCTACCAATTTCGCCACAGGCGCGTGACTTGCTCCATCGTTGCGGGTGCAAAGGTAATAATTTTTTAGTTAACAGTTAATAGTTAACATCTAATAGTTTTTTACCCTGTGCAAATTGCCACCCTTATTGCTGGATGGTGGCGAGTATCTGCTTGAGTTGCTCGTCGGCGGCGGTGAGTTTCTTGCGACACAGGTCAAGGAGTTCCTTGCTTCGCTTGGTGTAGTCGCTCAGGTTGTCGATGCTGCACTGCGGGTCCTGCATCTTCTGCACAAGCTGTTCGAGTTCGGTAACCGCTTGGGTATAAGTCATTTCATTGTTCTCTTCCATATTCTTTTAAACTATGAATTTCACGAATTAAACTAATTGTTTGGCATCTGCGTTCTTATAGTGCCTTGGGGAGTCTGTGTCATAATTACGACTCGGTAATATAACCGTGCTATCGCACGGGAAATTAAACAAAATTTTATATTAAAATTAGTATTTTATTCATATTAATAAAATTTTTAAAAATAATTTGATTAATTTCCCGCCCGCAGGGCGGTTATAATTCTAGCAATTGAAATATGACACACCCTCTACTTTACTGTGGCGGCGGCGGTGCCGGTTGCGAACTGCATGGTCACGTTGTCGCCGGGCTGTAGCTGGGAGGCGGCGGTGACGCACTTGCCGTCTTTTCTCACGAGGGAATAGCCGCGGCGCAGGGTGTTCTCGGGTGACAGCAGGGCTGCCTTGTCGCCGAGGGCCTGCAGGCGTTGCTGTTCACGGTGGAAGGCTGCGGCGACGGCATCGCCCATGCGCTCCACGGCGCGGTCCAGCAGGGTGCACTGCCCCTTGATGAGGCTCGTGGCAGCAAAGGGGATGTTACGGGCGTGGTTGTCGAGCCTGATGCGGTTAGTATCGATGATGTGGCGTGCCGCGGCGGGTATCATGCTGGTGAAATAGGCCAGATGCTCCCGTGCCTGACTCACGGTGTCGCGCACAGCGGTCACGACGGCGTCCTGCAGCTCGTCGAGATGTGCCAGCGCGTCGGCTCCCTGCTGGATGAGCCACTCGGCAGCCGCTGTGGGCGTCTTCACCCTGATGGCGGCAACATAGTCCAGCACCGTCTCGTCACGCTCGTGGCCGATGCCCACGATGACGGGCAAGGGGAAATTGGCGACAGCGGCCGCCAGGTCGTAGCTGTCAAATGAGTTGAGCTCGGATGTCGCTCCACCGCCACGGATAATGACCACGCAGTCGAACAGGTCGGCATAGGTGTTGATGCGGTCCAGGGCCGCCATGACCGTGGGAACCGTCTGGGCGCCTTGCATGACGGCATTGAACAGGCAGGTGTAGAACTGCAGGCCGTAGGGGTTGCCCGCCAGCTGGTTCATGAAGTCGCCATAGCCTGCCGCCCCTGCCGCCGAGACGATAGCGACGCGCCGCGGCACGTCGTACCACGGTTGCTGCTTGTTCTTGTCGATGAGCCCCTCGGCAGTGAGGCGGTTGATGATTTCCTGGCGCTGACGTGCCATGTCGCCCATCGTGTAATTGGGGTCGATGTCGTTGATGACCACCTTGATGCCATACAGCCGATGGAACGATGCCGTCACGTTAACCAGCACCTTCATGCCCGTGGACAGCACTTGTCCCGTGGCCCTCAAGAACTTGTGGTACAGCTCCCTGTAGGTGTTGGCCCAGATGGCAGCTCCTACCTTTGCTACGGTCGTTCCCGATGCGTCTTTCTCGATGAGTTCGGTATAGCAATGGCCGCTGCGGTTGAGCCGCAGGTCGCTGGTCTCGGCAATGACCCACTGGGCCCGGAGGTCTTCCTGGCCATTGAGATGACTCTCGATGCGCGCGTTGAACTCGCTCAAGGTCATGCCCTGGGGCGGCTGGGTGAAAAGTGTGGGTTGTGGCATGGCTACTTCTTGACAGGCTTGATTTTCAATCCGTTGAAGCCGAAACTGATGGACGGCTTGAAATAACCGGCAAAGCGCTTGTATTCCTCGCGGGTGAGGAAGCGGTCCAGGCCGTGGGTCGCCTCGATGGCGCTATGGTTCTCGCCCGTGAAGGCCAGCTGGACAAGCGGGAACGCCATGACTGCCTGCAACTCGGCCCGCAGCTCCTGCGGCATCTTTTTCACCATGAAATCGTCGATAGCGGGTTTCTTGAACAGCTTGTCGCTCGTGAATTGCTGCCAGTGTGCGTTCCACTGGGTGAGGCGGCTGTCGGGCACAGGTGTCATCACCGTCTCAATGACCGTGATGACCGTGTCCTTGCCCGCCTTCCTGACGAGCATCTCCACGACGCGGCTGTCGCTCGTCTGCACCTTCAGGTAGGCACTGTCCAGCTCCAAAAGCCGGCTCTCGCCCGCCAGATTATTGGGGACGGCGACCATCTGCCCGCTATTGTAATAGTCCACCATGTCGAGGCGCGCGGTGCGCGTGAGCAGGGGGAAAATATTCCCCGGCTCCATGGCGAACAGCTCGGCTATCGAACGAGCCTCACCTGTCAGTGGCATCAATGCCACCGACAGGACGAGGAAGGTTAAAAAGCGTCTCATTTACTTGCCGCCGTACTGTTTCTTGACCTCGGGCAACCACTTCTGGATGTCAGAGATGCGGGTGGCATGGCTCGGGTGAGAGCTCATGAACTCGGGCGGCTCCTGGGTAGTGGTCGATGCCATCTTCTGCCAGAAGGTGATGGCCACATCGGGGTTATAGCCGGCGATGGTCATGAGCACCAGGCCCATCTTGTCGGCCTCGCTCTCATGCTTGCGCGAGAAGGGCTGCATCACACCATACTGGGCGCCCAGGCCATAGACCTGCTGGGCAATCTGCTGGGTGGCAGCGCTCTTGCCGCTGGTAAAGATGCCGACGGCCTGTGCGCCATATTGTGCGAGCACCTGCTGGCTCATGCGCTCGTTGCTGTGCTTAGCGACAGCGTGAGCCACCTCGTGGCCGATGACCACAGCCAGCTCGTCATCGCTGCTCACAAGGTTCATGATGCCCTCATAGACCACAATCTTACCGCCAGGCATACACCAGGCATTCACGTCATCACTCTTGACCAGGTTAAATTCCCAAGCGAAGTTCTGCAACTCGCTCTCCAGGCCTGCATACCTGAGGTAGGCCTCGGTGGCGGCGGCAATGCGCTGACCGACGCGGGTCACCTGGGCGCTTTGTGCCTTCTGGGTGGAAATCTGCGCCGTCTGCATGAAGCTGGCATACTGCTGGAGACTGGCTGCCAGCACCTCTTGGTCGCTGACAAGATTCAGTTGTTTGCGGCCCGTGATGGGGACCGAGCCACAGCTGGTGAGCAGCATGGCTGCTACGGCCAACATTGCGATAATCTTTTTCATAATCAATCTAGTTAGTTGGTGAATATTAGTTATGAACTTCAATGAGTCTGTACGACTTCGGTAGGAGGCAACTCCTGGTTGCGGCGGTCGATGGCCTCGACCACGCGTGTGGCGAGGTGCTTGAAGGCCACACCGCTCACGTCGTTCAAGCGCACGACGGGCTGGCCGTCGTCACTGCCCTTGCAGATGCTGGCAACCAGCGGAATCTGCCCCAGCAGCTCTACACCCAGGGCCTCGGCCAGCAACTTGCCGCCATCGTGGCCAAAGATGAAGTATTTCTCGTCGGGATGGGTAGCGGGCGTGAACCAGGACATATTCTCGACGATGCCCAGCACGGGCACATTCACGTGCTCGCCCATGAACATCGAGATACCCTTGCGCGCATCGGCCAGGGCGACCTGCTGCGGGGTTGTGACGACGATGGCGCCCGTGATGGCCAGCGTCTGCACCAGTGTCAGGTGGATATCACTGGTGCCGGGCGGCAGGTCGATGACGAAATAGTCAAGCTCACCCCAATCGGCCTCGTTGATGAGCTGACGCAGGGCGTTGCTCGCCATGGCGCCACGCCACAGGATGGCTTTCTCCTTGTCCACGAGGAATCCCAGCGAGAGCATCTTCACGCCATATTTCTCCAGGGGGATGATGAGGTTCTTACCGTCCACCTCGTGCATATAGAGTTGCTCGTCCTCGGCGCCGAACATCTTGGGCATCGAGGGGCCGAAGATATCGGCATCGAGCAGGCCGACGCGGTAGCCCTGCAGGGCCAGCGCCACAGCCAGGTTGCAGGCGATGGTCGATTTGCCCACGCCGCCCTTGCCTGAGCTCACGGCGATGATGTTCTTCACGCCGGGCAGCGGTTTTTCTATTTTGCGGACGGGGTTATCCTGAGCGGTCTTGACGCCGATATTGCCCTTAATGTCCACATCGGGGCTCACATGAGCGAGAATGGCGGCCTCGGCGGCCTTAACCACGCTCTTGATGAAGGGATCGGTGGGCTTTTCAAACGTCAGCGAGAAACTCACTCGGTTACCGTCAATGCGGATGTCGTCATTTACCATGCCCATGTCCACGATGTCGCGTCCCGTTCCGGGGTAACGCACCGTGCGCAGGGCGTCCAGTATCAGATTCGGATAAATACTCATATTATTTTAGTTTAAAGTTTAAAGTTTAATGTTTAAAGTCTAAAAATCTAACGTCTAATGTCTAATGTCTAACGTCTAAAGTCTAATGTCTAACATCTAACGTCTATGATTCGTTATCAGGCATGAGTTGAGGCATCTGGATGTAGCCGCGGTTGTAGCTGCGGTAGGTGTCGGGCTCGATGTCGATGTCGGGCTCGATGAGTTCCACACCGTGAGGCAGGGCAAAGCGGATGTACTTGATGGTCAAGCCACGCTGCAGCCACTGCATCTCATAGTGGGTCTTGATGTCCAGGATGTCGTTGGCCAGGCCGCTGGCATAGAGGTCGTCGGTGTCGGCCTCGACCGGCAAATGGTTCTCCTCGACCAGGGCATGGGTGTAGGTGTAGAGGAACGGGCTGTCGGTCTTCAAGTGGACGATGCCGCCGTCACACAGGATGTTGCGGTAATTGTCCAGGAAGCGGGTTGACGTGAGGCGCTTGTTCACCTTCTTCATCTGCGGATCGGGGAAGGTGATCCAGATCTCGGAAACCTCGTCGGGGGCAAACATGCGGTCAATCAGCTCGATGCTGGTGCGCAGGAACGCCACATTGGGCAGCCCCAGCTCCGTCGCCAGCTTGGCACCGGTCCACATGCGGGCACCCTTGATGTCCACACCGATGTAGTTCTTGCCGGGGAAGCGCTGAGCCAGTCCCACGGCATATTCCCCCTTGCCGCACCCGAGTTCGAGCACGATGGGGTTATCGTTCTTGAAATACTGCTCATTCCACTTGCCGCGCATGGGACAGCCTCCCTCGCGCGTGACCACGGCAAAGGGGAACTGGAACACACATTCCATGCGCTCCATGTCGGCAAATTTCTTGAGTTTGTTCTTTCCCATTGTTTCGGTTTTATTAGTCGTGTTATCTAATTGCCACTTTATAGCTCCTGCCATTGAGGACAACGACATAGAAGCCCTGCTGCATCCTGTAGCGGTTCACACCCGCGTCGAGCGAGAGGTCACGCGTCATGCCGTTGATGGCCGACACGCGTGCCGTCGCTACAAGGCGTGAATCGATGCACAGGGTGTTTCCCTCGACCCATACGCGATCGCCGGCGGCGGTCACATCCTCGATGCCCGTCGTGCTGTTCACCATGGCCACGCAGTCACCGGCGTGCCATCCGACGTTGTGCTCATCGGCAAGGACGATGTTGCTGATGGTCAACTGCCCTGACGCAGGCAGATTGTCGTCGGCGCGGACGGTTAGCGTGAGCACCACACCATCCTCGTCGCTAAAGCGGCGCTTGTCCATCGAGTAGGTCAACGTGCGCACCCATTGGTCGCCCATGACACGGGTCTCGGTGGTCTGTCCCAGGGCGGCGGTATTCACCAGTGTCAAGCCTGCAGGCAGGATGATGTCGCACTGCAGCGCGCTATAGGCCTCGGCGTGGTCAAGGGTGACCGTCAGCGTCCGCTCCTCGCCCGGCCTGAGCGTCACGTCGTCGAGGTGCATCGTGTCGCCGGTGTCCACCGCAGGCGCGGCATAAGCACCGGGGTTCAGAATGATATCGATAACCGTGTTGACGTCGGCAATGCCGATTTCGCCATCCTCGTTGACATCGGCGCGGCGCATGGTGCCTTCATCGAAGCGTCCGCCCAGAATAATGTCTATCAACGTGTTGACATCGGCGATATTCACCTCGCCGTCATTATTGACATCGCCACGCAGCCACTTCGGCTCGACATAGAAGTAGAACTCCTTCCATTGTTCAGCCTCCTGATAGTGTTCACGGGCCTCGTCGGGGACGGTCAGGGGGATGAGGGACTGGTTGACTCCAGCCCACACGCTGTCGCCCAGGGCGGGGACATCGACCGCTTCGCTCGTCAGCGCCGTCATGCCCGTCATGCCGGCCATGGCAAACGAGCCCAGCCAGGTCACCGTCGCGGGCAGGGTCACTTCGGGCAGCTCCGAGACGTTATAGAACGTATAATTGCCAATCCGGCTCACGCCCGTCAAGTCGAGCTCTCCATTCAGCCCCGTTCCGGCCATCAAGTAGTCATTGAGTTCGGCAACGCTGCCGCCTAAACGTACCGCCGTGAGCTGGTCGTCGCCAAAGAATGCGCCATCGCCCACACGGGTCACACTGGAGGGCAAACTAATCTCGTTGACCGGCGACTGTGCCAGCGCCCAATCACCGATTTCGGCAAGGCGCTCATTGGCAGTCAGGTCGATATGCTGTACACTTGCTCCCAACAGCGCCCGCTCACCGAGGTACTGCACCGAGGGCCCCAGCTCGACAGCCGTCAACGCGGGACAATCCATCAGTGCCGTAGCGTCCACCCTTTCCAAGCGGCTCGACGGCTCCACGTCAAAGCGTGTGAGCGACGTGCAGTGCACAAAGGCGCCTGTCGCCACCACCCTGACGCTGGCCGGCAGGGTCACCCCCTGGAGCGAGGTGCAGCCCGCAAAGGCATATTCACCGATGCTGTCCAGTTCGGCGGGCAAGGTCACCTCTTCCAGGGCGATGCAGCCCGCCAGGGCGGCCTGCCCGATGCTCTGCAGTGACGACGGCAGCTTCACGGTGGTTAGGTTCATGCCTCCCAACGCGCCCACGGGCAGCTCGTCGTCCTTGAATCCGTCCTGCCAATAGCGTCGGCTCACGCTGCTGCTGCCGACCACCCTCACATCGGTCAAATCGAGCGACCTGAGCTGCTTGAGGTTGTCGGCAATGAAGTAAAAGTCATTAAAATCCATGGTTCCCGTCACCGTCAGGTCGGTGATGGAGTAATCGGTCACCTTACCGGATAATTCACCCGCAGTGGTGGCCACATCGATAGCCCCGGCATGCAGGAACACCGCTGCCATCGCCATCAGACATATGATGATCTGGTTTTTCATACTATTGTGATAACTGATAGAGTTAATCTTGCAAATATAATGGTTTTTCCACAAACAAGGTCCTTTTTTCACAAAAAAAGCGTCGCTGCCCTCACGGGTGGCGACGCAATACAATACTTATTATTTCTTTATTGTCCGATGTTAATTAACACAATTAATTAATCTGATGAATATCATTTAATAATCTTGTTCGTCAATGTGGAGCCGTCGGTATAGGTGGTCACCACGATGTTGATGCCGTTGAACGGGAGTTCGCTCTCCTGGCCTGCCACGTTGATGTAGCGCACGCTGGCGATCTCCTTGTCGGCGGTCACGCGCTCGATGCCCGTGGCGTCATTGATTCTTGCCAAAGCATTCTCGGCCAGGTAGATGTTGTGCTTGGTGGACACGAGGCTTACATTGGCAAACTCGATCTGGGCATCCTGTGCGTCAAAGTCGTCATCGGCGGTGACGGTAAGCCTCATGACCTTGCCATCGTTACCGGCGAAGTTGGCCATCTCCATCGAAACACCCATCAGCGTATAGGCATTCTGCTCGACCTCGTTCTTGATGCTGTAGAAGCTGTGGTCGGCGCCACGGTCGATACCGTTAACGGCGGTAAGGGTTACTCCCTGGGGAAGCACCACGTCACACTGGATAGCCATATAGATGCGCTCGTTGTTGTCAAGAGTCACGTCGATGGTGCGGGTCTCGCCGGCACGCAGGGTGATGGGCTCGATCTCCAGCCCGTCGCCAGTGGCGTTACTCCAAGCGAGAACCTGGTCGCGCTGGTCGGTGATCGACATCTTGCTGGTGCTGGAGAGTACCCTGCTGATGAGCAACGTCACGTCGGTGATGTTCACATCTTCGTCACCGTTAATGTTAGCGGCAAGCAGGTCGATGTCGCCCGAGCCGTTGAGGACGTAGCTGATGAGCAACGTCACGTCGGTGATGTTCACATAACCGTCGCGGTTCACGTCACCCAGGATGTACTGAGGCTCAGGCTCGCCGTAGAAGAAGTTCATCCACTGGTCGGCAACCTTGTAGAGCTCGGTGCTCTCCTCGCTGGGAGCAATCAGGGGAATAGAGGCCTGATCCACACCGGCCCACACTTCGATACCCAGCGCGGGAACCTCGCTGGCATTGGTCTGGAGGACCTTCATGCCCGTCATACCTGCCATCGCATAGTCGCCCAGATAGGTGATGCTCGAGGGAAGGAACATGGTGTCGATATCCTGGCAAACGTTATAGAACGCATAATTGCCGATGGTCTTGGTGCCATTGAGAAGCATGGTGCCGGGGTTGAGGATTTCGTCGCCTGCAAAGGCATAGTCCGGCAGACGCTCGATGGTGCGGCGCAGGGCGGGAGCACCATGCAGGCGCCTACCGCCAGAAGTGCGCACGTCGGGAAGATATACCTTGGTGAGCAACGGATTATGGGCCAGAATACCCATACCCAGGTTAGATGCTGATCCCGGCAGGGCGATGTCCGTCAACTGGGTCTGGGCAAAAGCCCAAGCACCGATGCGACTCACGGTCAGCGACCTGATGTCGATGTTTTCCAGGCCCGAATTGATGAAGGCTTCATCACCGATTTGGCCCAGACGCGAGCGGTAGTCGATGGCAACCGTCTTCAAGGCGGTGCAACCATTGAATGCGCCCTCATCGATACTAACGACGCTAGGACCGAGCGTCACGTCGCTCAGGTTGGTGTCGCCCAAGAAGGCGAATGAGCCGATGATGTGGGAATCGATGACCGCACTCTCGAGCGACTCACAGCGCGAGAACACGCCCACGCCCATACCCAACACGTTGGCGGGGATGTCGATGCTCGTCAAGGCACAGCCGGCAAAGGCATAGTCATCGATGTCGGTCACGCTCTCGGGAATCGTCACGCTACGCAGCTGGTAACAGCCGGCAAAGGCAGCGTAACCGATAATCTCGATATTGGTGGGAAGCGCCACCGAAGTGAGTTTCTTACCAAAAAATGCCGTACGGGGAATCTCGTTGGCATAATAGGCCGTGACCGTTCCATACAGCGTCTTGCCGTTGTCAAACGGGACGATGGTCACCTGGGTCAGGTCTATTGAGGTGAGTTCGGCGAGCTCTTCACTGATGAACAGGAAGTCACGGGCATCCATAGTGCCGGTAACGGTCAATTCTGTAATCTGGGTATCGCTCACCAGTTGGGCCAGCTGTCCAGCCGTATTCTCAACGGTGATGGCTTTGCTGGCAGGTGTAATGACTGCTGCCAGGAGCAGCAGGAAAAACAATTTGCGCATATCGTTTTATTCTTTGTTAGTTGTATTTCAGTTGTTTTAACCCGCAAATATACACATAATTTCAGTCACAGTAATTGTTTTAACTATTTTTTTGAATTATTGTGTATTCCCATGGCGATTCTGAAAGCGCCAAACAACACATTTTGCGGCTTGGCGTGGAAGCAGAATCGGTTACGGGGGCGGTTCTGCAGAAGGGAAGGGAACGTCAAGGGGACGGCTTATTTTGGAACGAATTGCAGCCGCAATTTGGTCCAAAAGAACCGTCCCCTTGAACGAAAACGGAACATCCAGTAGATATACGGGGGGACGGTTCTGCAGTCCGAAAAATGCACGCATTTTTCATCCAGCAGAGCCGTCCCCTCTTTTACCGCGCGGATGCCAATTAAAAGATTTTTTTGATTTCTTGCGAGCCCAAGCGAGCAATCCCATTAATTCTTAGCGCCTTTGCGCCTTAGCGTGGGGCCCTTTCCGTGGGGGGGGTGAGGAAACAGCGAGGGAGGCTCGCCCGAGTGCCGGGAAGCCTCCCTCGTTTGTGAAAAGGGATTAGGGTGTGTGTGACGGGATTAACGCAGCACCTTGACTGCCGAGCGTGTGCCGTCGTTGTAGAGGGTCACCACGATGTTGATGCCCTCAAACGGGGTCTCGCTCTCCATACCCATCAGGTTGTAGTAATGTACACTCTTGATGGTCTTGACACTCACGATCTCGTTTACTGCGGTAACAGTTCCGTTGGATGAGCCCTCGGTACTGAGCGGGTAAACGATGTAGAGCGGCAGATCGTCCTTCAAGTTGCCGTCATCCTCGGTGTAAGGCTGGATGCGGCGCGGAGCACCGTTGCTGCCATTGCCGCCTTGGGTCCAAGCTTCGGGATTCTTGCGCACAATTGCCTGGAAGCCGTAGAGCTTCTCGGGAGTGGTGCTATTGGAAGCGCTGAAGCAGCTCAATACAGGAGTTTCCTTGGTCACGTTATAGTCTTCACACAACGACATATTGGCAGGGAAGCTACCCTTGAACCTGTGGCCGTTGATGTCGACGCCTTCCTGTGCGGGAGCGACAAAGAAGCTATCCACATGCATGTAGTAAGCCCACACTACCTCGCAGAACTCCTGAGGCTTGGCGTCCATGAAGAAGTAGTAATCTCCACCCAGGTAGTCCTCGCGGTAACTGTAGGCACCGTCGGTGTCGATGTTCTCGCTCAGGAAGTTGGCCGTGCAGTAGAAGTTGGGCGTGTAGTTAGTAGTTCCTTGTACCCTGGGCAGCGTAGCACCCATGTCGATGGTCGGGTTCAGGGCGTCAACATAGGTACCGCTAACGCTAGTGGCCTCAAGAATCTTGTTCTCATACTGCTCCTTGAGCAAGTCCAGCGTCTGACGATAAGCGTTGACGTCGGCCGTCTTCTCGGAGATGTTGCTGGGAATCAGAATCTCAATCCAGTTGCTCTGGTCGTAGTCGGCCTGCTCAACCTTGTTGATGATGGTGGTATCCTGGTTGAAGTAGTCGATCAAGTAAGTCTTCTGGCCCTCGGCGGGATAACGCTTGGCGGCATACATCTCGTCGTCCTTGGCAAAGATGGCGAACTTGCCCTTGTTGTCATCCCAAGTCACGTGAGCGGCTATCAGCGGGTTGGAGATAGTGTAAGGATTGCCCTTTTCACCAATCTGTACCAGGTCCTCGAGACGCACGCTGTTGTCTTCCCACTCGGTAAACTTGATAGGCATGATTTCATAACCGTTCTGCCACTTCTGGAAGATGAAAGTCACATTGTAGAACTTGTTATCGGAGGGCAGTGTAACACCAACCACATTGCCCTCCTTGTCCTTCCATGCCGGGCTGTTGTACTTGTTGTAACCCACAATGGCGGTGCCGCCTTGTACCTCCGATAAATTGTCGCCGTTCTCATCGGCAGCGATGCGGAAGCTAAGGCCATTGACGTTGGATACCTGCAGCTTGTTGATGTACAGGTAACGGTCATTGTAGTCAGCGGGATTGTCAAGCAACTCGCTGAGCAGCACCTGCTCGGGATCGGCAAGGGCCGTCAGGGTAGTGTCGCGGAATGTATCGTGCCACTCGAAGCACTGAGCCTGATAGTACTGGCCTTCGTCATGGTAGCCTTTCTTCACCTTGAAGCCAGGAGGAATGACGTCACTGTTCTCATACCTGGCAGCAAAATCTGATTTGAACTGAGGCCGGATGAACAACTGCATGTAGCCCGTGCGGTCCTTTACCCAGATGTATTCTTGACCACTGGCACTGTTTTGTGAGTAGTCAAACAGTACGGTCACGGGGTTCATGAAGGTAACCTCTTCGCCTTCATCCAATTCCTTGAACTCGGCGATGCTGTACACCTTATCGCTCTTGTAGTTATAGGTCACGCTGGCCGTTGCCGTGGACTGGCCCTTGACAGCCGTGGCCTCGACAGTCACCTCGTGGTTGGTCTCGTCAACGTTAACCGTGAAGGGGCCGGTGTAGGTCTGCGATGCGCCACCATTGATGGTATAGGTCACGGTAGCATCGCTGGGCGTCGGGGTGATGGTCACGGTGACAGGTTCACTCACGCGGCCGCTGGCGGGAGAGATATTGACGGTAACATTATCCCAGTAATAGGTCACGGTGGCCACCTTGCTGATGTTGCCATCGCCGTCAACGGCAATCGCCTTGACAGTGACGGGAGCCGAACCGTAGGCTACCACGGGCTTGTTGTTCGGGTCATAGACATCGCTGTCCACGGTGGGGACACTACCATCCAGGGTGTAATAGATGATGCAACCATCGGCTGCGGTCATGGTCACCTCAACGTCGTCAAACTTCTTATTGGCCGTGCCGCCAGCAGGCGTGATCACGGGAGAAGAAACCTTGGCAGCCTCACGCTTGTAGATGTAAACAGGCTGCTGGCCACTGGCATAGCATGAGAAAATGTTACTACCACTGTTATAACGCAACCAGTTATGGCTATAGCTGCCCTGGAACTGGATGGTTGCTACGCCAGCCGTGGTGATATCGATGCTTGCTTTGGCATTATCATTCTTCTCAGCTTGTGTCTTCAGATGGTTGCTGGTGTTGCTTGCTGCATACAGGTAGGCATCGCTAACGTCACCCACGTTGAAGTACCAGCCATCGGTATTATCTCCCTCGAGGTGGATAATCTGCATGTCGGGGTAGTCGTCGGCTACAGTCTGGCCTAACACCTCGACATCGGTAGCAGCGCGGTTGTTATCCCTCTGACCGGCCATGGCCTTAGCATCGCCGTCCCCTCCGCTGTTCACAATGATGATCTCGTCGCCCTCGGCAAGGTCGCCGATGCTGGTTACCAGCACAAAGTCGCCCTCACCCGGGATGTGGATGGTGTAGGTGGCGCTGGCAGGTTCGCTGTCATTCATGCCCTCCTTGGTGGCCTTGGCGATGATGGTCGTGGTCTCGCTCACGGTGACCGTGTTGCCCACGGTCCAGGTGTTGCCGCCGTCGGTGCTGTAGCTGATGGTGGCGCCATCGGTAGCGCAGGAGATAGTCACGGTCTGAGCCTCGGTGTAGGTACCGGGAGCCGGCGAGAAGGTCGGGGTCGCTACAGTCGGGAGCGTGCTGGTGATGGTGAAAGTACCAGCGTTGGCATTAATGCTGATGTGGTAGAGACCCGGATACTGGATCCTGATGGGATCACTATCGTTCAGGTCGATATTACCCGAGCCGTTACCACTGGCGGGTAACCACCAGTCACCATTGCTGCTGGGGCCGAATGCCAGACGGGTGCCCCAAGGTTCGGTTTCAACCAACTTCCTGGTAAACACAATAAACGTCGTGGCTTGATTGGCCTGGAATTCTCCGGTATAGACACCGTTTTCATAGGTCATGTGAACGCCGTGGGCGAAGTCCCAGTTGTTGCTGGGATAGCCGTTGTTGGTGTTCTGGCCGTTGTCGGTAACGATATACAGGTCGGCCAGGTAGTTGACGGTTGCCTGGGCCGACACGGTGTTGTCGTTGGCGGCCTGGGCCGTCACGGTATTGCTAGCGCTCAGGGCGCGGCCGGTATAGGCCACAGTGGCAGTGCCACCCGTGTTGCCGAACGTCTCGGGAGACAGCGTCCAGTCGGTGGTGGTGGCCAGGCTGGCATTGATGTTGCCGTTCACATACTGGCCGGTGATGGTCAGCGTGTTGTTCTCACCGCTGTCGTTGATGTTCAGCGTGGCGGGAGCAACGGTGATTACAGCGGGCGGAGGGGTCTGTTTCTTGGCCGTCACGGTGACGGTGCGGGTCAGGTTGCCGCAGGTTACGGTAATCACGCAAGTGACAGGGTCGGTGCTCGTGCCGTTATAGGTCACGGTGATGGTCTCATCGACCGAGCCGTCAACAGGCGAGATGCTTGTAGGAGTAACCGTGAAGTCTGCGCCCGTATAGGTAATCGTCACGTCATCCTCGAGGTTGGATCCGGTCACGGTAAAGGTGCTCGACGTTGAGGCGCCCGCAGCAGCATCGTAGGGGATGTCGGGCAAGGTCAGGTTGTCGTCGCTTACCGTTAATGTCGGATTGGTGTCCTGAACATAGAGGTAGGCCCATTCACCATAGTCAGTAGTATAGTGTCTGAAAGAAGGGTTGCTTGTATAATACCGGATATAACGGGTCGTGCTCAAGTTATTCTGAATAGTACCTTCATCCGCCGAGATGGTCCAATACGACGCACTCCCGGCAACCGGGCTAGTAGGAAATGTAAAAGTCGTTGTGTTGTTCGAACCAGTAATATATCCGTTATTGGAAAGCGTCCAGGCGTTCTGTGTGCCAGCCAAGGTTAGGATGAGCACGCCGTCTGCATCGGCGATATCAATGCGGTGGTCGGTGACGGAGAGGCCTGTCACTGCAGCGAAATTGCTGACTGTGGTAGGAGTACTGCCGTTGAAGGCACCCATGGCGGCCGAATTATCGCCGTTCTCATAGACGATGATGCACTGCCGGCTAGGAACAAGATCATTTATACTGGAAACCCTGCGGTAAATCGTGCTGGAGCTGGGAGTACCACCCGAGTTGATGGTATAGGCTTGACTGGTTGCAACAGCACTGTTTTCCATGCCACTCAACACGGCCATGGCCTTGAGCGTGCAGCTCTGGTAAAGGACGACAGAGCCGCCATTGCTGATACTGCTGCTATTTGTCGTTGGGGTGGTGCCGTCGGTGGTATAGTAGATGGTGGCACCATTGGTAGCACTGGTAATGGTTACCGTTGCAGCATCGGTATAAGTACCACCGTCAGGATTGAACACCGGGGTAGCACAGGGCTCGGTTGTGCCCCCAGTAGAATAAGTCACTGTAATTGTTTTGACCCAAACAGTTTTATTTTCATCATCGATGGTAATAGCAATTTTTCCACTAGCAGCACTGGATGCGTCAAAAGTATAAGTCGCATTTGCACTACCTGTACCACTTGTTATGGTTTGAGTAGTGCCAATTGTTGTGCCTCCAACTTTTACCGATAAGGTATTATTATTGCCATTGGTAGATGCAACAACTTCAACCTTTGTAACATTGCTAAAAGACTGATTAGAAGTGAGCACATGGGTACCCGTCTTCGCGCCAGTTGATAAGCCACGAGCATAATTACTGGTTTCAACTGAGTAACTGGTACTTGATGGCTTTTGCGTCAAAGAAAAAGTCAAATTTGAATTACTCCACGTCAAAGTCGTGCCAGTAGCGTTGGCTGAGCTAATGGTTGTTGTCACCGTCTCAGTTTCTGCCCAGCCGACCGAGAATGCCAGCAGAGCAGTCAATAAAAAAGTAAGTAACCTGTTCATAAAAAAGTGGATTATTAATATTTAGTTAGTAAAATGATTATTTCGACCGATTGCCCTGCCAGCGATGGCGGTGAATGTATAATAGAGGATAAAAGAAAAAATGGCACCCATCGATTTCCTTGCCACGTAGCAATAATTGCTATATGGCTGAAAGTCAATGAATTCCATCATTGATGATTTGTTGCACATAATCTTATACCACAGCAACCCCTTTCGGGGTAGAATCAAAACTTGGCCGCAAAGGTACAAATAAGTTTTCAGTTATGTATACAAATCCATTGTTTTTAACAATATTTCTCCCTTCAAACGGGACCAACAAAATCGGTCACAGCCAGTCAAATAGGTCATTACCAAAACTTCGGCTCGCTTTTGTGCTGGAATTGCATAAATTTTGAGTAACTTTGCGCCCACAATTGTCTAATCATTAAAATAAAATTCATAACAAAAAAAGAACATGGAGAAAATCGAAGCAGGAAAATATGTAGAGCTCGTGTACGAAATCTTTGTCGTTAACGGCGAGGAGCAGAACAGCGTGTGGAAATTCAGCGAGGACAAGCCCGACGCATTTGTGTTCGGTCGCGACCTGTCGCTCATCGAGGGCTTCCAGAACCACATCATGGGACTGGAGCAGGGCGAGAAGTTTGACTTCACCCTCAAGCCCGAGGAGGCCTTCGGCCTGAAAGACCCCAGCCTGGTTTACGAACTGGAGAAGGAAATCTTCCACGTCGACGGTAAGTTTGACAGCGAGAACATCCGCGTGGGCGCCATGGTGCCGATGATGACCCAGGAGGGCATGCGCATCGAGGGCCAGGTCATCAAGGTGACCGACGACAAGGTGTTCATGGACTTCAACCACCAGCTGGCCGGCGAGACGGTGCGCTACAGCGGACACGTGCAACTCGTGCGCGACGCCACCCCCGAGGAACTCCAGCCCCATCACGGCTGCGGTTGCGGCTGCGAGGAATGCGGCAGCGGCGACTGTGGCCACGACCACGGCTGCGACTGCGGCGGCTGCTAATCCCAAACGGCGATGTTTAATCAAACAACTAAAACAACATTTTTTACAACTGGAACAACTCTTTTAGGCTATACTCAGCGCTGCCAAGCCCTGCGGGGCTAATGCGAATTATGCGAATTTTTACGAATAGTTTATTATTGCGTGAAAACCATTTTTTGTTTAGGTTGTCAACTTGTTGTTTTAGTTGTTATAGTTGTTTTTATTACATCAGAATTGCTGTATTAGTTGTTTTTATAATATCGGGAGAGTTGTTTTTCGGGCGCGAGATGCTAAAAATTTATAATAAGGCGCTAATTACGGAAAAATTTCTTTAATTAGTATTGCACATTATAAAATAATGAGTAATTTTGCACCGCATTTGAATGAGAAAATTTCTAAATCATTTATAATTAAATATTTAAGTTATGGCTAAATTTGATAAGGCTATCTTAGCAGAGAAGTACGGTATCACTGGTGTTACCGAGGTTCTTTACAACCCCACCTATGAGGTAATGTTCAACGAGGAGATGAAACCCGAGCTCGAGGGCTTTGACAAGGGTCAGGAGACCGAGCTGGGCGCCATCAACGTGATGACCGGCGTTTACACCGGCCGCTCGCCTAAAGACAAATTCATCGTTGACGATGCCAACAGCCACGACAAGGTGTGGTGGACCACACCCGGTTACCCCAACGACAACAAGCCCGTGACCGAGGCCACCTGGGCAGCCCTAAAGGATCTCGCCGTGAAGCAGCTGAGCGGCAAGCGCCTGTTTGTTGTTGACGGCTTCTGCGGCGCCAACAAGGACACCCGCATGAAGGTTCGCTTCATCATGGAGGTGGCATGGCAGGCCCACTTCGTGACCAACATGTTCATCCGTCCCCAGAACGAGGAAGAGTTTGACCAGGAGCCCGACTTCACCGTTTACTGCGCCAGCAAGGCCAAGGTGGACAACTACAAGGAGCTGGGTCTGAACAGCGACACCGCCGTTGTCTTCAACGTGACCAGCAACGAGCAGGTCATCCTCAACACCTGGTACGGTGGTGAGATGAAGAAGGGTATGTTCTCGATGATGAACTACTTCCTGCCCCTCAAGGGCATCGCTGCCATGCACTGCTCGGCCAACTGCGACATGAACGGTGAGAACACCGCCATCTTCTTCGGCCTCTCGGGAACCGGCAAGACCACCCTGAGCACCGACCCGAAGCGCAAACTCATCGGCGACGACGAGCACGGCTGGGACGACAACGGTATCTTCAACTTTGAGGGCGGCTGCTATGCCAAGGTCATCAACCTCGACAAGGACGCTGAGCCCGACATCTACAACGCCATCCACCGCGACGCGCTGCTCGAGAACGTCACCGTTGACGAGAACGGCAAGATCGACTTCGCCGACAAGAGCGTGACCGAGAACACCCGCGTGAGCTACCCCATCTACCACATCAAGAACATCGTGCGCCCCATCAGCCACGCTCCCGCTGCCAAGCAGGTGATCTTCTTGAGTGCTGACGCATTTGGCGTACTGCCTCCCGTATCGATTCTCGACTCGGAGCAGACCAAGTACTACTTCCTGAGCGGCTTCACCGCCAAGCTCGCCGGTACCGAGCGCGGCATCACCGAGCCCACTCCCACCTTCAGCGCTTGCTTCGGCCAGGCATTCCTGGAGCTGCACCCGACGAAGTATGCCGAGGAACTCGTTAAGCGCATGGAAATGAGCGGTGCCAAGGCTTACTTGGTGAACACCGGTTGGAACGGCACTGGCAAGCGTATCTCGATTCGCGACACCCGCGGCATCATCGACGCTATCCTGAACCACAGCATCGACAACGCTCCCACCAAGGTGATTCCTTACTTCAACTTCACCGTTCCCACCCAGCTCGAGGGCGTTGACACCGGCATCCTCGACCCGCGCGACACCTATGCCGACCCCGCACAGTGGGAAGAGAAGGCCAAGGATCTGGCAAGCCGCTTCATCAAGAACTTCGTGAAGTACGAGGACAACGAGGCAGGCAAGGCTCTCGTAGCCGCCGGTCCCCAGCTCTAAACATTAGGGCAATAATAAAACAAATTCTATAGTTTTTGAGAGCGGTTCCCCCATGGGGACCGTTCTCTTTTTATACCCTGATATCTAGTTCTCCGACCTCTTTATCCGCTGCACCCTCCCATCTGTAGAGACGCAAAATCTTGCGTCTCAAGGACCAGCATATTTGCGATTCGGTAATATAACCGTGCTATCGCACGGGAAATTAAGCAAATTTTTAAATTAAAATTGACATTATTATCATATTAATAAAAAATTTATAATAAATTTGATTAATTTCCCGCCCGCAGGGCGGTTATTGTTCTAGAGGTTGAATTATGACACGTCTCTACAGTGCTACCCCGTTGACCTGAAAGCAACGGGGGTGCAAGCCGAATGCCATAATGCTTGCATTAATGGCTAAGGCGCAGCCCATCTTGTGCGGAGCAACCCCATCACAAAGACCCGTCCCAATGATGCACCAACCCCGAAGCCATCACCTAAACCCAAACGAAGAAAGGCATTGACAATCAACACCTCCCACTGAAAATTTGAACGATTATTTCGCTGAAATGGCATAATTTTTGCTTGTTGACAGAAAAAAGTTACATCAATGTAACTTACATTCATGTAACTTTTATTATCTTTGCAGCCGATAACCAATCATTATCAAGAAGATGAAGGCACCATTTCAATTCGGATCGTTGGCCGAGAAGGAGAATTTCATCGACCGCGTTGATGACAGGGCACTGCTCAAGCAGTTGCTCATGTCGGGCATCCATGTCATGCTCATTTCGCCACGTCGCTGGGGCAAGTCATCGCTTGTCAAGGCTGTGGGCGAGGAACTGATGGCCGAGAATAAGAACGTGCGCGTATGCTACATTGACGCATTCAGCATCAGCACCGAGACTGAATTCTACCGCGTGTTCGCCAGCCGCGTCATGTCGTGTGCGGTTTCGCGATTTAAAAAGGGGGTAGAAGAGATGAAGAAATTCATCACGGGGGCGGTGCCCCAACTTGTCATCCGTGACAAGGTGACCGAATTTGTCACCTTTGACCTGCGGTTCCAGCCCCAAGAAAAGGACAAACTGGAAATCCTAGAACTGCCTGAGAAAATCGCCGCTGCCAAGGGGCTGAGAATCATCGTGTGCATTGATGAGTTCCAGCAGTTGGCCAACATCCCGCAATATCCCGACATGGAGGGCAAGATGCGTTCGGTGTGGCAACAGCAGCACAATGTGTCCTACTGCATGTATGGCAGCAAGCGCCACATGATGACCGAAATCTTCAACGATTCGACCAAGCCATTCTATCGTTTCGGGCAAGTCATCTGGCTCAAGAAGATTGAAGAGCGCTATTGGGTCGAGTTTATTGTTAAAGCGTTTGAACGCACAGGAAAAAGTATCACGACCGAGTTTGCCAAGCGCATTTGCGACGTCACCAAATGCCACTCGTGGTATGTGCAACAATTGAGTTTCTTTATCTGGAACGCGACCGACAGCCAGGTCACCGAGGAAATCTTTAACCGGGCATTGCAACGCCTGATCGACACCAATGCACCGATGTTCCAGAATGACGTCGAGCAACTCACTGCCAGCCAGAAAGCCATGCTTCACGCCGTGAACAATGGTAATTACCAGTTCGCTGCCGAAGCCACCAAGCGGATGTATGCCATGGGCAATGCCAACACCATTGCACGCAACAAGCGCATCCTGCAAGACAAGGACTACATTGAGCAGAAAGGCACAAGGTTTGACTTTGTGGATCCGATTTTCCAACTGTGGTTCAATCAAGAATATAGTAACTAAAGTCATTCAAAAGTTACATCAATGTAACTTACATCCATGTAACTTTTTCGTCATCGAGATATGCGGGTACTGATTGTCAATACTGCCGAACGGACGGGTGGAGCGGCGATTGCCGCCAACCGCCTGATGCACGCCTTGAACCACAACGGGGTCGAAGCGCGGATGCTCGTGCGCGACCGCAAGACCGACGCCACCGAGGTCGTCAACATTCCCCCGTCGTGGCGCTTGAAGGCCAACTTCCTGTGGGAGCGCGGTGTCATCTGGCTGAATAACGGGCTGAGCAAACAAAACCTTTTCCAGGTCGATATCGCCAACGCGGGCACCGACATCACCACGATGCCCGACTTCAAGTGGGCCGACGTCATCCACCTGCACTGGGTCAACCAAGGGTTCCTGTCGCTCAACAATTTGGAGCGCATCATGGCCTCGGGCAAACCCATCGTGATAACGATGCACGACCAGTGGTATTTCACGGGCATCTGCCACTACTCGGGCGAGTGCTCCAAGTACCAGAAACAGTGCGAAAAATGCCCGATGCTGAAAAACATCGGCATGGACTTGGCGCAGCACGTGTTCGACCGCAAGCGGGCGATGTACGAGGGCAAGAACGTCACCTTTGTGGGCTGCAGCCGCTGGATGGCCGACCTGGCCCGCAAGAGCCCGTTGACCCAGGGCCACCTGGTCACCAATATCCCCAATGCCATCGACACCGACGTTTTCACGCCGATGGACAAACTTAAAGCCCGAAAAAAGCATAATCTGCCGACAGACAAAAAGTTACTCCTCTTTGGAGCGCAGCGCATCACCGATGAGCGCAAGGGTTTCCGCTACCTGGCCGAAGCCTGTGAACACATCAGCAAGCATTCTTCCTCTCTGTCTCGCAAACTTGGAGTTGTCGTGCTTGGCGGAGATGCCACCAGCGTGAAGGAGGCTTTGCCTTTACCCGTCTATCCGGTTAATTACCTGAGCAATGAGGCAGAAATTGCCGAACTTTACAATGCTGTTGATTTGTTTGTCACGCCCTCGTTACAGGACAACCTGCCCAACACCATCGTCGAGGCGATGGCATGCGGCACACCCTGCGTCGGCTTTAATGTGGGAGGTATTCCCGAAATGATCAGCCATAAACAGAACGGTTACGTGGCCGATTACTGCGACAGCATCGATTTTGCCCAGGGCATCGCCTGGTGCCTCAGCGAAACCCGTCATGCTAACTTATGTGCCGCCGCCTGCACAACCGCCCATTTCACCTATGCCGAATCTGTCGTTGCCAGCCGCTACAAAGACATCTACCCATCCACCCCACAACAAACGACAACAAAATACATAGATCCAAAATCAGTAATACTCTGTAAGCAGAGCAAAGAAACTAGATGCTACATCATATCAGCACTTATGCTCTTTGACGGATATCATCAGATTGATGAAATGATTAACGAGGGAGGACAATTATATCTTGATGCTTTGGGATTAACTATAGAAGACGTGCGGAAATATCCGATGCCAGACTACGCTCAGATTGTATCTCATCTTAAACCCATTTCTGACTCTGTTGTAAGAAATTGGGTGATAATGCACACATACGCGTCTGTGCTTAATTTTGCTACATTCGAATCCCTAAATATGTTCGAAAAATTCTGCCTCGATTTGAAGTGGGATCCGGATGAGATTGAAGAGTGCATGGATTTTTCAGAAGAACTGTCCAGAATACCACCATTAAGGCTTAGTATTGCATATACACGCTGGAAAGAAAATAACAATTCTTGAGGCACAGGTTCGAACTGTCTTTTTGTCTTGCGTTGTTTGTTGCAGGTACATTGAAGCGAAGCGACGCCATCACAAAGACCCGTCCCAATGATGCACCAACCCCGTAACCATCACCTAAATTTAGACAACGATAAAGCATTGATAATCAACACTTCCAATCTGTAGAGACGCAAAATTTTGCGTCTCTACAGTGCCATCCGGTGAACGAAATGGCCTTTATTTCACGCTCCAGTCGATGGAGGTGGCGAGTTTGTTCTCGTAGTAGCGTTTCAGGTCGGTCCAGCGGTAGTAGGGACCCTGGACGGGCGTGGCGGGAAGTGTGGCCTCGTGCTCGTTGAACAGCACCTTCACCAGGATGTCTTCGGGCCTGTTGCCGCTTGTTCCCGCTGGGCGGTAGAATACCATCTGGATGTTGCAGGCCTTAGGGATGGTATTGTAGTCCTGCCAGTGCTCGTGCAACGTTTCCAGGTCATCGCAGCTGTAGTTCACATTGTCCAGTTCGAGCAGGCAGGCCAGCGGCAGCACACACGTCTCGTGGCCGAAGCGCAGGGCCGCGCCGTGCTCACCGGTGGCGATGGCGTCATCGGCCGTGGCGATCATGTTGCGCAACAGGGCGCGCTCGATAAAGGGCATGCGGTTGCCGTTTTGGGGCGCATTGGCCCAATGGATGTACCAGTAGATGTTCTTCATGCGCCAGAGCTCAAAGATCTCATCGTTGGAGAAATAGTTGAACAGGTTGATGTCGTCAAACTGATGATGACCCTGCAGCGAGCCAGCGATGTCAAACACGTCGCGCATCAATTTCACACCATCCATGTTGGCACTTGCCCATGCGGTGTCGTTGACCAACTGGGCGACAAAACGGCGGGCATCCAAATGCTTAGCGTACATCTCATTAGAAATCGGGTCCACGCTCTTGCGCAGGTCGTTGGCCAGCGTATCCTCGCCATAGCCCCACCCCATGTAGTACATGTCGTGGTAGCTGGCGTCGGTGGTGATGCGCAGCGACGGGTTCAATGAGCGCAGGGTCATCGTCTCGTTCTGCATCGACAGGATGCAGCGGATGATGACCGTCGAGCGGGCATCCACACGGGCATCCCCCTTGAAAACCTCGGGGAAGTTGCGGTACATGCGCTCGGCAATCTCGCGGTGCTGCTCGGCACCGATGTCGCTCAGGTCGCCGGCACGCTTCTGTGACGCCTCGTTAACGAGGGTGAGCGTCTTCAACAGGCGCTGTCCCTGCAGGTTGAGCATCCCCGCCTCTTGCGCATTTTGAAGCATCTTGACGGGATAATAATACACCTTGCCGTTGGTGAGCCAGCGGCTGCCGTGACGGCCATAGTGGTCGATAAAGAACGGCTCGTAGCCCGCGGGGGCCGCCGTCAGCGACGGCAATTCAACGCCGATGCCATACGGGTAAGCATAATGGTTGCTGGCCGAGCGGCTAAAGTTGCCAATGACCTGTGTGCGGGGGTTAACGGCATTCAGCGTCAGGCATGCAAGTACTGCCAGTAGGTATAATGTGATGCGTTTCATTTGGTCGTTGTGATGAAGGGTTGGCGTGAAAGTTTGTCAATGAAATAGTCGCGCACGGCGCTCCAGTGGTAGTAGGGAGCGACATCGGTCTCGACGGGCAGCGTCGCCTCATGCTCGTTGAGCAGCGGCAGCACCAGGATGTCGTCACTGCCGGCCTTGCGGAAGTAAATGAACTGGACATTGGCAGCCATCGGGAAGATTTTGTAGGTCTGCCAGTGCTGGTCCAGCGTCTCGAGGTCGGTGGTGCGGTAATCGGTACCGTTCAGGCCCATCAGGCAGCACAGGGGCAGCACCACGCTCTCGTGACCGAAGCGCAGCGAGGCACCGGGTGCCGGCAGGGCACTGGTGATCGCATGGTCGGCATCCTCGATGAAGTTGCGCAGCAGGTTGGCTTCCATATAGTCCACGCGGCACTGCGTCAGCGGAGTCTCGGCCGAGTTGAGGTACCAATAGGCGTTGTTATAGCGCCACACGTTGTAGATGTCATCGGCACTGAACACGTCATACAGGTTCACGTTCTCAAACTGATGATGGCTCTGCATGTTTCCGGCGACTTCCATGAGGTAACGCATCATCGTGCGCGCATCATCAATGCTGTCACGCGCAAACTTCTGGTCGGTGAAAAGTTTCTTCAGCATGAACTTGGGATTGACCCACTTTTCAAAGATATAGCGGCGCATCTCGGCCTGGCTGGCACGCAGGGACTTGGCCACCGAGTCCGAGTAGTTCATGTAGTACATCGTCGCCTGGCTGGCGTCGGTGGTGATGTTCAACCGCGGGTTGAGCGAGGCCAGCATGTCCACCTCGTTCTGCATCGACAGGATGCAGCGTATCACGACCGTCGAGCGGGCCACAACAGGCGCACCGTCCTGGAACACCTGCGGGAAATTTTGGTACATACGTTGAGCAATCTGCCGGTGCTGCTCATGGCCGATATCACTCAGTTCGCCCAGGCGGCCCTTGCTGGCCTCGTGCACCTCATGCAGGATGTCGAGCACCTCCTGTCCGCGGCGGGTGAGTTTGCCGTTGCGCGCGCCCATCTCCAGCATCTGCATCGGATAGGTGTAACTCTCCTCTTGAATAAGCCAGCGGCTGCCGTGGCGGCCATAGTGGTTAATAAAGAACGGCTCGTAGCCCGACGGGGCCGCCGTCAACTCGGGAAAGCCTGTGGTGGGATAAGCCTGATAGTTGTTGGCGCTCTTCTTGGGGTCTGCTTTGAAGTCCTCGCGCACACCCGCCGTCAACGTCAGCACGGCCATCAGGGCCACAGTGAAAACGGTGAAGATTCTTTTCATAGTCGGTTATCAGTAGGGTTTATGGATTTCATGTTGCAAATTTAGGCAATATTCCGCAAACTGCCGCACCATCTCACCGATATTAGTTTTAATAATTTGTCCTGACACCCCTGGAGGCTGCGGCACGCTGGTAAACACTACCCAAGGTTAAAAGGTGATAACTAAACACAATTTAAGGATTATTCGTGTGGGAGTGTCGCGCAAAAAACGTATCTTTGCAGGCTAAAATCAGGCGTATGGCGCCTGCAACAAGGTAGCGGCAAAAAACTGAAAAAAATGGAATTCCTATCGACATATCATCTGCAGGGACTGGTGCTCGGCTTGTGCTCGTTCCTGATTATCGGCATCTGCCATCCCATCGTCATCAAGGGCGAGTACTACTACGGGCAACGGTTCAAGTGGTTCTTTGTGGTGGCGGGCGTGGCGCTCTGCATCGGCTCGTTGATGGTTGACGGGGTGCTGCTGTCGTCGCTGATGGGCGTCGGGGCATTCTCGTGCTTCTGGGGCATCAAGGAGATGCGCGACCAGCAGGAGCGGGTGCGCAAAGGGTGGTTCCCGCGCAATCCCAAACGCACTTATCCGTGGGATAACGACAACGAGAACAAGAACAAGAACAAGGACAAGCAATGACAACGCCCAGGCTCATATCGCTGACTTGGATGCTGGCGCTCGCCGGCATGGCAGGTCTTGCGGCTCAAAACTTGAGCGGCCGCATCACTTGTGACGGGCACGGCGTGGCCGATGTCGCCGTGAGCGACGGCAACATCGTGGTGCTCACCGATGCCCACGGCTACTATACCATGACCAGCGATAAGGCGAACGGCTATGTCTTTTACACCCTGCCCGGCGGCTACGAGCCCGTGCTTGCCGACGGTTTCAACCCTCAGTTCTGGGCTCCGCTCACGAGCACTGACGTCACCGTGCACGAGACGCACGACTTCACGCTGCAACGCGTCGACAACGACAGGCACATCGTCATCTTCGGTGCCGACACGCATCTGGCACGCCGCAACAGTGACCGCGCCTTTTTCAAGAAAGGTTTTTTGGCCAGCCTCAATGACGAGGTTGCGCGCGCCGACGGGACCCCCATCTACTCGGTCCTGCTGGGAGACCTCACGTGGGACGTCTTCTGGTATCAGAACGAGTATGACCTGACCGACTTCATGGACGACATGCAGCATTACAACTATCCGATGGCGTTGTGGGCCGTTATCGGCAACCACGATCACGACCCGAGCATTCCCGCCGGCAACGACACCGACGAGCGAGCCTCGCAGCGCTGGCGCGAAATCGTCTGTCCGACATACTACAGCTTCAATCTGGGCAAGGTCCACTATGTGGTGCTTGACGATATCGTCTATCTGAACGACGCCAATCCGGGCGACAGCAATCCCGAGGGCGTCGCCGGCAGCCGCAACTACCAAGGCCGAATCACCGCCGAGCAGATGACGTGGCTCGCCAAGGACCTCGCTCTCGTCAGCCCCCACACGCCCGTGGTCGTGTGCCTTCACATCCCTGCCTGGGGCATCTCATCATCGTTCGGCTTCTATTCCCGCCTGGACAACACCTCGGCCCTAGCCAGCATGCTCAACAAGTTTGACAACGTCCACATCATGAGCGGACACACCCACGGCAACTATGTCGCCCGTCCCTCCTATTACTCCCACATCACCGAGCACAACATCGCCACCGTCAGCGGCAACCTGTGGAACAGCGGCGCCGCGAGCGGCCACCACATCAACCAGGACGGCAGCCCTGCCGGTTACCTGCGCTGGACGGTTGACGGCACAGCGCCGCAATGGACCTACCAATCCATCCATGCGGGCGATAGCCAGATGCGGCTCTACGACATGAACACCGTGAGGAACTACTACCAGACCAACAGCGCCATACGTGCCATTCTCAAGGATTATCCCTCACGTGTGGACTATGCCCAACTCGACAGCAACGTAGTGATGTTCAACGTGTTCTGCTACGACCCCAAATGGCGCGTGAGTGTGTGTGAAGGGAACACCATGCTGGCATGCCAGCGCACCTATACCGAGGACCCGTTCCACACGCTGGCCTATGACATAGCCCGTTACAGTGCCGTCGGCTACTACACGTCCTACTATGCCACTACGGCCAACACCCACATGTTCAAGGCTCAAGCCACGACATCCCGCGAGCCCATCACGGTCAGGGTGATTGACACCTTTGGCAACATCTACCTCAAGTCCATCAAGCGCCCCCATACCTACAGCCTGAGCATGGAGAAGAGAGAAAAGGACCTGATGGCAGGAGACGTGAACAGCGACAGCGAGATCAACATCGCCGATATCAACCTCATCATCGACATCATGCTGGGCAACGGGAGCATGCCATGCCCGCCCGTGCTGGCCGACTGCAATGGCGATGACGAAATCAGCATCGGCGATATTAACACGATTATCAAACTGATTTACAACAGATAAGAAGCAACAATGATGAGAATAGACATACTCACGGTCATGCCCGACGCCCTGGAGTCGCCGCTGCACACCTCTATCCTGCAACGTGCCCAGGACAAGGGGCTGGTGGAGATCCATGTGCACAACCTCAGGGACTGGAGCCTGCGCAAGCACCGCAAGGTGGACGATTACCCCTTCGGCGGCGAGGCGGGCATGGTGATGCAGATTGAACCCGTGTGGCGATGCATGGAGGAGTTGAAGAGCCAGCGGGACTATGACGAAATCATCTTCACCTCGCCCGACGGCGAGCAGTTGGACCAGCCCATGGCCAATGCCCTGTCGCTCAAGGAGAACATCATGATCCTGTGCGGCCACTATAAGGGTGTGGACTACCGCATACGCGAGCACCTGATTACCCGCGAAATCACCATCGGCGACTATGTGCTCACCGGCGGAGAATTGCCCGCGGCTGTCATCGCCGACGCCGTGGTGAGGCTGCTGCCCGGCGCCATCGGTGACGAGCAGAGCGCCCTGAGCGACTCGTTCCAGGACGGACTCATCGAGGCACCGGTCTATACCCGCCCCGAGGTGTTCAACGGCTGGCATGTACCCGAAATTCTGCTGAGCGGCCATGCGGCTAAAATCGCCGAGTGGAAGATGCAGATGTCACTGGAGCGCACGCGCCGCCTGCGTCCCAACCTTCTCAAGGACGAACAGTGAACTCTCTCTAAACTCTAAACTCTAAACACTAAACTCTAAACTATTTTACAAACATATGTCACCACTCACATTCAAACGCCCCAAATGGATACCTCGATGGGTCACGTTCACGCTGCTCATCTTCATCGGCTTTGTGCTCGTGCTCATCTTCGTCGGCGACAACAGCTTCGTGCAGAGCAGCAAGTACCGCGCTCAGATCAACGAGTTGAAGAGCCAAATCAAGAACTACGAGGACTCGGCATCGGCCTATGAAGCCAAAATCAACGAGCTAAACACCGACAACGAGTCCCTCGAACGCCTCGTGCGCGAGAAATACGGCATGAAACGCATCAACGAGGAAGTTTACATCACCGACATACCCTGACAAGACGATGAAACAAGACAAGAGAATCACCATTTCAAACATCCTGGTCATCGTGGGATTGATCCTGATGATCGTGATGGCCGTGGCTTTTCTATTGGTCAACCTCGACATCAACCCCGAGGTGTTGAAGTGGATATACTTCGCCGGCACCTTCACGGTGCTGGCCGGACGTCTCATCGGCATGGACCGCGATGCCTCACTGCGCATCAAGCGCCTGCACGGCATCCTCGCCTTCAGCGCACTGCTGTATTGCGCCAGTGCCTCGTGCATGTTCATCTATGAGGGCACCAACAACTGGATCGCGTTCCTGCTGGCAGGTATTGTGACGCAATCCTATGCCCAGTGGATGATTGACCGCCAACAAGGGAAAAGCGAAAAATAGGCGCTCCTTTGTAGAAATATTTTTTGTAATTACACAGGTTTTAGTAACTTTGCGCTTTTAATGAAAGGTAATCTCACCATAGACAACGGCAACACCTCGGTAAAGGTGGCCTTCTTCATCGGTGCTCAAGTGGTTGCCACCAACCGGTTCGTGCGTCGCGACTCACGACTGCTCGAACGTTTCATCAGCACCTACAAGCCCGAGACCGCTATCGTTTGCAGTACCGCATCGAGTGCCGCCAGCCAACGCATCGAGCAGTTGGCCGAGCAGCGCTGTAACCGCGTGATACACCTCACGCACGAGACCCCGATGCCCATCAGGCTGGGCTACCGCACGCCCCACACGCTGGGCCGCGACCGCATCGCCACGGCCGTCGGAGCATGGACCATAGCACAGCGCCTCGACAACGCCAGCGACGTGCTGGTCATCGACGCGGGCACAGCCATCACCTATGACCTGGTGACAGCCGACGGCTGCTTTGTCGGCGGCAACATCTCTCCGGGCCTGCACCTGCGCTTCAAGGCGCTGCACGAGCACACGGGACTCCTGCCGCTGGTCGAGGCCGACGGCGACGCTCCCGTAGTGGGCTATGACACCGAGACCGCCATCCGCAGCGGCGTGCTGCTGGGCATGCTGGGCGAGATTCACAGCTACATCGCCGACCTCAAGCTGTCCCACCCCAACCTGATGGTCTTCATGACCGGAGGTGACGGCAAGCGACTGCACTCCCGCCTGTGCGACGAGAGCATCATTTTCAACGAACACCTTGCGGCTGAGGGCCTCAACCGCATCTATTTATACAATCAAGCCAATGAAAATAAATAAAAAGATATTTCTGCTGCTCGTGGCGCTCGTCATGGCCTCGGCCAGCGGCAGCGTTCTTGCTCAAATCGTGTCCACGCCCTATTCCAAGATGGGTTATGGCATGCTCAACGACAACGTGTCGAGCATCCAGCGCTCGATGGGCGGCGTGGGCTACGCCATGAGGGGCGGACGCATCGTCAACGTGATGAATCCCGCCTCCTATGCCAACGTGGACTCCCTCACCTTCCTGTGGGACGTGGGTGTTGACGTGACGAACCTCTGGAGTAAAGAGAACGACAAAAAGGGTTACAACTTTGGCGGTGGACTCGATTACCTGACGGGTCACTTCAAGATTGCCAAGGGGCTGGGTGGTGCCTTCGGTCTGCTGCCCTACTCGTCGATAGGCTATTCCTACGGCGGCACCATTGACGGCGGCAACGAGTCACGCAGCGGCAACGGCGGCTTCAACCAGCTGTTTGTCGGACTGGGATACGAGCCCTTGAAGAACCTGACCGTGGGATTCAACTTCGCATACCTGTTCGGCTCCTCGCTCAACACGACGCTCATCACGTCATCGTCCAACAGCTACTTCACCCGCAACATTAAGATGCGCGACTGGAACACCCAGGTAGGACTCCAGTACAGCCTGCCCCTGCGCAAGGGTCAGGACCTGCTCACCGTGGGTGCCGTGTTCCAGCCCAAGAAATCCTACCACGGCAACACCTGGGGAACCAAGTTTGACTCTCAAGACAACAAGGTGGACACCATCGGCTACGTATCGATGAGCGGCAACTATGAGCAGGCAGCCTCGATAGGCGCCGGTGTGAGCTACAACATCAACCGCCGCCTCACCATCGAGGCCGATTACACCTACCAGAACTGGAGCAAAGTCAAATACCTGCCCATCGGCGGCATGGAGCCCGAGACCACCCAGTTTGACGACCGGTGGAGAATCGCCGGCGGTATCCAGTACACCCCCAACAAGCGTGGCAGCTATGTGGGCGCGATGTCGTTCCGCGCAGGTGTGTTCTACAACCATGACTACCTGAACTACAACGACAACAACGTGCGCGACTATGGCGTGAGCATCGGTGTCGGCCTGCCCGCCCCCAACAGCAAGACGACGGTGAACCTGGGCGTGGAATGGCGCCACCGCGAGAGCAGCCCCACCAAGCTCATCACCGAGAATTACCTCAACATCACGCTGGGTGTGAACTTCAATGAACTCTGGTTCTGGAAGAGCCGCATCCGTTAACAACCGGTCTCGCCACCTTGAGATTCCTGATACATATCGTGTTTGCGCTCATCCTGACGCTGGCGGTGGTGTCCTGCAAGGAGGATTCCACCAGCGTGGTGAGCCATCCCACCAACCCCGACGTGGTGCCCACCATGACCACCAGCGACGTGCAGACGGTCATCAGCGACTCGGGGCACACGCGATACCGCATCTCCACCCCGCTGTGGAACATGTTTGAGGAAGCCAAGCATCCCCACTGGACGTTTCCCAAAGGGGTGACCTGCGAGGAACTGGACGACAACTTCAAGACGGCCTCCACCATCAAGTGCGACTCGGCCTACTTCGACAAGATGAACAACCTGTGGACCCTCACCGGCAACGTGCGCATCACCAATCCCGCCGGCGATGTCGTCCTCACCGACGAGCTCATGTGGGACCAACGGGCTCACCGAATGTACAGCGAGGCCTTTATCCACATCGAGAAACAGGGACGCATCATCGAGGGATACGGCTATGAGTCCAACGAGCGGCTCACCACCTACAAGTTGCGGCAGGTCGAGGCCATCTTCCCCATCGACGAGAGCCGGATGCCGCACCCCAACAGCGGTAATGCCCCGCCCCGTCCCATGCAATGACCCGACAACCCAAGATATTGACAACGTGGATCCGAATTATACAACACCACTGATTATCGCGTTCATCGCGCTGCTGTGCTCGGCATTCTTCTCGGGCATGGAAATCGCCTTCGTCTCGTCCAACAAGGTGCGGGCCGAGATCGAGATGGCGCGCGGCGGCATCATCAACCGCATCCTCAACATCTATTACCGCCACCGCGAGATGTTCATCTCGACGCTGCTCATCGGCAACAACATCGCCAACATCGTCTATTCCATGGCCATGGCCAAGTTGCTGACCAACCCCTTGCAGCAATGGGTGCACAACGAGGCGGCGCTGCTGCTCATCCAGACGGTCATCGCCACGCTGATTATCCTCATCTTCGGTGAATTCGTGCCTAAGAGCATCTTCAGGATCAACCCCAACAAGTCGTTGCGCACCGCTTCCATCCCGTTGTTCATGGTCTACTGCGTGCTCTACCCCATCTCGCGTTTCACCGAGTGGATGTCGGCCATGCTGATGAAACTGTTCGGCATCAAGATCGACACGTCGCGCATGAGACTGCTCACCGTCGATGAGCTTGACGCCTACCTGCAGGAGAACATCGACAAGCACGAGGACGAGAACAAGGAGGTCGAGCGTGAAGTGAAAATCTTTGAGAACGCACTGGACTTCAGCGACACGAGGCTGCGAGACTGCATGGTGCCGCGCAACGAGATTGTCGCCGTAGACGTCGACGACACCAGCCGCGACGATCTGGTCAAGCTCTTCTCGCGTTCAGGACTGTCCAAGATAGTCGTCTATAAGGAAAACATCGACGAGGTCATCGGCTTCATCCAGGTGAGCGAACTCTTTGTCACCAACGTCGATTGGAAAAAACGCATCAAGCCCGTGCTGTTTGCCCCCGAGACCCTGCTGGCCCGCAAGATGATGCAGCGCCTCATGGGCGAGAAACGCTCCATGGCCATTGTCCTAGACGAGTTCGGCGGCACCAGCGGCATGGTGACCCTCGAGGACCTGGTCGAGGAAATCTTCGGCGAAATCGAGGACGAGCACGACCGCAACCACCTCATCGCGCGCCAGTTGAACGACACCAGCTATGAATTTTCGGGACGCATGGAAATCGAGGAAATCAACGAGCGTTTCCACCTCGACATCCCCGAGAGCGACGACTACCAGACGCTGGCAGGCTACCTGCTCAACGAGAATGAGGCGATTCCCAACGTCGGCGAGGTGCTTGACCTGCCGCCCTACCGCTTCACCGTCGAACGCAAGACCGCAGCCCGCATCGAGCTCATCCGCGTGGACCTTCTCGACAGCAGCAAGGACTGATCCTGCTGCCACAATGCTGCTTGAGACCAATGTCACGCAGCAGCGACACAACTTTGAGGAAAGAATGCAAAAAAATAGAAGGAATGCAAAAAAACTCAGGCCGGGATTTCACTCGGCCTGAATTTTTAATGTCTTGAACAGTAACTAATGAATCATCATTCCTCGTTGCCGGTGAGCACATAATTGACCAGAATGGTAATGTCGCTGACATTCAACTCGCCGTCACCGTTCAAGTCGGCATTCGACAGGTTAATGCCGTCAGTATTCTCCGTAATCAGGCAATTGATCAACATTGAGATATCACTGATAGTGAGCTCGCCGTTGCCGTCCACATCGCCCGGCATATCGGATCCATCACCCATCTCGACGATGTTATCAAAAGGATTGTTCCACTTGCTGTCTGCGCGATAGGCCTCACCCGCACCCTGGGGCACATAAAGCGTATTGTCATAAGTATGGCTCTGTAAGAACATGCCATAATAATTATTATCGCTGGAGACGCCTATGGTTATCTGGGACGGGTCAGGAACATAGCAATATACCTCCTTCAACTTGCCGCAGTACTCAAATGCACAATCGCCGATGAATGTGACAGATGAAGGTAACGTTAAGGTCAACAGTTCTGAACAATAGCCGAATGCGCCTGAACCGATGCTGTTAACCGAGTCACTGATGACGACCTCGGTAAGTCCGGAGCATTTCCAGAATGCCGATGATCCGATCGTTTTGACGAGGTGAGGAATGGTCAGTTTTCCTGTCAGACCCGTGCATTCATAGAATGCAGCGCCTCCGATAGACGTTACTGAATTGCCAAAGGTCAACTCGGTCAAACCCGTTATGCCATGAGCGAAAGAAGCCGGGATCTTCTCGACCGCATCGCCAATAGTGATGGTTGAAATGCCATAAGGAAAAGGTGTCAGCATCGCATAAAACGGCGTTGTCGTATTAAAATCAGCACAGGATACAGCATTATAATATAACGTATCCAGAGCAGTGCACTCCTTGAACGCCTGGTCACCGATTACAGTGACAGCTTCGGGGATGGTCACGCTGGTCAATCCAGTGCAGCTATAGAAGGCTTTCTCGCCGATTCTAGTGACAGACTCAGGGATCGTGATACTGGTCAATCGAGTAAAACCGTACATGAAATAATCAGGTATCTTCTGTACACCGTTCCCTATGTTAACATTCGAAATCGTTAAATTATAGAAGGGATGATATTGCTGTGTCGTTGTGTGAAAGAAAGTACAAGAGACAGCATTATAATTGAGCGTATCAAGGGCGTTACAATTCAGAAAAGCCCTATCACCGATAAATGTGACCCCAGTGCCGATATCAACACACGTCATACTGCTACAACCATCGAATGCCTCGTCTTGAATCTTCTTGACACTGTTAGGAATAGTTAAGTGTTTCATAGCGCAGCCTCGGAAAGCTAACTCGCCGATTGTTTCGACTCCAGCGCCAAGGTCCACATTTGCCAAGTTAGTGCAATTAGCAAAAGCAGCGTCGTCAATTGTAGTGACAGAGTTAGGGATAACCACACTTGTCAACCTAGAAAAATTGTAGGCAAAGTGCTTGGGTAAAACTCTTACACTGTTTCCAATATTCACTGTCGAGATATTCAGATTAGCAAAAGGATTATCTGGCATATATCCAAAATTATAGTATGAACAATTGGCAGCATTGTAATTGAGAGTATCCAGAGCGGTGCACTCCTGAAAAGCTTTGCTCCCGATAGATGTAACACCTGACCCGATATATACAGTGGTCAAACCGCTGCAGCCGTAAAACGCTCTTGAATTGACCTCTTGGACAGAGTTAGGAATGGTTATGGTCTTCAAACCGGTACATGCCTCGAATGCTGAAGTGCCGACATCTTTAACTCTATTGCCCAGATCAACGTTTTCCAGATTGCTGCATCCGTTAAATACTTTCTGGCCAATTGTTGCAGGCGAATTGAGGAAAACCACGTCGGTCAGACCAGTACAGTACTGGAAAGCATAGTCACCGATTGCAGTGACCGAACCGGGGATGGTAATGCTTGTCAAACCAATGCATTTATAAAAAGCATTTTTACCTATGGTTGTAACAGCGCTGGGGATCATGATGTCCGTTAGACCAGAGCAACTGCTGAAGGCTCTGGCACCGATTGAGGTGACCGTATTAGGGATGGTTACACTCGTCAGATTAGTGCAATTATAAAACATTCCACTGCTTATTGCAGAGACTGAATTCGGAATCGTCATATCTGTTAAGCTTTTGCAATTGGCAAAAGCATCGTTGCCAATGGCCGTGACCGAACTGGGAATCGTGGTATTTGACAGACTTATACAGCCGTTGAACGCACTGGCGCCAAGAGTCGTTACCGAATTGGGAATCGTGACATCAGTCAGTGCCGTACAGCCATAAAACGTATTTGTGCCAATGGTCGTGACCGAATTGGGAATCGTGATACCTGTCAGGCCAGTACAGTAATAGAATGCATTGTCACCGATAGTGATTACCGAAGCGGGGATGGAGATCTCGGTGATTCCTTTACGGCTCTGAAATGCCCCTGTTCCGATGGCAGTAACTGAATTGGGGATGGTTGAGTTGTTCAAGCCGAGAACCAGCGTGTTGGTAGCTGTTTCAATCAACGCATTACAGTTATCTCGGGTATCAAATAAAGGATTGTCGTCGGATACAGATAATTGAGATAACGCATCGCAGTCATAGAACGCATATTCACCGAATTCAGCGACAGAACTGCCAATAGTCAATCTTGTCAATGAAGTCAAACCCTGTGCGAAACGACCGGGAACCCTCTGTACGCTGTTACCGATATTGATTGTTTTTATATTCAAACCATTGAACGGACGGGCGGCCACAGTAGAGCTGAAATCGGGGCATGAGACAGCATTAAAGTTTATCGTTTCCAGGGCATTACAATTACCGAATAGTTTTTCACCCATAAATGTGACCGAATTACCGATGGTGACACTCTTGAGTGCCGAGCATCCATAAAACGCATTTGAACCGATGGTTGTGACCGCATCGGGGATAACCAAGTCGATCAGTGCTTGGCAACCAACGAATGCATACTGACCAATGGAAGTTACCGAATTGCCAATCGTGAGATTCCTGAGGGCCCTACACTCATAAAAAGCTTCTTGTTCAATTGAGGCAACCGAGTTAGGCATGTTGATTGTGGTCAAATTGTTACTGTAAGAGAAAGCTTCCTGGCCTATGGTGACGACTCCATCAGGAATAATCGTGTTACAGCATCCTGTGATCAGCTTATTGGTGGACGTTTCGATGATGGCATTACAGTTATCACGGGAATCATACACCGGATTGCCAGCATCAACCACAATTTGAGTCAATCTGGGACAGCGGCTGAACGCACAACGACCGATTGTCGTGACAGAACTGGGGATATTAATGCTTTCAATACCGTTGCCATAGAATGCGTTGATTCCAATCTTAGTGACAGAACCGGGAATGTCAATGCTTGTCAAACAGCAGCTGTAGAATGCACTATTTCCAATCTCGGTGACAGAATTGGGAATGGAAATGCTTGTCAAATTGCAGTCATAAAACGCAAGATTGCCAATCGTGGTAAGCGAGTTGGAGAGTTGCGCACTCGCTAATGAATGACAGTTCATAAAGGCTCTAAGTCCAATGGTGATGACCGTGTTAGGAATCGTGACACCTGTCAAATCGGGGCAGTACTCGAATGCTTGTTCGCCAATAGCGGTAACCGTATAGGTTGTGCCTTGGTTGGACACTGTTTCGGGGATTGCCACGTCGCCAGTATATTTATTGTCTCCACTGGTGACAGCAACCTCATCGCCATTGATGTTGTAATACATGCCATCGACCTCAAAGTCATAGGCATGCATGGCAATGCTTGTAAGCATCACCATCATCATTGTAATAAATAGTTGCCTCTTCATTTTAGTGTATTGATTTAATTGATAAAAATGTATTTGCTTATCATCGAGGGAAATGCATAACTGGAGCAAAGATAGGATGGGAAAAAGGCAACTTTCAAGTTTTTTCTCGAAAAAAACGCATACTGTATAAAAAGTTACAATAAATTGTCTATTTTTTTGACATTTTCGCAAATTCGTCATCTGACCATGCCGACGAAATCAAAATCAGTTGGTGTTGATACATTTAAACAAGAACCAAATGACAAAAATGCACGGATTTCACAAAAAAGTGTCAAAAAATTTGCAAGATTAGAAACTTTTGTACTAACTTTGCACCGCATTTCTCAAAAATGCAACCAGGTGTGTTAGTTCAGTTGGTTAGAATACCTGCCTGTCACGCAGGGGGTCGCGTGTTCGAGTCACGTACACACCGCTCAATAAGCAGGGTAATCCAGAGATGGGTTACCCTGTTTTTTTGTAGTCTTGATCATGCTTTCTTTACCTTATCTAAAAAAACCCGGAAGAATAGTTGCAATCTCTTAAAAATAATACCTACATTTGTGGATTGTTTAATCAAAACCTATCAAAGGTTGTAAACTTCTCAACTTTTTAATAACTCATTTTATAACCAATCAAGTTTATGAAAAAATCATTATTACTACTGTTGGCAGCGATGCTGTTGCCAATGGCCATCGGGGCCCAGAAACTCGCCCCGTCACGTATGGATCTAGCCGACAATCAACTCATCATGGGTCATTACACCACCGATGACATCGCCCTGGGCGGATGTTGGGGTAAGACCTACCTCACCGGCGGATCACCCATTGCTACCGACCTCAGTCCCGAGGAACTGGCCTTCTTCCAGGGCAGCAAGATTGTTGCCTTCAGGGTGGGTATGTCCATCGCGACTCCCGTCACCAGTGTGTTTCTCATCCCCATTGACGGCAATGGCAACCTGGGCGAGATGATTGAGTGGCCCTGCGAAGTGGGTGAAGAGGGCTGGAACATCGTCGAACTCGACACGCCCTATCTCATCAACCTGCCCAGCGACTATCAGCTGAGAATCGGATTCGTGTACAATCAGCAAAACTCGGCCGACAAACCCATCTCGGCAGTTAACGTGGGCACCATCTATCCGTCCTACACGCTGAGGGCAGGCCGCTGGCAGAATTACGGCTTGAGCAACATCGGTAACCTGAGTCTGCAGTGCATTGTCGAGAACGACAACTTCCCCAGCTACGTTATCCTGATGCGCAATCTGACGGCTCCCAAAAGCGTAAAGAACGGTGACAACTATACCTTCACGTTCCAGACCAGCAACATTGGTGTCGGCCAGGTACCTGCCGGCGGCTGCACCTATGAGGTCGCTATCGACGGCAACGTTGTCAGCACCTTTACCAACCCCGATGCACTCACCAGCGCCTACAATTCCATCACCAAGACGATTCCCGTGAACGACGTCGCCGAGGGTTACCACACGCTCACCCTCACTGCCGTATCGGTCAATGGTGAGGCCATCGAGAATCCGCCTGTATTATCATTCACCTTCAAGAGCTTTGACCACGGTTTCGCCCGCCAGATGCGACTGGTAGAGCAGTTCACCTCGGTCTATTGCACCTTCTGTCCCAACGGCACCGCAATGCTCAACGCGTTGTGCGACTTGCGTGGTGACATTGCTTGGGTGGCTATCCACGAGAACATGGGTGAAACCGATCCGTTCAGGACCGCCCAGTGTGACTCGCTCGAAACCTACCAGCATTGCACGGGCTATCCCGAGGGTTCCTTCGACCGCTATCCCGGTCCCGACTCCTCAACCCCCAACGAGGTTTGCACCGTCATCAACTTCGGTGGTTCGGCAAGCCAGCAACAGGCGGGCGCCAACTATCTGAGCAGCTTCCTGGATCAATTCTCCGAGGATCCCTCACATGCCTCGGTATTCATCAACAGCACCTATGACGAGGCTACCCGCAAGGCTACCATCACCGTTAACGGCGAGCTCATTCCCGACTTTGACCAGAAGATGGGTGCCGACAGCAGGCTCACCGTCTATATCACCGAGGACGGCCTTGTTGCTGCTCAGACGAGCGGTGGCAACGACTATGTTCACAACAATGTGCTGCGCTTCGCTCCCGGCGGCGTCAGAGGTGTTGCCCTCAAGCGCAATGGCGATACCTATGAGAACGAGTTTGTCGTTAACATTCCCACCACCTGGAATCCCGAGAAGCTCAGCGTTGTCGCCTTCATCAGCCGTCCCCTGCGCAGCGGTGCGTTGACCGACCTCTATGTCACCAACGCCAACAAGCGCAAACTCGGCGAGAAGGACGAGCCCCAGCCCACCTTCATCCCCGGTGACCTCGACGGCAACGAAATCCTCAACATCAGTGATGTTACCCTCCTTATCCAGTATGTGCTGACCGGTCAAGACAGTGGCATCAATATCGATGCTGCCGACTACAACAGCGATGGCACTACCAACATCAGTGATGTCACCGAGTTCATCCAGTTCATCCTCGCCAACGGTTAATAAGCCCAGCCCACAACGAGCCGCTACCTGAGCGGCCCGTGACATACAAGAAAACGCTGGTAATGCAAGTGTTCACTTGATTACCAGCGTTTTCTGTGTCTTGTCGGGGTACCTGGATTCGAACCAGGGACCTCCTGCTCCCAAAGCAGGCGCGCTAACCGGACTGCGCTACACCCCGTGGGCTCTCGTTTTGAGCGGTGCAAAGGTACTGTTTTTTTTAGATATGGCAAGGCAAATGGCGTGAAATTCAATTTTTTTTGGCATAATGGCTTATTTGTGGCAAGAAAGTAGTAACTTTGTCTGTTTATTAGGACAATAACATATCAATAATACTATCAATATAACAATCGACAATGTACAGAACAAAGACTAACGGCGAACTTCGTCTTGCCAATGTGGGCGAAGTCGTGACTCTGGCCGGCTGGGTACAGCGCACCCGCAAGATGGGCGGCATGACGTTTGTGGACCTCCGCGACCGCTATGGTATCACTCAAATCGTGTTTAACAACGAGGTGGACGCCGACCTGTGCGAGCAGGCCAACCACCTGGGTCGTGAATATGTGATTCAGGTGGTCGGCACGGTAGCCGAGCGCTCGAGCAAGAATGCCAATATCCCCACCGGCGACATCGAGATTATCGCCAGCAAGTTGAATATCCTGAGCGAGAGCATCACGCCGCCGTTCACCATCGAGGACAACACCGACGGTGGCGACGACCTGAGGATGAAATACCGCTATCTGGACCTGCGCCGCAATGCCGTGCGCAAGAATCTGGAGCTGCGTCACGACATGGCCATCCTCATCCGCAACTACCTCGACGACAAGGGCTTCCTGGAGGTCGAGACGCCGATTCTCATCGGTTCGACCCCCGAGGGTGCACGCGACTTCATCGTGCCCTCGCGCATGAATCCGGGCCAATTCTACGCCCTGCCCCAGAGCCCGCAAACGCTCAAGCAACTGCTGATGGTGGCCGGCTTTGACCGCTACTTCCAGATTGCCAAGTGTTTCCGCGACGAGGACCTGCGTGCCGACCGTCAGCCCGAGTTCACCCAGATTGATTGCGAGATGAGCTTTGTCGACCAGGAGGACGTGCTCGAGGTATTCGAGGGTCTGGCCCGCCACTTGTTCAAGAAGGTGCGCAACGTGGACCTGCCCGAGAAGTTGGACCAGATGACCTGGCACGAGGCGATGCGCCTGTACGGTAGCGACAAGCCCGACCGCCGCTTCGGCATGACCTTTGTCGAGGTGGACGATGTGCTCAAGGGCACCGGCACGTTCCCCGTGTTCAACGAGGCAACCTACATCGGCGCCATCTGCGCCCCCGGCTGTGCCGACTACACCCGCAAGCAGCTCGACGGACTGGTTGACTTTGTGAAGCGCCCGCAGGTGGGAGCCAAGGGCCTGGTATATGTGAAATTCAACACCGACGGCACCGTCAAGAGCAGCATCGACAAGTTCTACGAGCCCGAGGTATGGCAGCGACTCAAGGAGAAGATGGGCGCCAAGGACGGCGACCTCGTTCTCATCATGAGCGGCGATAACGCCAACAAGACGCGCGTGCAGCTGTGCACCCTGCGTCTGGAGATGGGCGACCGCCTGGGCCTGAGGGACAAGAACAAGTTTGAGTGCCTCTGGATTGTTGACTTCCCCCTGTTTGAGTGGAGCGACGAGGAGCAGCGCCTGATGGCGACGCACCACCCGTTCACCATGCCCAACCCCGACGATATCCCCTTGCTCGACGAGCATCCCGAGCAGGTGCGCGCCGTGGCCTATGACTTCGTGTGCAACGGCATCGAGGTGGGCGGCGGTAGCCTGCGTATCCACGACGGCAAACTGCAGGCCAAGATGTTTGACATCCTGGGCTTCACCCCCGAGCGTGCAATGGCTCAATTCGGCTTCCTGATCAACGCATTCAAGTATGGCGCACCTCCCCACGCCGGTCTGGCCTTCGGTTTCGACCGCTTCGTCTCGATCATGGCCGGTCTGGACAGCATCCGCGACTGCATCGCCTACCCCAAGAACAACAGTGGCCGCGACGTGATGCTCGATGCCCCCAGCCCCGTTGACCAGAAACAGCTCGACGAACTCTACATCGACATCGACCGCGAGCGCCTGAAAGCAGAGCAAAAGATTTAATTGAGTTTCTAGTCCCATCTACTAGAGAATCTAGAATATCTAGAATATCTAGAATATCTAGAAAATCTAGAACTTCTAGAACTTCTAGAACTTCTAGAGCTTCTAGTTTCTCTAGTTCACCAGGGCCAACCAACCACTAGATGAATGAAAATCAAGGAAATCACTGATGCCATCGAGCAGTACGCTCCCCTAAGGCTGCAAGAGGAGTGGGACAATGCGGGCATCCAGGTGGGTGACCCCGAGGCCCAGGTCACGGGTGTGCTCCTGTGCACCGACGCGACCGAGGCCGTTGTCGCCGAGGCCGTCTCGCGCGGCTTCAACCTCGTCGTTTCTCACCACCCGCTCATCTTTCGCGGTCTCAAGAAAATCATGGGCCGCACCCCCGTTGAGCGCACCGTGGCGATGGCCATCAAGCACGATGTCACCATCTACAGCGCCCACACCAACATGGATAGCGCCTGGCACGGCGTGTCGTTCCGCATGGCCGACAAAATCGGGATGACCGATGTCGAGTTCCTGGACGCGGGTCATGTGGACCCCTATGGCGAGCAGGACTGCGCCACAGCGGGTTGCGGCGTGATCGGCAACATCGAGCCCATGAAAGCCACCGAGGTGCTGGCGAGGGTAAAGGCCGCCTTTGAGGTCGGTGCCGTGCGCTACAGCGGTGACGGCGAGCGCATCGTCACGCGCGTGGCCCTGTGCGGCGGAGCAGGCGGGTTCCTGCTCGACAAGGCCGTTGAGCAGGGTGCGCAACTCTATGTTACCGCCGACATGCGCTACCACGATTTCCTCGACAACAGCCAGCGCATCGTGGTTGCCGATATAGGCCACTACGAGAGCGAGCATTACACAAAAGAGATTTTTTTAGAGATTATTCAGAAAAAAAATCCTACCTTTGCAGTCGATTTTGCGAAAAGCGAAACAAACCAAGTTAAATATTTATAACTAAGAAGGTTATGGCAACACAGAAAAAAGAACTCACCGTTGAAGAAAAGCTCAAAGCACTCTATGACCTGCAACAGAAACTCTCGGAGATTGACGCTATCAAGACCCTGAGAGGCGAGTTGCCCCAGGAAGTGCAAGACCTGGAAGACGAAATCGCCGGTCTGCAGACTCGCGTGGCCAAGTACCAGGACGAAATCGCAGCCCAAAAGGACGAAATCGCCCGCCACAACGACATCAAGCAGCAGTCCGAGGCCATGATTGAAAAGTACACCGCCGACCAGGACAACGTGCGCAACAACCGTGAGTATGACTACCTGACCAAGGAAATCGAATACCAGACCCTGAATATCGAGCTGGCCGAGAAGAAGATGAACGAGGCAGCACGACATGCCGAGGCCCTGGAAGCCGAAATCCAAAAGGCGAAAGAGATGTGCGCCGACCGTGAACACGCCCTCGAGGAGAAGAAGAGCGAGCTCAACGAGATCGTCTCCGAGAACAAGCAGAAGGAGGAGACCCTGCGCGAGAAAGCCAAGAAGCAGGAGAACAAGATCGAGGAGCGCCTCTTGACGGCATTCAAGCGCATCCGCAAGAACACCCGCAACGGTCTGGGTATCGTCGTCGTGCAGCGCAACGCCTGCGGCGGCTGCTTCAACCGCATCCCCGCCCAGCGACAGATGGAGATCAAGATGCACAAGAAGGTCATCGTCTGTGAGTACTGCGGACGCATCCTCATCGACCCCGAGCTGGTGGGCATCACCCCCGAGGACGCCAAGAACAAGTAAAGCGTCCCCTACTGGCCTCATTCGCCCAGGCCAATCCCTAGCGGCAGCGACCCAGAGGGCCAACGTGTGTGGCACCGGGCTCCTTCCCGCTACAAGATACCGCAATGGCAACAAGTCCCCTGTGGCTAGTTGCCATTGCGTCGTTTTATGGTGAAAAAATGGTAGCAAGGTGGCTAAATTTCTGAAAAAGTACTATATTTGCAGATTGAAATCCGACAACTTAACACCAAAAACTTGATAATTATGAAATACTACATTGCAGAGAACGGCCAGCAGGCCGGACCATTTGAGCCTAATGAACTGTTGTTGCATGGCCTGACGGTGAACTCCCTCGTGTGGTGCGAAGGTATGGCCAACTGGACGTCGGCCAGCCAGGTGCCCGAACTGATGGCACTGCTCAGCGGCCAACCCTTCAATCCCGGCGGTGTAAATATGGACCTGCCACAGATGCCTCCCATCGGCGACCAGCAGATTCCGCTGCCTCAGGTGCCCCCCTTCGGCGGCACAGCCCAGCCGACGACCACCAACAATCCTTACAGCCCGCAGCCGCAGGTCAACCAGCCTTACGCCCCGCCACAATACGGCCCCAGCACCAACCAGCCTAACCAAGGGATGCCCAAGACGTGGCTCACCGAGTGCATCGTCGTTACCGTCTTGTCGGCCCTGTGCTGCTGCAATCCTATAGGCCTGCTGTCGGGTATTTACTCGATTTTCAAGGCCAACAGCTCCAAGGGCAAGTACATGAACGGTGACGTCTCAGGCTCGGCAACCGACGCCGCGTCAGCCAAGAAGTGGATGATCATCACGATTATCATCGGACTCGTCTGGTCGTGTATCCAGGCTTTCCGCCTCATGAACAACGAGAATCTCTTGCAGCAAATCCAGGAAGGTGCCGTCGGCAGCCTCTACGGATTCTAAGAAGAGAGATAAGAGATAAGAGTTAA
>CACYSG010000030.1 GCA_902776955.1 uncultured Bacteroidales bacterium | reverse complement strand
GAATTTCAAAAATGTCAAAGAGCTCAATGGTTCAAGTGAACCGAGTTTGTTTGAAAATTTTATTTATTAACCGTCCACAATTTTTAGTGGACAGCAATGATTGCGACTCGGTAATAACAAGGGACAACGACTTGCATGATTGCAAAACGTTGTCCCTTTGATATCTGATGAATGAATCAGTCCTTTAGCATGATGATGGTGTTCTCGCCGGCGCGAATCTCTACGACGTCCTGGAAGAGGAAAATATCATTCCCCTGGCGCACCAGTACGCGGCGCGAGCCTTGTTGAGCGCCATAGCGCATGCCCTTGACCTCGCCGTTGACGATTTGGGCTGTGGAGGCGAGGAACGTCTTCTTTAGCCCTGAGATATTGACCCACAGGTCATCGTACTGCTTGCCCGACTCGCTAACAAACACGAGATAGCCGAAGGTGTCGGTCGAGGCATAGTCCTTAGCCAACTTGTAACTCGTACCGCTGCAACCGCTCAGGAGCAACATCACGGCACACACCAGCAAGGACCGACACAGTTTCATCGCAGGCAGAAAATTTACTATTTGAGGCCGAACTTGATGCGAAGTTTCTCGATCATGTCCCTAGTCATGCCATCAAGGTTATACTCGGGCTTCCAGTCCCACTCGACGCGGGCGCAGGTGTCGTCCAGCTTGTTGGGCCAGCTGTCGGCAATGCTCTGACGCAGCGGGTCAACCTGGTATTCCATCTCAAACTCGGGGATGTACTCCTTAATCTTGTGGTAGATCACCTCGGGATCAAAGCTCATCGAGGCGATGTTGAACGAGTTGCGGTGTACCAGACGACTGGCGTCGGCCTCCATGATCTCGATGGCGGCGCGCAGGGCGTCGGGCATGTACATCATGTCCATCAAAGTGCCAGCGGCGATGGGGCAGATGAACTTCTTGCCCTGGACGGCGCTGTAATAGATGTCAACAGCATAGTCGGTCGTGCCGCCACCCGGAGGAGTGACATAGCTGATCAGGCCGGGGAAGCGCACCGAACGGGTGTCAACGCCAAACTTGAGGGCGTAGTAGTTGCTCAGCAACTCGCCGGTCACCTTGGTCACGCCGTACATCGTGCGCGGCTGCTGGATGGTGTCCTGGGGCGTGCCGTCCTTGGGGGCGTTGGGACCGAAGGAGCCGATGCTGCTGGGTGTGAATACGGCGCATTTTTTCTCGCGAGACACTTCCAGCACGTTCATCAAGCCGTCGATACCGATGTGCCAGGCCAGCTGGGGCTTGTTCTCAGCAACGGCGCTCAACAGGGCGGCGAGGTTGTAGATGGTGTCGATGTTGTACTTGTCCACTACGGCAGCAATCTGCTGGGCGTTGGTGATGTCAACGATTTCCGAGGGGCCGCTCTCCAGCAACTCGCCTTTGGGCTCAGCACCAGGGATATAACCAGCCACGACATTACCTGTGTAGATGCCTCTCAACTTCATTGTCAGCTCGGAACCGATTTGTCCCGTTGAGCCGATGATCAAGATATTTTTCATTGCAGTAGTTCTTAATTATGTTCAGGTTTATGTTAGTATTTGAGGCACAAAAATACACCAATTCTCATTAATGTGCAATTTTGACCCACATATTTTTATAAATAAACTCCTAAAATAATGTGAGGCCAACAAAAATAGGGTGTTGATTCATGCTTAGACCCGCATTTGTTTATTAGTGACCTCTTAATAACTGCAGTATGGCTCAATAAATCACTGATTCATGGATCAAAAGCGTTGCAAAAAAATGTCATCAAGGGATCGGTTCTACCCTTGATGACACGTTGTCAGATATTACAGACGTTACTAATTAAGTTTATATAACATGGTCAAACATTTGGCACTCTTCAAGCACCTCATTAAGAATAAATGCCGAAAGATTGCTGCCATCGGCTAATGCCGCTTTCACAAAATACTGTTGAGCTTGCTTTTTGTCGCTTGGTGACATCATGCTAAGGGTTTCGTACATTGTTGTTTTGAAAGACGGCCCTCTGGATACACATCTTTGTATGTCATTAGCCGAAACTCCCAGTTCCCGGCAAGTGTCTCCGAAACACTGAACGCCTTTTGACGTTTGTGAGTTTGCGCACATGAATGCTACTAGCGTTGCCACATAGTTTTTTTCAGTTGTAGTCATCATAAAGAAGTTAGTTGGTTTAGATTTACTTAGAGTGCATTGAGCGTATCGAACTCATTGAGCATATCAGCTGTTCTTGAGCAAATTTCAGGCAGTTCCATCTTTTGCCCTAAGAACCAATACGGTGCGAGAAAAACCGACCGGCCGCTGTCGCTAACGATATCGGCAATCTCTGAAAGGATAAATCTGCCGTGTGTGATATCCGCTTGAATATCACCTCGCGAGGCGCACCTGTGAAAGTTGTCCTTGATTCCCAATAGCAGGGCCTCAAGATGTTTCAGCTTGTCATTGATCAAGCCGATACTGCGAAGGTTTCTAAAAAATCCCATAGTGTTCTGCTCTTGTGGTGTCAATTAGAAGATGCCGAGAAATCTCTTTTTAACGACGGGCTCGTCAGGAATAGCGCGCAACTTGAGCGCTTCTTTCAGCGTCTCCTCGTCGGCACAACGGAAATTCTTGTATGTTGCGGGATATCCCGAAACAGTGACTTCCGAAACATTTTTTCTGCCTTTTTTCTTCACTGTGGTTTGCAGCTCGACCAAAACATCGCCGCCTCCATTTGCATCAAGCGCCATGCGGATTGCGGTGTTGATGACGTTTACTTCTCCGCCTCGACGTACATCGTCAGATGGCTTGTAGGTGTAGGTGATTTTGTGGGGCGATACGACAAGATCGGCGAACGTTGCCGTGATTGCCGAAGACCCGAAATCCTTGGTCTTGGATGAATTTAGGGTTGTTGTGCATGATGCCATGCCAAGCAAAGCAACCATCGAGATGAAAACAAAGAACTTTTTAATCATAATAAATTGGTATTAAATAATGACTCCCACAACTTTTTTTATGGAGCCGTTCCGGGAATCTGTGAAACGGCTACAACATACTTATTTTCGTAATGCAAAATTATTGATAAGGTTGTGAATGAGTATGGGTAGCACGTAGCAGATGATTCTACACATCTGTTGAATGATTTTCCACGTCGTTGCGATCATCGTGATAATACAGGGAGAAAAAGTTGCGGTTCAGGATAATGCTGATGCGTTCGAGCAGACGTGTATCGATGCCTTCACGCTTGAAGATGTCATACACATTGGTGCGGTCGCAGTGCAACTTGTCTGCGAGCCAACTCACGCCGCGTTCCTGACGGCGCAACTCTGCCTTGATTTCTTTACCGATGTGTACAGGCATTGACTTGATAGCTGCTCCAGTTGCAGCTTTATGAATTGAATCTAAGTTTATTAAAAATAACCCCCTCTTGGATGAAATTGGGCAAGAGGGGGCTCTTGCATTTGCCGTAGCGACGACCGTAGTACTGAGCCTACGGGATATTTCATGTGGCTGCGGCCCCCCGATATTCTTAATGGGGGAAAAATCTTTACCGAATTATGGAGAGAGGCCATACTTCTACCGATACCCTTTTTTAGAACAGGCGGCCCGCGGAGGAGAGTCGTGATTGAATTATACATGTGAGTTGTTTTTGTCATTTTCATTCATACATAGTAAAATATAACGATGATGCCGTCGGGCCGTAATCCTGCGCGGCCCACTTGGCAATTGCAAAATTACTGCTAATTGCAACTGCGAGTCTTCAATGGATATAGCATAAAATGCTACGAATCCGTTGAATATTTTTCAGCGCCAAACCTGTCCTCCCAAGCTGCGCAATAGAGCGCAAAGAAGTCGCGCTGCAACACGGCACAGATGCGTTGCAGCAGTATCGTGTCGATACCTTCACGCTTGAAGATGTTGTATACGTTGGTGCGGTCGCAATGCAGCTCATTTGCAAACCACGTCGCGCCGCGCCCCTTGCGGCGCAGCTCAGTTTCGATTTCTTGTCCTATGTGTATCGACATTGCAGTACAAACATCGATCGCAACGGCTCCCTTGTAGCGACCCTTTAGGTTACACAAGAGCGTGGGAGCCTAGTGGGTTTTCATGTGGACCTACCTCTCCCATGGTGCATTTGGCACCTTGGGTGAGCGTTCACAAGAGGGTATAGTATCCCCCCACAACGCCAATAGTGAATCTTTAAAAAAGAAATTTCCAATATTTTACACTTATGTCTCACGACATTGTAAAACATCGTCATTCATACTATTCCAATATGTATCTTTCAAAAAATTCATGTTATGCTTGTATCCGCATTTTCAACGTTGCAAATTTACGCATTACTTCTGGAATTTCCAAACAGATGGGTGTAGAAAATATTTCCACATTTTTTAATATCGCTGTACGGGACTTAAAAAACCAAAGCGGCATAGTCCATTTTAAGAAGAAAATTGTACCTTTGCAGGTCAGTAACCTGAAATCAATAACAACGACAAATAAAGATTATGAGTAGAGAGACGTTGCCTCATCTTGAGGCGTTGCGCAACGAGATGCGCCGACTGAATGTCGATGCCGTGATCATCCCCGGCACTGACCCGCACCAGAGTGAATACATCTGTGACCACTGGAAGTTCCGCGACTGGGTGTGCGGCTTCACGGGCAGCAACGGTACTGCCGTGGTGACGCTTGACCAGGCCGCCCTGTGGACCGACTCGCGCTATTTCCTGCAGGCCGGCATTGAGCTGGAAGACAGCGGATTTGTGATGATGAAGGAGAATATGGGTAACGACCCCACCATTCACGAGTGGCTGCAACAGGTACTCGAGGAGGATGCGGTCATCGCCATCGACGGACGCTTATATAACGCTCAGGAAGCTAACCAGCTGGAACGTTTCTGCGGCGAGAACGGTTTCATGCTCGCTACCGAGTTCTTCCCCGCCGACGTCATCTGGACCGACCGTCCCGCCAGGCCTAGTGAGCCGGCCTATATTCACGACGTCCAGTATGCCGGCGAGGAGGCCAGCGACAAGATCGAGCGCCTGGTTAATGTGCTTGAGAATAACGACGCCACCGCAATGCTGGTGACCGCACTGGATGACATCGCATGGCTGCTGAACCTGCGCGGCAACGATGTGGCGTTCACGCCGGTGGTTATCGCCTATGCCTATATCTCCCGCGACAACAGGGTGCTGTTTATCGACGAGAATAAACTGACCGACGAGGTTAGGCAGCACCTCAAGGCTTGCAATATCAAGACGCGTGACTATGACGACGTGGTTCGTTTCCTCGAGCGTGTGAAAGAGCATGAGGTGGTACTCATCGACCCGAACCGCGTGAGCGATACCCTGGCCAACGCCCTGCCGTGCCAGAAGGTATACTTCCGCTCTCCCATTACCGACCTCAAGTGCGTCAAGAACGAGGTGCAGATCGAGGGCTTCCGCCATGCCATGGAGCGTGACGGCGCCGCCTTGACCCGCCTGTTCATGTGGATCGAGAAGAACGCGCCCACGGGCACAATCAACGAGGTTGACGTGTGGACCAAGGGCATGGAATTCCGCGCCCAGCAGGACCTCTATCGCGAGGACAGCTTCGCCATGATTTGCGGCTACAAGGAGCACGGTGCCATCGTGCACTATGAGGCGACCGACGAGAGCGCGGCAACCTTGCACGGCGAGGGTCTGCTGCTCGTGGACAGCGGCGCACAGTTCCTTGACGGCACTACCGATATCACCCGCACCGTAACCCTGGGTAATCCCACTGCACAAGAGAAACACGACTTCACACTCGTGCTCAAGGGACATCTGGCCCTGCAGCGCGCCAAGTTCCCCGTGGGCACAACCGGCTGCCAGCTCGACGTGCTTGCCCGCCTGCCCCTGTGGCAAGAGGCGATGACCTATGGCCACGGAACCGGTCATGGCGTGGGCCACTTCCTGGGTTGCCACGAGGGACCGCAGAGCATCCGCACCAACCTGGTTGACGTCAAGCTTATTCCCGGTATGATCCTGAGCAACGAGCCGGGACTCTACAAAACAGGCGAATATGGCATCCGCACCGAGAATCTGCTGCTCGTCACCGAGGCCGAGAAGACCGAGGAATTCGGTGATTTCCTGGCCTTTGAGCCGCTGACGCTCTTCCCCTACGACCTGCGTCTGATTGACCGCGCGATGCTCACAGCCGAGGAAGTCGCTCAGATCAACGACTACCACCGCATGGTGCGCGAGCGCATCACTCCGCTGCTCAACGCCGACGAGGCCGCCTGGCTCGCCGAAAAAACCAAAGAGCTTTAACCCTTTAACCTTTAAACTCTAAACTAGTAAAAGAAAATGGCTATTATAAAGAAAGTCAGGGGTTTTGACCCCAAAATCGGAGAAAATTGTTTTTTGGCCGACAATGCCGTCGTCGTGGGTGACGTGACGATGGGCAGGGATTGCAGCATCTGGTTTGGCGCCGTGCTGCGCGGCGATGTCAACACCATCACCATCGGTAACCGTGTGAACATTCAGGACAATGCGGTGATCCATACCTTGTATGAGAAATCGGTGACCGAAATCGGCAACGATGTCTCTATCGGCCACAACGTGGTTGTCCACGGGGCAAAAATCGGTGATATGGCCCTCATCGGCATGGGCAGCATCATCCTGGACCACGCCGAAATCGGTGAAGGTGCCATCGTTGCTGCAGGAAGCGTCGTGCTGGGCGGCACCAAGATCGGTCCTCACGAGTTGTGGGCCGGTAGTCCCGCGAAGTTCAAGAAGATGGTTGACCCCAGTCAGGCCAGCGAAATCAACGTGAAAATCGCCAAGAACTACCTGATGTATTCCACATGGTATGATCAGGACGAACAATAATAATCAATAGATAACCAGAATTCAAGATGAAGAAGTATTGCTTAATGATAATCGTGTCGCTTGTGATGGCAATCATGCCGTCGCAAGCGGCCATCTATATGGTGGGTAACACCCCATTTGGTGATTGGAATCCAGGCGGGGGTGTCGAAATGGCCAATCAGGGCAATGGGGTATATACCTTGACCGCAAACATCAGCGGAACGGTCTGGTTTGTGTTTGCCGACGGCCAGGACAGTGATTGGAACGTCTTTAACGCCAATTATCGTTACGGCCCGGCATCGGGCGGTAGCCAGGAAGTATCCATCGGCAACACTTACACGACGCAGAAGGCCAACAACAACCATTCCTACAAATTCACGGGCAGCGGCAAGGACTACGTCTTCACGTTCAACCTCAATGCGCTCACTTTTGGTATCAGCGAGTATCAGGAACCGGAATTACCTGACCCCTTTGATATTGAAATAGGCGACATCAATGGTGATGGTGAGAAGAATATCTCTGACGTTAACGCATTGATTAACATTATGTTGGGCGGTTTTGCCAACTATGATGTGCTGCAACGCAGCGACCTGAACCACGACAAGGAGGTCAATGTCAGTGACGTCACGGTGCTCATCAATATGGTGTTGTGGGATTACGTACCCGCATACGTCAAGGAGGGATATGACTACGTTTGGGACAATGATGTCATCCCCGAGATTCACCTGAGCGTGAGCCTGAACGAGTGGAACCGACTGCTCGGCCTGTATGATGCCAACGCTTTCACGACGCAGTATGTCATGGGCGCTTTGTCATTCGTCAAGGATGGGGAAACGACCGTTATCGACAGCGTGGGAATCCGCCTCAAGGGCAATACCTCCCGCCGCCGCCCCGAGGGGTGGTACGGCGAGATGCATCAGCGCGACAACACCGACTGGCACCACGCCCACTTTGGTGTGAACCTGCGCAAGTATGTCGATGACGATGCCCACACGATTCAGGGAGTGCGCAAACTGCATCTCAAGTGGTTCAAGGACGACCCTGCCTATGTGCGCGAGATGTTCTGCTTCGAACTGTTCAAGAGGGCTGGCGTGTGGACCGCCATACGTGATATTTACTGCCGCTTGTGGGTTCATGTCGAGGGGGATAGCCAGGAGGCCTACTTCGGCGTGTATGAGTTGCTGGAGCCCATCGACAAACGCTATCTTACCGACAGAAAAGCCCATTTCGGGGCCAGCAATGGCTACCTGTGGAAATGCCGCAATGCCGCCGCGGGCCTCAACAACCCGAATGGCGACATCTGGTATGATGACGACAGCGATGACCGTCACGCCTATACGCTCGAGACCCAGACCGGCGACTTTGAGAACGCCCGCGCCCAGCTGGTGGACTTCATGAATAAGCTCAACAGCCTCAGCGACAATGAATTCTATACTTGGATTCAAGAAGTGACAGATGTCGACTTGCTGCTGCGCACCTATGCCGTCAACGTCGCCGTCGGCATGTGGGACGACTACTGGAACAACGCCAACAACTACTACATCTACTTCAACGGCAAGGAATTGACGGGATACAAGTTCTTCTTCATCCCCTATGACTACGATAACACGCTGGGAACCAGCTTGAGGTGTGGTGTGCAGGAGGATGCCGGTAGGCAAAATCCGCTGCAGTGGGGCTCAGACAATAACCGACTCATTGCGCGAATTCTCAAGTTCAACGACTTCAAGCAGAAGTATGTGGCCTACCTTAAAGAGCTCATAGATGTCAAGAACGCCTTTATGGACCGTCAATCCTCTCAGGCGCGCATCCGCTCATGGCAACGTAGGATTGAGCCCTACGTGACCAACGACACGGGCGAGGACATGACTATCGAGGACAAACCGGCTTCCTGGGGTAACCACGGCGAGTATAACCTGTTGAAGAACAACAACGACAACTTCTTTAACGCCAAGGCCGCAAGCATCAACTCCCTGCCATAGTCTTCTCTCAACAAGTTAGCTATTTAACGACCTTGTAAAGGGTGTGTCATAATTCAAAGGCTAGAACTATAACCGCCCTGCGGGCGGGAAATTAAGCAAATTAATTATAAAATTATTATTATGATAATAATGTCAATTTTAATTTAAAAATTTGTTTAATTTCCCGTGCGATAGCACGGTTTTATTGCTGGGTGGTAATTATGACGCACCCCATCGTTAGGCATTACCAAGGCCGTACCTTGAGACGCAAAATTTTGCGTCTCTACAATGAGGTGGAATTGTACACTGAAGTTACGCTGGTTTAACGAATTGTCCGTCAATTAATTCGTTAAACCAGCGTGATTCTTGGTTCTTGAAATGGCGTCAGGCGAGGCCTAGGTCGAAGTCTTTGATGAACTGGATGAAGTTGGGGTTGTTCTGCTTGATTTGCTCAACGACTTCGCGGGGGGAGAGGATTTTAGGCGTATCGATGGGTTCCTCGCTGACTTTCACGTCAAGGACGAGCCGGTCGTTCTTGAGCGAGTCGCACAGGAAGGCCATCAAGGCGGTCTTGTGCTCCTCGACATTCTTCTGCTCGGTGGGACTGCCGACCATCATGACATAGTGCTCGGCATTATCGCCGGGTTGGGGCAGAGAGTAGGACATCGTCGTGACCAGGGCCCTCTCTTGAGGGTGCTCGTCGATATAGCGTTGCCATGCCGCCTGCAGCTGGTCGGCAGTGAATTGTTCGGTGCGCTGCTGTGCTGCCGGGGCGTTAGCGGCCTCCTGCTGCTGAGGTGTAGGCTGATTGGCCACATTCACCATGATGCGTGGCGCATTGCCGACGGCACGGGGCATCGGGCGGCCTGCAGCTGACGGCTGAGCCGGCTGAGCGGGGCGTGCGGCAGGCTGCTGGGCCTGGGCAGGGTGGGGTGGCTGGGCAGCAGCCGCGGGTTGTTGCGGTTGTGGCGCCGCGGCGCGGGGCTGCTGGGTGGCCTGAGCGGGAGGTGCCTGCTGGGCCTGAGTAGGGGCGGCAGCTATCTTCTGGATAGGCGGCTGGGCGGCCTGCTGGGGCTGCGGAGTCACCAATTGGCACAGCTTGATCAGTGTCAATTCCACGAGTAGCTGTTTGCTGCTCGCATTGCGGTAATTCAGGTCGCAGGTGTTGCACAGGTCAAGCGCGCGGTAATAGAACGCAGGAGAGAGTTTGGCGCTCTGTTCGCCGTATTGTTGTGCCACCTCGTCGTTCATCTCAAGCAATTTGCGCGTTTGGGGGGTGCTGGCGACCATCAGGTCGCGCAAGTGTTGCGCCAGGCCGTTGATGAAGAATTGCGAGTCAAAGCCCTTGTCGCGTATTTCCTTGTAAATGAGTAGGGACTGCATGACGTCACCCCTCAGGAAGGTGTCCACGAGCCTGAAGTAGTAGTCATAATCGAGCACGTTGAGGTTGTCAAGTGCGCTCTGATAGGTGATGTGCCCCTGGGTCGAGGCGGCCACCTGGTCGAAGATCGACAGGGCGTCACGCATGGCGCCGTCGGCCTTCTGGGCAATGACGTTGAGTGCGGCGGGTTCGGCCTCGATGCTCTCCTGCTCACAGACGTACTGGAGCTGCTGCACGATGTCGGGCACGGTGATGCGTGCGAAGTCATAGATCTGGCAGCGCGACAGGATGGTGGGGATGACCTTCTGCTTCTCGGTGGTGGCGAGGATGAAGATGGCATATTCGGGCGGCTCCTCGAGCGTCTTGAGGAAGGCGTTGAAGGCGGCCTGGGAGAGCATGTGGACCTCGTCGATGATGAACACGCGGTAGCGGCCCGTCTGGGGCGGGATGCGTACCTGGTCGGTGAGGTCGCGAATGTTGTCCACGCTGTTGTTGGACGCCGCATCGAGTTCGTTGATGTTGTAGGAACGCTGCTCGTTGAACGCCTTGCACGACGGGCACTCGTTGCAAGCCTCGCCCTCGGGCGTGGGATGCTCGCAGTTGATGGTCTTGGCGAAGATGCGCGCGCAGGTCGTCTTGCCCACGCCGCGCGGGCCGCAGAAGAGGTAGGCATGCGCCAACCTTCCGCTGGCGATGGCGGTCTTGAGGGTGTGGGTCAACGATTGCTGTCCCACCACGCTGCGGAACGTCGAGGGCCTGTATTTGCGGGCCGATACGATATATTTGTCACTCATTGGATTATAAAACGGTCTGTTTGTCTAATCTGCAAAGATAATACTTTTCCTGCGACAATCCAACATGGCGCGGCAATTATTTTTCCTCCTCGGGCTAGAAAATCGGGGTGCCGATGGCGCCGTTGGGAGCCTGGATGTGGAGCATCGCACACACGGTGGCGGCGATGTCGGTCATGTGGGTGAGACGGTTGGTCTCGCCGGGGGTGATGTGCCATCCCATGAAGATGAGGGGGATGTGGGAGTCGCTCTGGCTCCAGGAGCCGTGGTTAGAGGCTGCCCACTCTTTCTTGCCGGCATACACGCCGGTGCGGGGAACGATGTAGATCTCACCGCTGCGCTCGGGGAAGTAGCCGAGCTTGATGCGTTCCTTGAGGATGGTGGGGATGGGGTAGGTATCGATACGGGAAACGTCGATGGCCCACTGAATCTCCTCGGGTTGCTCGAGGGCTTGGCAAGCGGCTTTGATGACCTCGTCATAGTTCAGACGGGCGCTGTCGATGGCCTCGTGGTTGAGGCAGAAGGTGTATTCCATCTCGTCCTTGATAAGGTTCTTGACACCGAACTGGTCCTCAAGCAGCTTGTTGGCGGCGATGAGGGCGTCGGGGTTATGCCAGCAGCCGCTGGGCAGGCCGTGAGAGGTCATGCGGGGATAACTGTGGGTGCCACCGTGGTCGGCACTGAGGAACAGCAGGTAGTTGCCGCGGCCGATGCGTGCGTCCAAAAGTTCGATGAAATGGGCAATTTCCTTATCCAGCTGCTGGTAGATGGAGTCCACCTTGGGCGAATGGGTGCCGTAGTAGTGGGCGCACATGTCGGTGTTGGAAACGCTGATGGCGAGCAGATCGGTAGCCTCGCCTTGCCCCAGACCTTCGTTGATGAGTGCCTGCTCGGCCATGGCAAAGGTGAGGGTAGTGCCCACGGGCAGGTTATACACATCGCTGGCGAGTTCGTCGCGGTGGCGCTTGTTGAAGTCGCTGACCCACTTGGGCAGTTTGTCGCGGTAGTAGGTGCTGGTAACGAACGACTTGCTGTTGCCGTCAAACCAGTAGGCCCCCACGGGATGATGTCCGGCGGGGAGGATGGCGGCACGGTCCTTGAGGGCGATGCCCACGGCACGGCTCTTGAAGTTGGTGGCTAGCTGCAGCTGGTCGGCAATGGTGGTAGTAATGAGGTTGCGCGGCGACTTGCCCCGGGTTTTCTCGTTACCGCCGACGGCGCGTTCACTGTCGTCCTGCACGCTGGTGACGTTCTTGCCGTTGAGCAAGAAGTTGTTGCCGGCGATGCCGTGAAAGGCGGGCGTCGTGCCCGTGTAGATGCTGGCGTGCCCCGCGGCGGTGACCGTGGGCACATAGTCGATGATGGTGTTGTTGCACAGGTAACCGTCGGTGAGCAGGGTCTTGAAACCGCCCTCTCCCCACTGGTAATTATAGAGGTAGTCCCACCTCATCTGGTCCACAACCAGGCCCACAATCAACTTGGGCCTCTCCACCTGGGCCGCCGCGCACAAAGCCACAGCCGCCATCACCACAACAAAAAATCTCTTAATATATTTCATTTGAAAAACAATATTGATAGGTTCTTAATTAATGAAAACAAGAAATACAAGAAGTACAAATCATAAATCTCATGGACAATTAGCTTCTGTATTTATGGACTAAACGTCCGTATACATCAATGATATCTCGTTTCTCTGAATCAAAGAAAAAACGCTGGATATCAATATTCTTGGGAGCAAAGTTAACAAGAATTCCACATGGAAGATTGAGTAATCTCATGTAATTGAACAACTGAGCCCGATGGTTGTTGTTTAATTGTTCAACAGACTTGCATTCAAGGATGATATCTTCTTTGCAAAGAAAGTCAACGCGATAGTGGGTCTTCATCTGTTGCCCATGATATTTAGGATAAAAAGTAAGTTCTTTTTTATAAGGGATTTGAGACTCCTCAAGCTGAATCTGCAATCCCTCTTGATAGCAGTATTCATTAAGTCCCGCACCTAGTTCCTTATGGACCTCATAAAGTGCCCCCACGACGTCATAAACGTGCTCTTTTAACTTGTGGATATCAATCATTATTAATTGTATTTTTTGTATTTCTTGTTTTAAAATAGTTTTTAGGGGTGGCGGGTGGTGCCGCGGAGGACGAGGCGGGTCTTGACGATGCGTTTCTCGGCGCGGTCACGGGCGAGGGTGCCCTCGACGAGGCCGATGAGGATGTCGGCGGCCTCTTTGCCGACCTGGGAGCCGCGTTGCTCGACGCTCGTGAGCATGGGTTCGCACACGGTGGCACGGTAACCGTTGGTAAAGCCGCAGATGCTCACCTCCTCGGGGATGGAGTACCCCAGACGCTTGATGACCGAGAGGATGCCGATGGCGGTCTCATCGTTGACGGCAAAGAAGGCGTCGGGGCGTCCTTCCATGCGCATCATGGCGGGCGTGATGCGCTCGGCATCGGCGCGGTTGTCGCAGATGCGCACCAGCGACTCGTCAAGTTCCAGGCCGTGCTTGTAGATGGCGTCACGGTAGCCGTTGAACCTGTTCTTGGCGATTTCCATGTTCATCGGGGCACCGTAGAAGGCGACGCGCTTGCATCCCGTCTCCAGGAGATGGGACACCGCGTTCATCGTGCCCATGTAGTCGTCGACGACCACACGGCTGGCATTCAGGGCCGGACAGATGCGGTCGTAGAACACCAGTGGCACGCCGGCAGCCTCGAGGTGCAGGAAGTGGTCATAGCGCTCGGTGTTCTTGGCTTGCGACACGATGATGCCGCACACCTTGTTCTTGAGCATCGCTTCACATATCTGTACCTCGCGGTCGTAGCTCTCGTTGCTCTTGGCCACGATGATGTGGTAGCCCCTGGCCGAGGCCTCGCTCTCGATACCGTCGAGGATGGTCGAGAAATAGTAATGCACCAACTCTGGCACAATCACGCCGATGGCCCTCGACGGGTTGCGGCGACTGTGACGCAGCTGTTCGGCAATCACGTTAGGGAAATAGTTGTGTTCGCGGGCAAATTGCTGTATAGCCTGACGGCGCTCGCGCGAGATACTCGGACTATCACTCAATGCGCGTGAAACGGTTGCAACCGATACGCCTAACTCGCGGGCGATATCCTTCATCGTCATTTGTCGTCTGTCATCCATATATAAGTATTGTCTGCTTGAGTTGGTTAATGTTGGTTTCGGTGATAAACAATCTTCTTTGCTGGCGAAGTTACAACGAATAATCGAATCACGCAAACGATTGCATTTATTTAATGAAAATTTTAACATTATATAAAAAGAAGATTAAATTGAAAATTTCTATTTTTGCCCTGTTTAATTGCCTTAAAACGGCCATCCATGATGGAGTGACCAAAGTCAGTTAGTTGAGCCAAGATTCACGATCAATTTGTAAACGATTGATTACCAATATAATATTAACTTTAAAAATTAAAAAATGAAGCAGGTAAACATCAGAATTCCTTCTAGGATTCTTACCCTTGTGATGGGACTCTTCTTGTCACTGGGCGCCTATGCACAGATTACTGTGAATGGCATTGTTAAGGATGCTACCGGCGAACCTGTCATCGGCGCGAGTGTTCGTGTCGTTGGCACACAGCAGGGTACGGTGACCGACTTTGACGGTCTCTTCACACTCGACGGTGTGCCCCAGGGCGCCAAGCTCCTGATCACGTCTATCGGCTATGATGACCATGAGGTCACCGCAGCCAGTGACTTAGTAATTACCATGGCCGAGAGCACTCAGATGCTTGAAAATCTGGTGGTCATCGGTTATGGTGTAGTAAAGAAGAACGACTTGACCGGTTCGGTAACGGCTCTCAAGCCCGATGCCAAGAACAAGGGTGTCGTTGTCAGCGCCCAGGACATGCTCGGCGGTAAGGTTGCCGGTGTGAGCGTGACCAGCAACAGTGGTGAGCCCGGTGGCGGTGCCACCATCCGCATCCGCGGTGGTTCCTCACTGAGCGCGAGCAACAACCCCCTCATTGTGATTGATGGTATTGCCATGGATAACAACGGCGTTAGCGGTCTGTCCAACCCTCTGTCTCTCGTCAATCCCCAGGATATCGAGAGCTTCAACGTGCTGAAGGATGCATCGGCCACCGCTATCTATGGTAGCCGTGGTTCTAACGGTGTCATCATCATCACCACCAAGAAGGGTCGTCGTGGCCAGCGTCCCTCCGTTTCCTACAACGGTAACGTGACCTGGAGCATGAAGAAGAAGACCATCGACGTGATGAACGGTGACGAGTACCGCGCATTCGTGAAGGACATCTTCGCTGGTAGCACCCGCGAGCAGAACGCCCTGTCGCTGCTGGGCAACGCCAACACCGACTGGCAGAAGGAAATTTATCGCACCGCCTTAAGCCATGACCACAATGTGACCGTGGCTGGTTCGGTAGGTCAGATCCTTCCCTATCGCCTGTCGTTGGGTTACACCGACCAGCAGGGTATCCTCAAGACCTCGGACTTCAAGCGCTACACTGTAGCCCTGAACTTGAATCCCTCCTTCTTTGAGGACCACCTGACCTTGAACCTGAGCGGTAAGATGGCTTGGACCAAGTCGCGTTGGGCCGACACCGGTGCCGTGGGCAATGCCGTCCGCATGGACCCGACCCAGCCCGTCTACAGCGATGATGCTAAGTATTACGGTGTTGGTGGCTACTTCGAGTGGATGCAGCCCAATGGTGCTGATCCCGCTTGGCCCTACACCAAGAACACCAACGCTCCCTACAACCCCGTGGCAATGCTTGACAACCATGACAACAGCGGTAAGGCCCACTCGTTTATCGGTACTGCCGAGGTTGACTATAAGATCCACGGCTTTGAGGATTTGAGACTCCACCTCACCTTGGGTGGCGACTTCACCGGCGGCAATGGCCACAACATCAGTGCCAATGTCTCCAACACCGCCAACTACTGGGGCAACACCAGCTACTACACCCAGAGCAAGGAGAACCTGCAGTTGAGCACCTATGCTCAGTACTTCAAGGACTTCAACGACATGCACCACTTCGATATCATGGCTGGTTACGAGTGGCAGCACAACTGGCGCAAGGAGTATAACGAGTCATGGGGTACCTATCCCACCAACTCACAGCTCTACTTCACCGCTGCCGATGCCGAGAACGGCGCGCTCGTCGTGTATCCCGGCCAGTGGATTCCCTCTGCTCAATACAACATTGGCGACAGCAAGGCCGGTGCCATCCGTTCCGAGGGCGTTTATCGCCAGAACAACGGTCTGGGTTACCGCACCGAGAACTATCTGGTATCCTTCTTCGGTCGTATGAACTACAGCTATGCCAACCGTTATCTGTTGACCTTCACGATGCGTTATGACGGTTCGTCGCGCTTCAAGAAGCACTGGTCTATGTTCCCCTCGGCAGCCTTCGCATGGAAGATCAACGAGGAGGGCTTCATGAAGGACGGTCCTTTCAGCGACCTGAAGCTCCGCCTCGGTTGGGGTAAGACTGGTCAGCAGGAAGGCATTGGTGACTACAACTACTTTGCCACCTACGTGATGAGTAACGGTAGCATGGGTTCTTACTATGATGTTGCTGGCGACGGCTCCAAGGCTAGGCCCAATGTTTACAACCCCGCCCTTACTTGGGAGACCACCACGACGACCAACGTCGGTCTCGACTGGGGTATCATGAACCAGCGCCTGAGTGGTAGTATCGACTGGTACTATCGCAAGAGCACCGATCTGTTGAACTGGGCTACCTTCTCGGCCATGACCAACTTCCGCAACGCCTACTACAAGAACATCGGTTCGCTGCGCAACACCGGTATCGAGTTCTCGTTGAACTGGAAGGCCATCAGCACCAACGACGTGCTGTGGACCATCGACTATAACCTGACCTACAATAACAACAAGGTTGTCGAGCTCATCAGCGACGATCCCGACTACTACGTAGCCACTGGTGGCATCGGTATCAACGGTAATGCTCAGGCTCACGTAGTGGGTCATCCCTCTAACAGCTTCTACGTTTACCAGCAGGTTTATGACCAGGCTGGCAAGCCCATCGAGGGTCAGGTGGTTGACCGCAACGGCGACGGCGTGATCAGTGACGCCGACAAGTACCTCTACAAGTCACCGTGGGCTCCTGTGACCATGGGTCTGGGTTCTCGCCTCGACTGGAAGAATTGGGACTTCGGTTTCAACCTGCGTGCCAGCATCGGCAACTACGTGTTCAACAACGTGATGCAGGGTTATCACAACGTGAGCCCCGCAGCCGTGTTTGAGGAGGTAGGTGCATTCTATCTGAACAACCGTCCTAGGGCTTCGGTAGAAATGGGTTGGCAGACTTATAACAACCACGCTATCTTCAGCGACTATTGGGTACAGAACGCTTCGTTCCTCAAGTGTGATAACATCACCCTGGGTTACAGCTTCAACAACCTGTTCAAGCGTGGCAGCTACAACGGTGTTGGTGGCCGTATCTACGGTACCGTCAGCAACGTGTTCTGCATCACCAAGTATGACGGCATCGATCCCGAGGTCTTCGGTGGTATCGGCGGTGACATCTTCCCGCGTCCCATCTCATTCATCCTTGGTTTGAGCCTGAACTTCTGATTTGGTTGACACATTATATAATTTTATAGAATAGATTACAATGAATAAGTTTTTCAAATATATCTTGTGTGCTGCGGTCCTGTTGATGTCTGGTGCACTCTCATCATGTGTCAACGACCTGGACGTGGAGCCTATCGACCCCTCGCTGCAGAGCGATGTCACTCCCGAGCAGCTGTTTAACAAGTGCTATTCTGTTTTCGCCACTTCGGGTAACAACGGTGGTGACGACAATGTTGACGTTGACGGTCTTGACGGCGGTTTCCAGCACAAGTTCCGCCAGATGTGGAACTCTAACGAGTTGACCACCGACGAGGCCATCTGCGGTTGGGGTGATGAGGGTATTCCTTCCTATTGCCACAACACCTACGATGCCACCCACCCGATGCTGCGCGGTTACTACTATGGCCTGTGTATCGGTATCACCTTCTGCAACCAGTATATCGAGGTGTATAAGGACTACGATGCAGCGATGACTGCCGAGATTCGCTTCTTGCGTGCCTTCCAGTTCTATCTGTTGACCGATGCCTTTGGCAACATTCCTTTTGCCACCACCATCTCGGGTGACAACCCCGAGCAGTACAGCCGTGCTCAGGTGTGTGAGTTCATCGAGAGTGAGCTCAAGGACATCATCGGCGAGGGCGAGAGCAATGCCTACACCCTGAATGACCCGAAGCCCAAGAAATATGGCGAGGCTGGTTATGGCCGCGTCGACAAGGCTGCCGCTTGGATGCTGCTGGCCCGCTTGTATCTGAACAGCGAGGTTTACACCGGTACTCCCCGCTGGCAGGAGGCTGCCAACTATGCCAAGAAGGTGATGGATTCTCCCTACAAGCTGCACACCGAGGGCTACAATGTGAATGGCCGTCAGTTCACGGCTTACCAGATGCTGTTCATGGGTGATAACGGCAAGACCGATGCCGCCTATGAGGCTGTATTCCCTGTTATCCAAGATGGTCTGCGCACCACCTCGTGGGGCGGTACCAACTTCCTGATCTGCTCCACTGCCGATGCTGACATGCATCCCAACCCCTATGACGAGACCGAGGTGAATGGTCTGTACAACAACAGCGCTTGGGGTGGTAACCGTGCTCGTCCCGAGCTGGTTCGCTTGTTCTTCCCCAACGATGACGCTCCTGCAGGCCACGCCTACCTGCTGGCCGAGGTTGCTGAGGACGACCGCGCCCTGTTTGAGACCGAGGGCCGTCATCTCAACGTAGAGGATGAGTCCAACTTCAAGTATGGCTATGCCGTTGCCAAGTTCAACAACTTCAAGTGTGACGGTAGCAAGGGTAGCGATATCACGTTTGCTGATTCCCACCTGTTCTACATGCGTGTGGCTGAGGCTTATCTGACCTATGCCGAGGCTCTGACCCGCCTGAATGGAGATGTTGCTCCTGCCGATGCCGTAGCAGCTATCAACGCTATCCGTGGCCGTGCCCACGCCCTGCAGCGCAACCGCTACACCCTCGACCAGATTCTGGACGAGTGGGGCCGTGAGTTCTACTTCGAGGGCCGTCGTCGTGTCGACCTGATCCGCTTTGGCAAGTTCGGTGGCAACACCGGCTACCAGTGGCAATGGAAGGGTGGCGTTTATGCCGGTCGCGACTTCGAGGCATTCCGCAATGTATTTGCCATCCCCACCGAAGACCTGATTGCTAACTCCAACTTGATTCAGAATCCCGGTTATTGATGCAACCGTAATGTCTAACAATTAATAAGCTATTAGCTGTTAGCCGTAAGCCATTAGCCTGAAAAGCTAAAATGCTAAAAGCTAAGTGCTAAAACTAAATGACAATAAGAATATGAAAAAGATATTATTATCATCACTGATGCTGCTGAGCATGGCTCTCGTGTTCACGGCATGCGAGGATGACCGTGATTCCAACCCCACGCTGGTTGTGCCCAGCGGGTTCACACTCAACAACCCCGTGAACACGTTGGTTGACCTGTCGGAGTCGACGGGTATCCCCTTTGTCTGGTCACAGCCCGATTTCGGCGGTTGGCCTGCAGCCTGCGAGTATCAGCTCGAGGTTTCGCCCACTGGCAATTTTGAGACGAGCACCGAAGAGGCCGATGCCGACACGACCGGTTGGACTCTCGCTGACTATGCTACATTGAAGGCCGTGTTTGCAGGTTGCACCGGTAACATGGATGTTATCGACCTGAACAAGGCCTTGAATAAGGTGTGCATGTGGGAAGAAGACAATGTTCCCGACGTGCAGACTGTCTATGTGCGTTGCCGTGCAAAGACTGCCGGTCTTCCCGAACCGGTTTACTCCAATGTTGTAAAACTGGATGTGAATCCCTATTATGTTGACCTCAGCTCTGAAGTAACCGAGGAGATCGAGATCTGGTACCTCGTTGGTGCTGGTATCGGTTCTGCCGACTGGAACAATGACGCTAATGCTGTGGGTACCGGTGGTCTGATCCCGATGTATCCCGTTTATGACACCGATGGCAGTGTAATGCCTGGTGAGATCCAGTATGCCGGCTACTTCACTGCCGACATGCAGTTCAAGCTGATCCGTGATCCTGGTAGCTGGGATAACCAGTGGGGCATGGGTGACGCTGGCTACGTCAAGAACGACGGCGGCAGCGGCAACCTGACCGTTCCTGCCGAGGGTTACTACCTCATCCACCTGAACACCGCAGCCGATGAGCTCACTATCGAGCCTATCGAGGGCACCGTTGGTGTTTACAGCATGATCTCCATGCCTGGCGCATACCAGGATTGGAACACTGGTGACAACTTCATGAATGGTATGAGCACCAGCGTTGAGAACCACGACTGGTACCTGAAGAATGTGACCTACGACGACACTGAGCTCAAGTTCGCTGCCGACAACAGTTGGGATGTGAACTGGGGTGCAAGTGCCTTCCCCCATGGCCAGGGTACTCAGGGCGGTGCCAACATCCCCGTAGCAGCAGGCACCTACCACGTATACTTCAACGATATTCTGGGCACTTACTACTTTGTTCCTGTCGAGTAATTAATCAAATAAAAGACTAACACAATATGAAGAAGTTTTTATATATCGCAGCCGCCACCTTGTTGCTGGCAAGCTGTACCGAGGACTTCAAGGACTGGGCCGAGCCCCAGAGCAATCCTCAGGATGAGGTGATCACCTTTGGCAACGGTTCGGTGACTCCTGTTAGCATAATCGACTTTGCCGAGCAGACTGGCGAGCGCGTCAAGGTGTGTGACATCACTGCACCCTCAACGAGCGACACTGCTTATCATGCTCAGTATACCATCTTCCTCAACGACCAGGCATTCTTCCTGGGTGAGGATGGTACTATTAATGCCCAGGAATTGAAGGATTATATCATTAATCTCTATGGCAAGGCTCCCGAGCCCCGCGTACTCGATGCTAAGGTAGAGTGGTTGATGACCAATGGAATCACCAGTACCTCCATCTTGAGCGCGCCGTTTGAGATTACTGTGATTCTTGAGCCTATCGCTAAGCCCGACCTGTGGTATCTCGTAGGTTCTTGCATCGGTGACGGTAGCTGGGGCAACGATCCCGCTAACGTGGGCACCGCCCTCATCCCCATGTACACCGAGCCCGATAACTTCACGGTTATCACCTATGTGGGCTACTTCCCCGCCGGCCAGGGCTTCAAACTCATCCATCAGCCCGGCAACTGGGACGAGCAGTGGGGTATGACCGATGGCACTCCCGTCAAGAACGACGGTGGTAGTAGCAACATCGAGGTTCCTGCCGACGGTTACTATCAGATTACCTACGACATGGCCGAAGAGACGCTGACCATCGCTCCCTATGACGGACTTGTTGGCGTTTACGACATGATCACCATGCCTGGTGGATATCAGGACTGGAACGCTGGTGGCAACGCGATGACTCCCATGAGCACCGTGGTTGAGAACCATGACTGGATCATGAAGCATGTGACCTATGAGGACAACACCGAGCTCAAGTTTGCTAACGGCAGCTGGGCTGTGAACTGGGGTGCACCGACATTCCCCGTTGGTGTGGGTGTTCAGAATGGTGCCAACATCCCCGTTGACGCCGGTACCTACACCGTTGTGTTCAACGACATCTTGGGTCGCTACTACTTTATCTCTGAGTAATCGAGTCATAAAGCTATAAGACATGCAGGGGCGCGCCGCAATGGTGCGCCCCTGTTGTGTATCATCTATATTACCGTGAGTTCGACGAAAATGTACATTAAATGTCAATGAGTTAGCCATCTGGGACCTGTAGAGACGCAAAATTTTGCGTCTCAAGGGCAGCATAATGGTGATTTCTACCGATGGGAGACGCAAAATTTTGGATAAATTTGGCGGCACTTCAACCATTGATGCAAGCATCATGGTATTCAGTTTGCACAAATTTTGCGTCTCTACAGACTAAAAACATTGAGTATCAGTACTTTAATTTCGTCAAATTCACGTTATCTTAGCGTCTTGGCGCCTTAGCGTGAGGCAAGGCCACGCCAAGGCGAGGCCCTACATCCTGTGGCTTCTACACCAATGCATTTTGCCGGATACTAATGGAACAAATGCCTCGTGATTGTGATGTCGGGGCGTCGGGAGGGCTGCAAACGATTGCACAGTGATTTTTTTTAAAGATATTTTCTGTGTTTTTTTGTATTTGACGATAATTTGTTAATTTTGTGACATATAACCATTAAAACTATTCATAAAATGAAAAAGATTCTTACTACAGCACTTGTCGTGATGTTGCCATTGCTGGTCCTGGCCCAGGGCTGGCCCGAAAAGTATGATGGCGTGATGTTGCAGGGATTCTACTGGAATTCCTACAGCGATTCCCGTTGGCCCAAGCTCGAGTCTCAGGTCGACGAACTGGCCGAGTTCTTCAAGCTCGTGTGGGTGCCCCAGAGCGCCTCGTGTGGCGGCGGCACGTCGATGGGCTATGATGACCTGTACTGGTTCACCAACTACAATAGCTCGTTCGGTACCGAGTCGCAGCTCCGTTCGATGATCAACACCTTCAAGAGCAAGGGCATCGGCACCATTGCCGACGTGGTCATCAACCACCGCAAGAACGTTTCCAACTGGGTCAACTTCCCTGCCGAGACCTACAAGGGCGTGACCTATCAGCTCCAGTCGACCGACATCTGCCGCAATGACGACGGCGGCGCTGCCCTGGAGTGGGCGACTAACAACGGCTACGCGCTGAGCCCCAACAACGACACCGGCGAGGATTGGGGTGGCATGCGCGACCTGGACCACCGCAGCCAGAATGTGCAGAACAACGTCAAGGCCTATCTGGACATGCTGCTCAATGACCTGGGCTATGCGGGCTTCCGCTACGATATGACCAAGGGTTATGCCGCTCAGTTCACCGGCCTGTACAACTCCACCGCCAAGCCCGAGTTCTCGGTGGGCGAGTTCTGGGACGGTAACCTGACGACCGTCAAGAACTGGGTCGACGGCACTAAGGTTGACGGCGTGGTACAGAGTGCCGCGTTCGACTTCCCCTTCCGCTACACCATCCGTGATGCTGTCAATAGCAGCGTGTGGTCTAACCTCGCTGGCTCAAACAAGGGTCTGAACCTGCAGAACGCTTATAAGCGCTATGCCGTGACCTTCGTCGAGAACCACGATACCGAGTACCGCAGTTCAACCGAGCAGCAGGATCCCATCCGCACCAACATCGAGGCTGCCAACGCCTATCTGTTGGCGATGCCGGGCACGCCTTGCATCTTCCTCAAGCACTGGCTCAACTACAAGGAGAGCATCAAGCAGATGATCTATGCGCGCCAGCTGGCCGGAATCACCAACACGAGCGTCTCCTTTAACATGGCCAACAGTACTACCAGCAACTACTATGTGCAGCGCACCCAGGGCGATCGTGGCTACCTTCTTGCCGCCATGGGTGGAACGGCCTACAGTATCCCCGCAACTTACGTAACGGTGGTGAGCGGTACCAACTACCGCCTGGCGCTGAGCAAGACCACCGAGACCGCATGGGCCAGCAAGCCTAGCGGCGAGTATCCCGGCGCTTTTGCCATGACACTCACCGCAGTGAGCCAGACCGATAATGCCCAGATCGTCTATACCCTCGACGGCAGCCAGCCCACCGCCAGCAACGGCACAAAGGTGGCCAGCGGCTCTACCGTCAATGTCAACAAGACCTGCACGATGAAAGCCGGTCTGCTCATCAACGGCGCCGTGAGCGGTGTGATTACCCGCAACTACACCATCGATGATGCATCGTTTGAGCCCTACGAGATCACGGTCTTCCTGAAAGACCCGACGACGGCCCCCAACAACTGGCCGATGGTGAACTTCTACACCTGGGACAGCTCCGACCGTCAGTTCAACGGCAACTGGCCCGGTGAAACCATCACGGCCACCCGTGTGGTGAAGGGTGAGAAGTTCTACTATCACACCTATCAGATTACGGGCAAGGATTACTACATGAACTTCGTGTTCAACCAGGGCGGCAGCACTGCCGGCAGCCATCAGACCGTCGATGTGACCGACGTCAAGAAGACTTCATTCTATGAGGTGACGAGTCAGACCAACAAATACACCATCAATGACGTGACCGACATCTACCTGCCCTATCTCCGCCTCATCGGTGACATCAACGGTGACGGCGAGGTGGGTATCAGCGACGTGAATGCGGCCATCAGCATGATTCTGGCCGACGAGTATAGCGAGGCAGCCGACATCAACGGCGACGGTGAGCTGGGCATCAGCGACATCAACGCCCTGATCGACATCATCCTGGCATTATAAATCCAGAGACACGATTAAGTCATCCACTACTGATAAGAGAAAACAAAAAAGAATGAGATATCTGAAAAGCATTTTCATGCTATTGGCATTGGCGTTGACGGCAGTCAGCGCCAGTGCTGCTCAGCATGGTGACATCAACAACGATGGTGAGGTGGGCATCAGTGACCTGAATGCGCTCATCGACATGATTTTGGCCGATGAATACACTGCCGAGGCCGACATTAACGCTGATGGGGAGTTGAACATCAGCGACGTGAACGCATTGATCAGCATCATCCTGAGTGGCGGCGAACAGCCCGAGCCTTATAACGGGCCGGTCGTCGGCGGCGACATCTCGATGTTGACCAAGTATGAGTCCCACCAGCGCATGGCCCTGCGTTACGGCATCACTAATGCCCACTACTATGACGTGAATGGCCAGGTCATCAACGACGTCATTACTTGGACCAAGCAGCAGGGCTGGAACGCCGCCCGTGTGCGCCTGTTCGTCAACCCCGCCAACGCCTCGGTAGCCGATAAGGGACAGGGCGTCATCCAGAACCTCGACACCGTCAAGGTGCTGGGACGACGCATCAAGGAGGCCGGCATGCAGTTCATGCTCGACTTCCACTACAGCGACAGCTGGGCCGACCCTGTGAAGCAATATACGCCCGCCGAGTGGGCCAACCTGGACGACGAGCAACTGACGGTCAAGATCTATGAATATACCCGTGACTGCCTGCGTGCCCTCAAGGCCGCCGGCGCTACGCCCGACTATATCCAGACGGGTAACGAAATCAGCTACGGCATGCTGTGGGGCCCCGTGGGGACGCCAACTGCCAACCTGAAGAAGTGCTATATGGGCGATGAGGCCAACTGGGACCGTTTTGCCAACCTGCTCAAGGCTGCAGGACGCGCTTGCCGCGAGGAATGTCCCAACGCTAAAATCATCCTGCACACCGAGCGTGTCGCTAAGGTCAACATCCTGCTCAATTTCTACAATCAGATGAGGAACAAGCAGGTGGACTATGACATCATCGGCTTGAGCTATTATCCTTATTTCCACGGGGATTTGGCAATCCTGGCCAACGCACTCAACAATGTGTCCAACAGCTATCAGGACAAGGATATCATGATCGTGGAAACGGGCTATAGCTATCACTACAAGGTGGGCGACATTGACTACTCGTCAAAGTGGCCGCTGACCGCCGAGGGACAGCGCCAGTTCACCGCCGACCTCATTGCGCGCCTCAAGCCCTATACCCGCCTCAAGGGCCTGTTCTGGTGGTTCCCCGAGGCCAACGAGTACGGCCTGGGTGGCAGCTACTGGAGCACGCTTCACGTCAATGACAACTGGTATAACGCCGGCCTGTGGAACCACGAGACCGGCCGCGCGACTCCCGCTTTATACGAACTTAAATCCTTCGTCGAGCGATAGCCTGAGACGATGATCGTCCGGATGTAGGGCCTCGCCTTGGCGTGGCCGTCCCCCCCCAAAAAAGAAACTACGAATTACGCTAATTAAACTAATTTGGCGTAATTCGTAGTTTGTTTTTTCTTGGATTTAGGGGGACGCCTTAGCCATTAATGCAAGCATTATGGCATTCGGCTTGCACCATCTTTCGCTTCGCTTTGGCCATCAAAAGAACGCGTCCCAGCTGATGGCACCCGTTCTCTCAAGTGAAACCGTCCCAGCTGATTGTACTTCAGCCTTGTAGGATGCACTCCGGCCTTGTTCGATTTAGTGTGTGGGGTGGGGTTTATGGGCTGTCACGCAGATGCAGTGGCGTTTTGCGTCGTGTCGGGCCGAGATGTCGGTGAAACCTGCCGTGGTAAGCATGTCCTTGAGCTCGTCGATGCTGTAGACGCGCATGTGGCCGATGCGTGCGACCCACTTGTCGCCGACGGGGTCGATGCCATCGGCATCGTTGGCAATAATGAATTGTCCACCGGGCTTGAGTACCCTGAGCGCTTCGGCCAGGCACTCGTCGATGGGATGCCAGTAATAGATGGTCTCAAATGCCGTTACCACGTCGAACAAGTCCTTGAAGAAGGGCAGCATCTTGGCGTGGCCGCCGACAATCTTGCATCGGCCCTCGTTGATGGCCTCCCAGTTGTAACTCCTGGACTTGTTGACGGCGACTGGGGCGAAGTCTACGCCGGACACCATGCCGTTGGGGCACAACTCGAGCAGCCGCTTGACGTTGGCGCCGCCTCCGCATCCGATGTCGAGAACCTGTGCGTCGCTGGCGATGTCGACGCCCGCAAACGTCCACTCGGCGAGTGCCGCATGCCCCTTGCCGTTCATCTTGTGGACAATGTACTTCCCGATGATGCCTTTGGGGTGTCTAAAGTTTGAATAATATTTTCTTAAAAAATTGGTCATTAAACTAATGCCTAAAAAAGAGCGTGCAAAATTAGCTCCTTTTTAGGCATTGGTGTTAAGGTGGAATCTTAATAATTGTTAAATCTGCCTTATTGTTTCCTGTAGGTTGGCGATCGTGTCAGAATTCAAGAACGAGGGTGGCTCGCGGGGGGAGCGAGAGCACGCCGTCGGTGAGGTTGACCGTCGTGCCTGAGGTCACCTCGCGGGCGAGTGCCGTGTTCCCGAAGACCTCGCTGTAGCGGTCCAGCTTCATCTGGCGGGGTTCGGTCGTGCCGTTGAGGATGGTCACGGCGTGGCGGCCCCTGAGCGAGCGGTCGATGACGTAGATGCCGTTGTAGGGGATGAATTGTGTCATCTTGCCGTCGGTGATGAGTTTGTTGCCCTGTCGCCAGTGCAGCAGGGCGCTCAGCCAGTTGAACATGTCGTTCTGCAAGGGATTGCGGCCCTCGGCGGTAAAGGCGTTCTCGGTGTCGCCGGGGAAGCCGCCGGGGAAGTCCTTGCGGACGTTGCCGTCGGTGATCTCCTTGGTACCGTTCATGAGCACCTCGGTGCCGTAGTAGAGTTGCGGGATGCGCTTGATGGTAAGCAGCAGGGCCAGGGCCTGCTTGAGCGAGGCCACATCCTGCCCGTTGTGGAGGAAGCGGTCGGTGTCATGGTTCTCGATAAAGGCCATCACGCTCGACGGGTCGGGGTAGAGGTAATCGAGGCACAGGCTGTTATACACACGGTTGTAGCCGCGCCACCAGCCGTCGGTCTCCTCGTGCCTGGCGCTGTCCAGTTTCTCATAGAACGAGAAATCCATCACCGTCTTGAGGTAGCTCTCGGGTTTGCCCATCTTGTTGCCCTTCTGCCATGCGGCGGTATAGGCGGGATTCTCGACCCAGGTCTCGCCCACGGTGTTGAAGTTGGGATACTCGTTGTCGAGCCGTTTCATCCAGCGGGCCATCGCGTCGGCATAGGCATAGGGGTAGGTGTCCATGCGGATGCCATCGATGCCGACGGTTTCAATCCACCAGATGCTGTTCTGGATCAGGTAGTTCATCACGTGCGGGTTGTGATGGTTGAGGTCGGGCATGGAGGGCACGAACCAGCCCTCGACGGTCTCCCTGAGGTCCACCTCGCTGGCATAGGGGTCCATGACGGGGGTGAGCTTGTAGCTGGTCTGGAGGTAGTTGTTCTTGTAGTCGGGCTGATTGAACCAGTCCTTGCTGGGCATGTCCTCGAGCCAGGGGTGATGGGCGCCGCAGTGGTTGAAGATCATGTCCATGACCACCTTGAGGCCGCGGCTGTGAGCCTCGTCAATGAGGCGGCGGTATTCCTCGTTGGTGCCGAATCGCGGGTCCACCTTATAGTAGTCGGTGGTGGCATAGCCGTGGTAGGTCGAGTGGCCGTGGCCGTCGGGAGAGTTGTTCTCGAGCACGGGCGTGAACCACAGGGCGGTAACGCCGAGTTGGGTGAAGTAGTCCAGGTGCTGGCGGATGCCCTCGATGTCACCACCGTGTCGCAGGCTGGGCTGGCTCCTGTCGTTCTTGTAAGTCCTCATGCCGGGCACCTGGTTATTGGCGGGGTTGCCGTCGGCAAAGCGGTCGGGCATGAGCATATAGAGCACGTCGGCATTGGTGAAGCCCATGCGCTTGTCGCCGCTCATCTCGCGGGCCAGGAGTTGGTATTTCACAGTCTTTTTGTTCTTGCCCTGCTTGAAGGTGATGTCCATCGTGCCGGGCTGTGCGCCACGGGTGTTGAGGTAGATGAGCAGGTAGTTGGGCGAGTCCATGCGCACGATGCTGTCGATGACCACACCGGGGTAGTTGATACCGACCTCGGCATCACGGATGCCCTGGCCATAGACCATGAGTTGAACACTGGGATCATTGAGTCCCACAAACCAATTGGTGGGCTCTATTCGGTCCACATTCACTTTGGCAGCCTGAGCGGCAAATAAGCATGTCACCGCTGCCATCAGGAGGAATAATCTTTTCATCGCTTTGGTTATATCTGAATGGTTATTATCTTGTGCTGCAAATGTACAAAAAAAACTCGGTTCCCGAGGACAACCGCACCAAAATGTGTCGCAAAAAACACCCGGAGGGTGGCCTCTGAGTAACCCCGGGTAACGCAATTCGCTGAGCGATAGCGAAGTGGATTGCGTTACCTGGGGATAAGCATGCAACAATCCATGTCGCTGGAGGCGACCCCTTACTTGTCCTCGACATTGGGGTCGCCTTCAGCGACACGAGGAGATGACCTCTATACCCCCAGTGAATCAGGTGCCTTCGCTCACGCTCGGCTGTCTGATTTACCCGGGGTTATTCAATGGGCCGCCCTTTGGGCGTCTGACACACAGCATGATTTGTCGCGCACAACCGATTCTGGTGCGGTTGCCCTGCCGAAAAGCCTGCAGGACTATTCGGTCGGGTCGCCACCTGGGTCATCGCCCGGGTCGTCACCTGGGTCGTCGTTGCTCCATTGCGAGTTGAGCCAGTCGATTTTGGCGTGGATGTATCGCGAGAAATCGCGTTTCTGATTATCGATGCCATAGCTTGGCCAGCGTGCGACGTCGGCTTCGTATGCCGGCCTAATGCGCTCCACGAACTCGTCAATAAAGGTGTCGATATCCAAGCCGTTGAACCCCGAGTCGTAAAATTCGGTCCACCGTTCCCTGAGTTTTTCCTGGAAATGGGTGAACTTGGCCATTTCCTGAATCCAGTGTGACCTGATGAACGACGGTTGCTCATAGATGAAATGCCCCACCGAATCGGGTCCGTAATGGGCCTCGCGCGTGAACGCGTTGCCGAAGTCCCACACCGGGCCGAATATCAGGCGTGCCGAGTCACCGCGGTGCTTGTGCATGTAGCAGCTGCCCGCAAAGTGCTCGATGTCGTCCATGATCTCGCCCACGATATAGTAATCGATCAATGAGTCAAGGTCGATGTATTTCTCCCATTCGGTGCTGGACACGTCATCGGTCTGGATGGCGACATTGGCGTCGGTGAGGAATTTCTGGATGTATTTTTTTTGGGCGTTGGACAGATTCTCGGGGCTTAGCGACAGGAAACAGAGCATGTCATCCCAATCCCAGCCGTCCATATAGTGTTCCTGCACATAGATGACCGTGCCGTCAAAGTCGTTCAGTTCAAGCAACCACCCTCCGGTAATCACGGCAGGGTTGGTCTCCATGTCGGGCTGTTCCTCGATGTTGACGCGGTGTTTACCCACGCGTATTTTATCGGCGAGGAAATACAGGCCGATGTACTGGCCGTTGAGCACCACCTCGACGGGTTCCTGTTCGGGGGTGTAGGCGAGTCCTAGGCGTCGGCTCAACTCAAACCCCATGGTGTTCTTGAGTTTGGCCAGGTGGTCGTCGGCATGGGCCAGGAGGCAGAAGTGGCGGTTTTCCTTCATTCCCAGCGGTGCCTGCTTGGTGTCAAGCTTGATGCGGAAGGATTTCTTGTCAAAGTTGTCCCAGGTGTAGTTGCCCCGCCCCTTGATGACCATGCCCAAAGGCGCTTCGGGCGAGCCGATGGAGTCGTAACCCTCAATGCCCATGGCGTCCAGCCACCAGTCGGCGTGCAGGTAGTCCTCACTCTCCTTGCTGTCGATGTTGCGGTGTCCCTCGGTATTGATATACAGGACCGGCATGGTGCCCGAGAAGGAAGGCATGGGCGGCAGTTCGTGACCCATGATGGCATCGATGACCATGTTGATGTCGGCAATGTTGATTTCGCGGTCGCCGTTAACGTCGATGGCGTAGTTGTAGAGCCCATGATACTCAACCCCGCCGACGATGGAGTCGATAATCGCGTTGAAATCGGCGATAGTTACCTCCCAATCACAATTCACGTCACCGCGTGGCCTCAATCCGGTTTGTGCGTTAGCCGTCAGCCCTCCCAGGACTAACGTCAGAACAAATAATATGATATTAGCAGGTTTCATGATATAGTAGTAATAACTCTTGACTAAGTAACGGATAGGCGTGGAAGTTATTATTTCATGACATGAGAATTAATGATCAAGGACTTTGATCATCTTGCGGGCGCAGGCCACATTGGTCAGTTCCTTGCCCGCAGCGACGCAAGCGCTGTGCATCCGGTCATAACCCGTGATGACCTGGATGAGGTCGTTCTCGTCCCAGCCGTCGCGCACGATGCCCAATCCGTTTTCACGGATGAAGCGCGCTGTCGAGGGCTTGGTGTTGGTGACCACGGGAGTGCCGCTGGTGATGGCCTCGGCAATAGTCACCATGTTCAGGTCGCTGCTTGTGTCCACCAGCAGGGCCAACGCGCGCCGCAGCCTGTCGGCCAGTTGGGCATGGGAGAGGAAACCATGGAAGGTGACATTGTCCCCGATGCCCAGCGTGGCGACCTGCCGTTCCAGTTCGCTGGCCTGGTCACCGTCGCCGATGATGTCCAAGCGGTAATCTTGATATTCCTCACGGGCCACGAGACGGGCAAACTTGGTGATGATGCTGTCCACGTTCTTGCGCTTGACCAGTTGGGAAACGACGATAAAGGCCTTGTCGTGCTCCTCGCCGGGATGGAGGACACGGGCATCGGTGCCGTGGTCGACGGTCACATCGCTCACGCGGCGGCTGTAGCGGCCGATGAACTCCCTGGCGGGCTCGCTGCGGGGCACCACGGTCACGTCCCGCATGAGCAGGCGCACCACGGTGTTGTGCCACAGTCGCGACGGCAGTTTGAATAACAGGCGCTGGTGACGGTCCATCTCTTGCCAGATGATCAGGCGAGAGGGACACACCCGTGAGGCGATGAGTGAAGGAATCTGGAAGGCTTCGCTGGTGATGACCAGGTCATAACCTCCCGCATGCTGCTTGAGCCACTGGCGCATTCCGCGAGGCCACGGCAGCAGCGAGGGCTTGAACACTTGGGGCAGCCGTGAAGGGAAATAGATGACGTCAAACGGCAACTGCTCGTCTTTGCCGGTGGGCATGAAATCGGCAGACGCCAGCAGGGTCACCTGGTGACCCAACTCGATGAAACCGCGCGCAAAGTTACTGATCATGCAATCGCTGATGGATTCCTTGCGCTTGATGATGCCATGCTCGGCTGTCGAGAGAATGCAGTTGATGATCAGTACCTTCATGCTTGTTGCGGCCATAGTGTGCGCAAAGTTACAAAAAAATAGCATGAGATACCGCTAAAGGCGCATTAAAATCAGGGCAACCGCACCAAAATGTGTCGCAAAAAACACCCGGAGGGTGGCCTCTGAGTAACCCTGGGTAACGCAATTCGCTGAGCGATAGCGAAGTGGATTGCGTTACCCAGGGATAAGCATGCAACAATCCATGTCGCTGGAGGCGACCCCTTGCTTGTCATCGACATTGGGGTCGCCTTCAGCGACCCGAGGAGATGACCTCTATACCCCCAGTGAATCAGGTGCCCTCGCTCACGCTCGGCCGCCTGATTCACTGGGGGTTATTCAATGGGCCGTCCTTTGGGCGTCTGACACACAGCATGACTTGTCGCGCATAACCGATTTTGGTGCGGTTGCCCTGCATTAAAATCGGTTTTCGGTGAAAATCGGGGCCTGCAATGATTGCTGCCCCGGCTGCGGCCTCACCTCGAGATGGAGTTGTGGCTCACCCTGCGCTTGTTGACCCTATTGACGTTGCGGAACAGGTCCTGCTCGCCTTTCACGCCGCGGAAGACGTTGTTCTGGATTTCCAGCTTGTCAAACTTGGCCTTGTCGCTGGAACCGGTGATGAACTGCCCGTTGCCCGACTTGATGGTCACATCGTTGTTGTTGAACGTCACCGACCCCTTTGCAGCAAAGTTGTTGAGGAAGAAGTTGACGCTGTTGCTGACAAACGTGTTGCCGGTGAAGTCGATGTTGAGCAACTTGATGTTGTCGCAATAGATGCGTGTCTCGCCGGCGAAGTAGTTGTTCCTGGCATTGAGGGTGAACCGGTCAATACCCTTGCTGGTGCTGAAGTGGGCGAGCCGGCCGATGCCCTTGAAGACATTGTCCCTCATCGTCACCGTGCCGTCGTTGGAGCCGCAATAGACGAGCCGTATGCCCGCATACTTGCCCGTGTGGGGATTGACGGTCACCTCGTCGGTGACTTTGTTGCCCACCAGCGACACGTTGCCGCCGTAGAGGTGCAGGAAGATGTAGGCGTTGTCGCCGTCGTTGTTGATGACCAGGTTCTTGTTCTTGACGGTGTTGCCGATCAGGTGGATGGTGTCGGCGGCAGCGCTCTCGTCCTGAATCGTGAAGTCGTCATGATAGTACCGCCTGCTGCGGTCGACGCTGTTGTTGACAATCTGGTTGTTTTCCACATAGATGTCGTTGTGGACATCATTGGCCGAGAATCCGATGAAGATGCAACGCGTGCAGACATCGCTGACGTAGAATTTGTTGTTCCTCAGGTGGAAATTGCTCGTGGTGCAGCGGTCGCTGTCCTTCAGGTCGTTGGTGAAGAGCGAGAAAATCATGCCGCAGTTGGCCTTGGGGTCCTTGTCGCGACGGTCATATCCGCCATAGTGGAATTCGTTGTTCTCGACGATGATATCGGTGCGGCTGGCAATACCGCGGACGTAGTTGCGCGTGTTATCCACCACGTTGTCAAAGAAGGCCAGCGTCTCGTCCTTGCCGTACTTGTAGAACTTGTTACCGCTCACCCTGACATTGTGCATCTCTCCCCTGATCCAGAGGCAGCCACCGGTCTCGCAGTTGTTGTAGTTGGTGATGACGTTGTCGGTGAAGGAGACGTTGGAGCACACGTGCAGGTCAAAGTTGGTGATGTAGGCATTCTCGAGGTAGCTGTCCACGTCGTGGACATTGACGCCGTCGGCATGGTAGATCTTGACGGCATAGCGCTCGCCGTCTTTCCACCAGATGCCGTCATGGCGCTTGATGTCGAAGGAGATATCGCTGATGGTCACGCTGATGGGGTGGCTGGGCGTGCCGTGGAACTTGAAGAAGGCGTCAGATATGTAAGCCTTCTGGCCGTTGCGGCTGTGTCCCTGGTTGAAGACAATCTTGGATTGCTTGCTGTTCTTGCCCTTGATGATGACGTGGCCGCGGCACTCGATGGTAGCGTCGATGGTATAGGTGCCTTTGCCGAAGTTGAGGATGACCGTGTCGTTGTATGTCGCCTGGGCGCAGTACTTGCGCAACTGCATGGGCAGGTCGCCCTTGACCTTGCTCACGTTGACATCGATGGTTTTAGCCTGTCCCGTGAATATCGTCACGCACATGACCATCACTGCTGCGAAATATTTCAAGATTGTATTCATCACTGTAACTGGTTTTTTATCGTTAGACCGATGATTGACATTTTGGTTTATTTTGGCGCGCCGCAGGCGGCTTGGATGACCCCTTCGAGGGCGGCGAGCATGGCTTCGGGAGCATACAGGCGCTCATACAGGGGTCGGGTGGAGTCGGCGCTCATCAGGGCGCGGTCGATGGCGGCAATGAGTTCGAGGGAATCGCCACTTGGGAAAAATTCCACACCCTTGATGCCCTCACAAGCCTGCTTGAAGAAAGGCAGGTCGGAAAGCACCATCGGTTTGTCGAAGTAGGAGGCGATGCTCGTCACGCCGCTCTGGGTTGCCGAGATATAGGGATAGACGACGACCGCCGCGCGGGAGAAGAGGTCGTTCAACTCGCTGTCGTCGATGTAGCGGTTGACAAAGGTGACGCCCTTTTCATCGGCCTGCCGCTTGAAGTAGATGTGTCCGGCGCCGGCAATGACCAGGTGGCGCGTCTGCAACCCCGGGTGCGTCATGTAGGCGTCATAGAGCAGGTGGACACCCTTGTAAAGCTGCAGGTTGCCGAAGAACAGGATATAGCCGTCGGCGATAGGACGGGTCTCGGGCACGGTGTCGGTGCCGTGGGCGATGTCGTCGGTGACAAGGGTGGGGAAGGGAGCGTAGTACACCTTGTGGTAGGGGTAACGTTCAGTGATGAGGCGTTGCTGGTCGTAGCTGTTGGTGATTTGGCAGTTCGTGTTCCTGATGAGCCGCTGTCGCGGACCGTCGATCAGGATCTGATGCTTGAGCCAGGTGCCCCAGCCGTCAAACTTGGAGTCGTGCCCCACGGCATCATGGACGGTATAGAGCATGGGCGCCAGCTGTTGCAGGCGCTTGATGTGATTGACAAGGATGAGTTCCCCGGTCAGGCAGTAGATGAGCCGGATGCCGCGTTCGACGACCACTTGCTCGATGAACTTCAACAGACGTGTCGGGTGGAACCTGAAAGCCAGTTTCCGCAATTTCGAGGTGGGATAATCCACCCAGGTGACGCTGTCGCCGTCCATGTCGTCGAAGTCGTGCTTCACGTCATCGTCCTTGGCGACGATGATGGCATGGTCGCCCGCTTGCCACAAGGTGTGGATGATGGCGTTGGCATAGGGCCTCATTCCTGCCGCATATTCGGTGGCGATGTACAATATGTGCTGCTCAGGGTCTCTCATGCGGGTTGGGTAGATAAGGCTTCTTCGTCTTCTTCCTGCTGTGCGGCAGCCTGTGAATGGCGTTTTTCGGCCTCCACGGTCTCAAACTCGGCGTGTTCCTCGGCCGCGTAGTGCTTGTTGAGCGACAAGGCGATGAACATGAGCGACAGATTGAGCATCTGGGGCGTGAGAGGAGCCCAGTCGCTATTTCCTTGTACCAGCAGGCAGAAGGCTATGCCCAATCCGGTGATGTTCAAGATGTTGTAGTAGCGGTTCTGGGAGCGGCGGGTTCGTCGCTTGAAGGTGCCGATATACCAGAAGATGAATACCAGGATGGGCAGGAAACCGATAAGCCCCAGTTCATCGATCAGAATAATCCAGATGTTGTGGATGGGGTTGGAGAACATGAATTCCTCGGGCTGGTAGATGTCGGCAGCATCAAATATCTGCTCAAACATCATCGCCGAGCCGTTCTCGACTAGGTAGCTCAGGTGGTCGTTCAGGCCCACGCCCACCATCGGGTGATCCTCAAAGATCTCGTAGCCGCAGTAGTAGTGCATCAGTCGCGAGGTGGTCATCTCGTCCAGGTTGTCCACGTCACTGAACAAGAAGTTCAGGGGTCCCATGAGCAGCAGGGCTATGGCGATACCCAGCGGGACGATGCCCTTGAAGACGCTCTGCAGACTGAGCAGCTTGTAGCGGCGGTACACGTAATAGACCACGATGGCCACGAGTGCCACTCCGGCGGCGAGCAGGGCGCTGCGGCTGGCGCTCAGCACGATGACGACAAACGACAGGGCGGCATAGATGCCGCTGGCCCGACGCTTGTATGCCGTGATGAAGCAAGCTGCAAAGAAGGTGAAATAATAGGAAGCATAGGTTCCCAAGCCGTTGGGGTGACCCATAGTGCCGACGGCACCCACACGTTCGTCGTTACGCGTGGCGGCTTCCTTGTCAAACAGCTTCATCACCGGCTCCATGTCCAGCACGGGATAGCAGAATGCCAGGAACGCGTGCAGGATGACGGTAATCGCAAGTCCCATGAAGATGCCGTTAATCACATTCTTGACCGAGAAACTGTTGGCAAACAGATACATGAACACGGCGAACGCCAGCAGATAGAACACGGCAAATACCGTCTGCATGCGCGACACGTCATAGGGGTTGAGCAACGTGTAGGCCGCATACCCCGAGAAGATGAAGAACAGCCAGATGTTGGGACGGCGGATGCGCCACCGCTTGTCACGGGCGACAATCCAGATGAGCAGCAGCGACAAGGCATAGAAGGGCCAAACGGCCAGACTGGCACCGAAGGAACCCTCGGTCTCGGTCGCTACCTTGAGAACGGGAAGATACAGGCGGGTGAAGCAGCACGAGAACGTGTAGATGGCAATGATGATCTCATAGAGCCGTGACTTGGTCAAACGTGACCCCTCCCGCATGATGAAGAACATCAATGCGAAACCCAGGGTCACGAATATAAGGACTCGATCCATCTACCTGCTTACCTCCTTGTTGTGGCGACGTGGGGACGTGCGGATTACTCCTCGTCCTTGGTCTTGCCGTAGCCGTATCCGTAGGTGTTGTCGTTGCTCGGCTTGGTATCGTTGAGCACGACGCACATATTCTTGAGCTGCTTGTTGGCGGCGATGCGGTTCATGAACTTGATGAGGTTGCGCTTGGTGTAGTTGGCACGTGTCACATAGACGGTGGCGTTGCTGTACTTGTCGAGCGCGAAGCTGTCGCTCACCATGGCCACGGGTGCCGAGTCCACGATGATGACGTCATAGCGCTCACGCAGGTCACGGAACATGTCTTTCACACGGTCGCTGAGCAGCAACTCCGACGGGTTGGGCGGAATGGCACCGCCGACGAACACGTCCAGACCGTTTACCTCGCGGCAGGGTTGCGCAATCTGGTCGAGGGTCACATCGCTGCGCGAGAGGTAGCTGGTAACGCCGGGCACCTCCTGCAGGTCGAGCATGGTAGCCAGTTTGGGCGAGCGAATGTCCATACCCACCAGGGCGACGCGCTTGCCCAGCAGAGCGAACGACGAGGCGATATTGGTGCTGATGAACGACTTGCCCTCGCCGCTGACCGAGCTGGTGACCAGGATGACCTTGTCGTCCTCCTTGTTGAGCATGAACTGCAGGTTGTTGCGCACATAGCGGAACAACTCGACAATGGCCGAGGTCTTGCCTTCCTTGACGACAAGTTGAGTATTGTGGCGGTTGTGGTGAATGTGGCCGATGAAGGGCACCTGGGAAATCTCTTCCAGTTCATCCTGGTTGGAGAACTTGGTGGTGAACAGATCCTTCAGGTAAACCAGCAGCAACGGGAGCAGCAGACTGGCAAGCAACGCCATGACCAGCACGACCATGCGGTTGGGGCTGATGGGCGTGGTCTGGGCGTAGGCGTGGTCCACAATCTTGCCCTTGGGCGTGGTGGCTGCGAGCACGAGCGCGTTTTCCTCGCGCTTCTCGAGCAGGAAGGTGTAGAGCGTGTTCTGGATGCCCTGCTGGCGCAGCAGCTCGCGGGCCTCGCGCTCCTCGGTGGGCACTTGTCCCATCTCGCTGGCCGTCATGTTGGCCTGGCTGCGCATCTTGTTCAACTGCATATCAACGCCCTTGATCGAGCTGTTGATGCCCTGGAGGACGTTGCCGTGCATGGCGTCGATCTGCTCGTCGAGTTGTTTGAGCGCCAGGTTGTCCCCCTTGGCCGATTGTGCCAGTTCCTGCCTCTTGGCGAGCAGGTTGTTATAGGCACGGATGGAGCCCGAGGCGGCACTGGAGTCCACCTCAAAGGGAATATAGCTGTGCTTGTTGGCCGGATTGCTCACGAAGTCCCGCACCATGCCCAGCAACTGCTTGTTGGTCTCGAGTTTGACGATGGCGCGGTCGCTGAGTTCCTGCTTGGCGACGGCCGACTTGATCTGGAGCTCGGGGTCAACGATCTTGTGGGCTTTCTTGTAAGACTCGATGTCGGCCTCGCTGCTGGTGAGGCCCTTGTAGATGAGCGCCAGGCGCTCGTCGATGAACTTGGCCGTGTTGATGGCCTGCTCGTCCTTCTCGCGCTGCCCACGGTCGTTATAGAGGTCCATGAGCGTGTTGAGGATGTCAATGCCGCGCGACTTGTTGTTCTCGGCGATAGACAGGTTGATGCCGTTGGATTTCTTGCTGGCGAGTTTAACCTTGATGCGTTTGTTCAGGCGCTCTCCCAGTATCTGGTTGCCGGTGAGACGGGCGGTGATGTGGCATTCCTTGCCCTGCTTGAATTTTTCGGTCGCCTTGATGGCAAACGTGCCGTAGACGGTCTTGAGGGTCGTCGGCAGCGTTGCTCCCTTGACGTCGGCCAGCTTGTGTTTTCCGCTGGTGGCCTTGATGTTGGCCCGTCCGGCCTTGTCCACGTCGATCTTGAACTTCACCGACGAGAGCGTGTCGTACATTTCCTCGGGGGCAATGACCTCGATGGGTGACGAATTGTAGTGGTCGCGCTCGGGCTTGAACCACCCCTTATCCTCGATATAGGAGCGGTTGAGCTTGAGTTGCTTGACGACCTGGGTGCACAGTTCCTGTGACGAGAAGACAACCATCTCGTCATCGACCTTGCTGCCCTGGCCCATGAGTTTCATGCTCTTGAGCAGGCTGGCGCCCGCTCCGGCCCCGTTGTCGTCCTGGGCTACCAGCACGACGGCCTTGACGTTGTAAACGCGCTTGGCTATCTTGAGATAGACAAACGCGAGCGAAATACATGCGATCAAGGACAACAGGAAGAGCCACCAGTAGCGCTTGTACTTGCGCACAAAGGCGCCAAAGTCGATGATCTGCTCCTCTTGTTGAGCTGTGGGAGGTGTATTGAATTTTGCCATATCGGATTATTGACTTGGATTATCGGGCCAGGGCGATGACAAGCGACGCGATGACCGAGACGCTGCTCACGATGGTCGAGATGACCGAGAGCTTGAAAGCGTTGTTCTGGTTATACTTGGAGTTGTCGACGCGGATTTTGTTCGGTTCCACGTAGATAACATCGTTCTGCTTGAGGTAGAAGTAGGGCGAGTTGAACACATCGCTCGAGGTGAGGTCCAGTCGCTGATAGGTGCGGCTGTTCTCCTCGGTGCGGATGACATAGACGCGGTCGCGCTGGCCAAACTCGGTCAAGTCGCCGCACTGGGCCAACGCATCGAGCACGGTGAAGTGCTGATGTCCCGTGTAAACACGCTGGGGAGCCTTCACCTCACCCATCACATCGACCGAGAAGTTGACGAAGTCCACCCTCACGTGGGGATCCTTGACGTCCTGGGCCACCATCGAGGTGATTTCGGTCGAAATCTCCTTCAGCGTTTTGCCTTTGACATGGAGACGTCCCAGCACCGGCATGATGATATATCCGTCGTCGTCAACGATATAGGTCTGGGAACGGGGTTGCGTCTGCTGGCGCAGGTTGCCGCGGGTGGCGGGGTTGTCCATCGGCAGGTTGTAGGCGGCAGTGGCTTCGGGAATGGCCGAGGTCACAGTGATGACCAGCTCATCGTCGGGCTGCACGCGGATGGGATAAATGCCCTGCGGGTTGGGCAAGGTGCCGCTGGGTGAGTCACCCAGGTTATTAAAATAAGCCAGATTGTTATTTTTCGAGCATGACAACAACGTTACCGTTGCTATCAAAATGATAAGAAATCTTGATTTCATACGGTGATAAATACATGTAACATTACACACTATAAACGTAGATAGGTGGTAATTATTTTACGGAGCCGCGTGTTTTGATGAATTTTGACAATAAAAAGTCCCTGATGTCCTTGCCGCATCCCATGATAATGACCGCCAGCGCCAGCAGCATGTAGGCGATGTCAAGCCACACCGAGTGGCTCAGGTAGAAGGGAATAAAGCTCAAAACCATCACTGCGACGGGAACCGCGGTGCGACGGTCGATGGAGAGAATGAAGTAGCGCTTCATGTCATGCCAGCGGTAGGTGAGAAGCACAAGGTAGGTGATCAATTGGGTGGCAATGACGCCATAAACGCCTAAATACTTGATAAGCGTGAAGTTGAGCACGACATTGACTATTGCCGACAGCACGATGGCAGGCAGGGTGCGGGGGGTGTCCTTGGCGCACTGGTAGCCCATGTCGAAAAAGGCTGCGATGGCAAATATCACGGCCGACAGGCCCAGGGGATAGATGTAGTTGAGGCTCTCCTTGTATTCGTCGGCGACAAGCCAGAAGTAGTTGACCTTGAGCATGAACACATACCCCACCAGTATCGTCGCCAGCAGGAAAATGTAGCCATTCAACATCTTGGAGAAGAAGCGGTTGCGGTCAGGGCTGTTGTACTGCAGGATGGCCGTTTCCTGCCATGCCTGGTAGAAGATGATGGCCAGGGTGCTGATGATGCCCGTGAAGCGGATCGCTACGGCATACAGGCCATTGATGTCCAGGCCCAGGAAGTGCTTGATGAAATAGCGGTCACTGCTGCCGGTGAGCCACCAGCACAGCGAGCCGGGCAGCAACGGCAACGTGTAGCGCAGGATGTCCCCTGCCACGGCGCGGGTGTCGATGTGCCAGCGGGTGTAGCGTGTGACCAGACGCACCTTGCTCTCGACGAGCAGCAGCGACAGGATGCGCGCAATGATGTTGGCCAGGAAAATGCCCTTGATGCCCCAGCCCAGGCCCGCGACAAAGATGATGCTGAACACGCCGATGCCCAGGGCCGACAGAATGCCCACGGCGACAAATGCCCGGTTGTTGCCCAGGCCGCGGAAGACCTGGGAATACACTTCCTGCAGCGACATGGCGATGAGCAGCCCCAGCACATAGCCCAGATAGTGGATGCTGGTAAAGGCCGACATCACAATGGTGATCAGCACCGAGAGGGACAGCGTTGTGGCCAGTGTGCGTGCCACGAACGACACAATGCGTTGACGCTGAGTGGTATCGTCACAGTCGAGCAGGAACCTGAAGGCTCCGTCGCGCAGCTGAACCGTGACAAAGGGGATGAGCAGCAGGCACGCCTGCAGGCACAGGTCATAGTAGCCAAAAGCCGAGGTATTGGGTACAAAATGGGTGTACAGCGGGATCATCATGAAGGTGATGAGCTTGGAACCGATGTTGCCAATAGCATAAATACCGATGTCCTTCAGGAATTTAGAACCTCGGTTGCCTGCCATATTAGCGCTGTTTACACTCATTAGTCTTTCTTTTAGCGGGTGCAAAATTACAAAATATTTGTGTTTTTACGTGCTCTTTGAGTAAATGTTTGTAATTTCGCATGATTTCTTGCCCCGCGGCAAGAGTACTCACAGATTATTGTAACCTAAAAGAAGTCACATCTTGATTAAGACGATCAATTCCTGGCGCGGACTCATGGCCGTCGCGGTGGTGCTGTTCCACTGCGGTGTCGGCTGGATTTACAATGTCGCGGTGTCGGGTGTGACGTTCTTCTTCATTTCCAGCACCTTCCTGCTGGCGGTGCGGCATCCGTTCGGTCGGCTCACGGCAGGCGCCTATCGGCGTTTTGTCACCAGCCATGCCGCCAGGTTCTATCCGCTTCACTGGCTGGGACTTGCCCTGCTGGTGGCCATCGCCCTGTGGTTCAACACGGGTCCGATCGACTGGGGTGCGACAGCGCTCAACGCATTGCTGCTGCACGCGTGGTCGCCCGTGCATGACGTTCACTACGGGCTGAATCCCGTGACCTGGTACCTGAGCGCGTTACTGTTCTGCTACGCCATCTATCCGTTTGTCGCTAATCGGGTGGGGCACTGGCGGTTGCGTTACAAGGCGGCTTTGGTGCTGGCGCTGGCCCTGGTGCTGGCCATCGTGTTGTGGCCGCTGGACATTCCCCATCGCGAGGCGGTGTTTGTCAATCCGTTGTCCCATGTGCTGGATGTGATGGTGGGACTGTCGCTGGCCCACCTGTACAGGATATTGAAAGCCAGGTATACCGTGACGGGACGGCGCACGGCGACTCTTATCGAGGCCGGAGCCCTGTTGTCGCTGGCTGTGGTCATCGGTGTGAACGTGGCCACGACGTGGATAAGACCGTGGGAGGACGTGCTCATCTGGTTACTGCCCCAGGGAGCCATTCTCATGGCGCTGGTGCTGCTCAATGGGCGCGAAGGACTCATCGGGCGTGTGCTGCTGAGCCGTCCCTTGCAGTGGCTGGGGAGTATCAGCTTTGAGGTGTATGTGCTGCAATTTGTTGTGTTTCACCTCTTTGCCTTTGTGGTGTCGCCGCTTGTGGGACACTTCGGGTGGAGCATCTACGGCCATCTGGAGTGGTTCGTGCTGCCGTTGCTGTTGCCGCTGTCGTGGGTGGTGAACCGCTATTTTACCCGTCCGTTGGGCGCAAGGATAAAAAATGTGATAAGTAAACTCGATTCCAATGATAATCAAGACAATTAACGGATGGCGCGGCGTTTTCGCGCTGATGATCGTCCTCTTTCATGTGGGCGCTACGGGATTTGAAGAGATGACGTGGGCCGGTGTGACCTTTTTCTTCATGGTCAGCGGTTTCCTGCTGTCGATGAAACATCCTTTTGAACAGCTGGATGGCGATAGTTACCGTCGTTTCGCCTGCCGTCACGCTTGCAAACTGTTTCCGCTGCACTGGCTGACCCTTGCCTTGTGGCTCATTGCGCTGGCCGTGATAGGGCTGTTGGTCATCAAGCCGCTCGCGTTGGCGCTCAACGTCACGCTGTTGCACAGCTGGTCGCTCTCCCATTCCATCTATTTTTCCTATAACAAGTTCTCATGGTTCCTGAGCACACTGTTGTTCTGCTACCTGTGTTATCCCTTGCTGGCACGATGGTTCAAGCCGTTGCCCGCAAAGCCCAAGGCCGTCATTCTTGTTGCGCTTGCCCTCATCGACTTCATCGTGCTGGCCGGGATGGACGATTATGGCCGCACTGCCATGTATGTGTTCCCGCCGGTGCGCATTATCGACTTCATCATCGGTATGATATTGGCCGATGTGTGCGATAACTTGGGAAAATTTCGGGTTCTGGGACGCGGCGAGAACGGCACCGATGCCGAACTTGTCGCTCTCGCCCTGCTGTCGGCCATGGTGATGACCTACCGCTCCTACAGTTCACTCCGGCCGTGGAGCGATGCCGTGCTGTGGTGGCTCCCGGTGGCGCTGATTATTGTCGTGTGCAAGGCCTATGACCGCCGCGAGGGCTTTATCGGCAAAATTTTGGTTTCCAAGCCGTTGCAGTGGATTGGTGACATCAGTTTCGAGTTGTTCATGCTGCAGGGCCTCGCCGGACTCGTTTACTACTGGATGCAGCCCTTGCTGGGTCACATCGGGTTGAAACAAGCCTATGACTTCGTGGCTGCTGACCTGTTCGGCGCGTCCGCACCGCCGCTGGTCGTGTGGTTCATCCTCCCCATCGACATCCTTCTGGCCTGGGCAGTTAACCGCCTGTTCACCCGCCCCGTTTCCCGCCTGTTGAACAAGACATCCAGATAATTCAGGAGATTACAAGAATCAACCGTTCTCGGCTCACCCTATAAAAGGTGGGCCGTTTCGTTCGCGCACACGCCTTAGCCCCACGCTAAGGCGCTAAGACGCTAAGCAAGGTCCACCATTAAAGCAGAGAAGTGATGGAAATTACACTTGTGGGATTTTCTGGTTGGGACGGGTCTTTGTGATGGGGTTGCTCCGCACAAGATGGGCTGCGCCTTAGCCATTAATGCAAGCATTATGGCATTCGGCTTGCACCATCTTTCGCTTTGCTTTGGCCATCAAAAGAACGCGTCCCAGCTGATGGCACCCGTGCTGCCCTAGAGTGAGTTGTTTGAGTTGTTTTTAATTTCTGCTCGGCAGGGGGTTGTTATAGTTGTTTTAATAATCTTGGTGCCTTAGCGTGGGGCACGGGCTGGGGCGTGTGCGCACGGACGAAACGGTTGTTGAATGCAATCGGTTGCATAGTTTTTTTGTGCTTGAAATACATTATATAAAATAATTTGGCTGTTTTTTGTGTTATTTTTGTAGGTGCTTAACCCAGATTATTATGAATTTATAACTTAACACTTAAAAATAACCCAACTATGAAGACAAAACCGGATTTGAAATTCAACCAGCTGTGGAATATCAGCTTTGGATTCTTTGGCGTGCAGATCGCGTATGCACTGCAGAGTGCCAACATCAGTCGTATCTTTGCGACCCTGGGTGCAGACCCGCACAACCTGAGTTATTTTTGGATTCTGCCGCCGTTGATGGGAATGGTGGTGCAGCCGCTCGTGGGCTTCTTCAGCGACAAGACGTGGATGGGCCGTTGGGGCCGCCGCATTCCTTACCTGCTGATTGGCGCGCTCGCCGCTGTTATCGTGATGTGCCTGCTGCCTAATGCGGGCTCGTTTGGCTTGACCATTGCCGGCGCGATGATTTTCGGCTTGATTGCGTTGATGTTCCTCGACACGAGCATCAACATGGCGATGCAGCCCTTCAAGATGATGGTGGGCGACATGGTCAACGAGAAACAGAAGGCCAAGGCCTACTCGATTCAGTCGTTCCTGTGCAACGCTGGTTCGCTGGTGGGCTACATCTTCCCGTTCCTGTTCACGGCCATTGGCATTGCCAATGTGGCCCCCGAGGGCGTTGTCCCCGACAGCGTGAAGTGGTCATTCTATGTGGGCGCTGGCATTCTGATCCTGTGTGTTATCTACACCATCAGCCACGTGAAGGAGTACACCCCTGCCGAGATGGCCGAATTCAATGCCGCCGCCAATGCCGAGGCGCAAGATGGCAAAGCCGAGGCTGCAGAGATGAGCCCCGAGCAGCGCAAGCACGCCATCAAGGTGTTCTTTGAGGTGGGTCTGGTGCAGTTCTTCTGCTGGGCCGCATTCATGTATATGTGGACCTATACCAACGGCACCATCGCCGACACGGTATGGAATACCACCGACGCTGCCAGCGAGGGTTATCAGCTGGCTGGTAACTGGGTGGGCATCCTGTTTGCCGTGCAGGCCATCGGCAGTGTGCTCTGGGCCGTTGTGCTGCCGCAGTTCAAGAACATCAAGGTGGCTTACGCCTTGAGTCTGGTTATCGGCGGTATCGGCTTTGCCATGGTACCTTATATCCATAACCAGTACCTGCTGTTCGTGCCTTATTTCCTCATCGGCTTCGCTTGGGCCGCCATGCTGGCCATGCCGTTCACGATGGTGACCAACGCATTTGAGGGCAGCAGCCGCATGGGTACCGCCCTGGGTCTGTTCAACTGCACCATCTGTGTTCCGCAGATCGTAGCCGCCGCCCTGGGTGGTGTGTTGCTGGCAGCGATGGGCAGCGTGCAGGGCAATATGCTCTTGCTGGCAGGTATCCTGCTCGTGATAGGTGCCGTCTGCGTGTTTATCATCGAGGACAAGAGAAAAGTTAAGAATTAAGAGTTAACAGTTACTAAATCTAGTACTCATCTGTGCCGCGACCCGTTCGTGGCCGATGAGCAACCAAAAAAACTATAAAGCATGAAAGTAAGATTCAATGTGGAGTACAGCACCGTTTACGGTGAAAACCTCGTACTCAATATCGTGGACCCCGGGACGAACGAAGTCGTTTCGAGCCACGTCATGAAACCCGCCACCGACAAGGCATGGAAATGTGAAATCGATCTCCCTGCCAAGGCCGGTATCGTCGATTATTACTACAGTGTGGAGCGTGAGGGCAAGCAGACGCGCCACGAGTGGACCGTCATCCCTCACCGCGTGGACTTGAACGCTGCCAAGGCCACACGATATATCACCTATGACCACTGGAACGACATGCCCGACGACAGCTACCTCTACAGTTCGGCATTCACCGACTGTGTGGCGCTGCGCAAGCATCAGCCGATGGCCAAGAGCAGGTTCTCGACCATCATCCAGCTCAAGGTGCGTGCCCCGCAGCTGCGCACGGGCGAGACCCTGGGCGTGGTAGGCAACGAGCCCACGCTGGGCGATTGGGACGAGGCACAGGCCCTGAAGATGACCGAGCATAACCACAACGAGTGGGTGATCTCGCTCGACGGTGCCGCCTTCAAGAAGGCCTTTGTCGAGTTCAAGTTCGTCATCTTGGGCGATAAGGGCAAGACTGTCATCTGGGAGACCGGCGACAACCGCACGGTGTTGCTGCCTGTCCTGCGTGAGGGCGAGCACATCGTTTATGAGCTCTCGCAGGCCTACTTCCCCCTGTATCCCGTCAAGTTGGCCGGTACTGTGGTGCCCATTTTCTCGCTCAGGAGCGAGGGCAGCTTTGGCGTGGGTGACTTCGGTGACCTCAAGATGATGGTGGACTGGGTAGCCAGCACGGGTCAGCGAGCCCTGCAGGTGTTGCCCATCAACGACACCACCATCACCCACACCTGGAGCGACAGCTACCCCTATAACAGCATCAGCATCTACGCCTTGCATCCCCAGTATATGGACCTGCGCCAGTTGCCCAAGCTCAAGGACAAGAAACGTGCTGCCGAGTTTGAGAAGCTGCGCAAGGAGTTGAATGCCTTGCCCCAGATCGACTATGAGCGCGTCAACAATGCCAAGCGCGAGTACATGAAACTCTTGTTTGAACAGGAGGGTGCCGAGGTGCTCAAGAGCAACGAGTTCAAGCTGTTCTTTGTGGCCAACGAGGATTGGCTGGTGCCCTATGCGGCTTTCTGCCACTACCGCGACCAGTACGGCACTTCCTCGTTCTCGAAGTGGCCCGCCCACCACATCTTCACCGACGAGGAGCGCGCCGCCATGTCCAACTCGCGCACCAAGGCCTTCAAGGAGGTGAGCCTGTGGTACTATGTTCAGTATTACCTCGACAAGCAGATGCACGCTGCCCACGAGTATGCCCAGAGCAAGCATGTCATCCTCAAGGGTGACATCCCCATCGGCATCAGCCGCGACAGTGTCGAGGCATGGGTAGAGCCCAAATACTTCAACCTCAACGGCCAGGCCGGTGCTCCGCCCGATGCGTTCTCGACCAACGGCCAGAACTGGGGCTTCCCGACCTACAACTGGGATGTGATGCTCGCCGACGGTTGCCAGTGGTGGGTAAAGCGCTTCCGCAAGATGGCGCAGTACTTTGATGCTTACCGCATCGACCATGTCCTGGGCTTCTTCCGCATCTGGGAGATTCCCATCAATGCCGTCCACGGTCTGTTGGGCCAATTCTCGCCCTCGCTGGGTATGAGTGCCGACGAGATCCGCAGTTACGGCCTCAATTTCCAGGAACAGCTCATGACCGAGCCGTTCATTGCCGACTGGGTGCTTGACCGCATCTTCGGCCGTCTTGCCGACACCGTTCGCGAGAAGTATGTCGAGCGGGTACATGACGATATCTACCGCATGAAGCCCGAGTTTGACACGCAGCGCAAGGTCGAGGCTGCTTTCCAGGGCAAGACCAGCGACGAGGACATCTGGCTGCGCGACGGCCTGTATGCCCTTATCAGCGACGTGCTGTTTGTGCGTGACCGCAAGAATCCCGCCTTGTACCACCCGCGCATCTCGGTTCAGTTCGACTTTATCTACGAGGCGCTCTACGACAACGACAAGGCCGCGTTCAACAAGCTTTACAACGAGTACTACTACCACCGCAACAACGACTTCTGGTATCACGAGGCGATGAAGAAGTTGCCCAAGCTGGTACAGGCTACCCGCATGCTCGTCTGTGCCGAGGACCTGGGCATGGTGCCCGATTGCGTGGCATGGGTGATGAACGAGTTGCGCATCTTGAGCCTCGAGATCCAGTCGATGCCCAAGGACAACCACATCAAGTTTGGCAACCTCAACACCAACCCCTATCGCAGCGTCGCCACCATCTCGACTCACGACATGCCGACCCTGCGCCAGTGGTGGGAGGAGGATTGGGACCGCACCCAGGAGTATTACAACTCGGCCCTGTGGCGTGGTGATGCCGCTCCCCATCCGCTGCCCGGCTGGCTTGCCGACGATATCGTGCGCGCCCATCTGGCCTGCCCGTCAATGCTCTGCCTGCTCTCCCTCCAGGACTGGCTTGCCATCGACGAGCAGATGCGTCTGGCCGATGCCGATGCCGAGCGCATCAACATCCCGGCCAATCCGCGTCACTACTGGCGTTACCGCATGCACATGACGATTGAGCAGCTGATGAAGGCCGATGCCTTCAACGGCCATATCAAGGACCTCATCAACCAGAACGGACGCTGATGAAACATCTGATTCAATGGGTAACGATAATCATGGCATTACTCGTACCACAATTCCTTAACGCTCGCACCGGGGTCAATTACACCCCGAGCGCGAGCGCTTTTACGGTTGAGACCAATGAGGATGCCCAGCAGGTCAAGTTGCGCATCTACAATGTGGGCCTGGGCGGCAAACCCGTCAAGACCGTCAACATGAAGCGTGACAAGGCTGATCCCACGCTGTGGCAAGCCTCGGTCAAGGGTGACCTGAACGGCAAGTTCTACACCTTTGATGTGAAATACGGCGGCAAGTTCCGTGGCGAGTGTCCGGGTATCTGGGCCACCGCCGTGGGCGTGAACGGCAAGCGCGGCGCCATCGTTGACCTGCGCGGCACCGACCCCCAGGGCTGGAATGCCGACCGCCGTCCCTCGATTCCTGCTAGCGACTTGATCATCTACGAGATGCACCACCGTGATTTCTCGATAGACGCGTCGAGCGGCCTCGTCAACAAGGGCAAATTCCTCGCCCTGACCGAGCCGCGCGCCATCGCCCACCTGAAGGCGCTGGGCGTGAACGCCGTGCACATCCTGCCGTCGTTTGACTATGCCTCGGTCGATGAGACCCGCCTGGGCGAGCCGCAGTACAACTGGGGCTATGATCCCGTGAACTACAACGTGCCCGAGGGCGGCTACTCCACCGACCCCTACAAGCCCGAGGTGCGCATCAACGAGTTCAAGCAGATGGTCCAGGCCCTGCACCGTGCAGGCATCAAGGTCATCCTCGACGTGGTTTACAACCACACCTGGAACATCGACGGCAGCAACTTCCAGCTCACCCGTCCCGACTACTTCTACCGCAAGAACGCCGACGGCACCTACAGCAACGGCAGCGGTTGCGGCAACGAGACGGCCAGCGAGCGCGAGGCGATGCGCCGTTATATGGTCGAGAGCGTGAAGTATTGGGTGGATGAGTACCATATCGACGGTTTCCGCTTTGACCTGATGGGCGTGCACGACATCGCGACGATGAACGCCATCCGCCAGGCCCTGCCCAGCGACATCTTCATCTATGGCGAGGGCTGGAGCGCCGGCTCGTGTGCCATCCCCGGCGAACAGTTGGCTATGAAGGCCCACATCAGTCAGATGCCCGGCATCGCCGCCTTCAGCGACTGCATGCGTGACGCCTTGCGCGGTCCCTGGGACAGCGATAGCAAGGCCGCCTTCCTGGGCGGTGTCAAGGGCAACGAGGAGAGCCTGAAATTTGGTATCGTGGGTGCCATCCAGCATCCCGGCGTGGACTACAGCAAGGTGAATTACAGCAAGGAGCCCTATGCCACTGAGCCCACCCAGATGATCGCCTACGTGAGCTGTCACGACGACATGTGCCTCGTGGACCGACTCAAGGCGAGCGTCAAGGGCATCACCACCGACGAAATCATCCGCCTGGACCTGCTGGCCCAAACGGCAGTGTTGACCTCTCAGGGCGTGCCGTTCATCCTCAGCGGCGAGGAGATGCTGCGCGACAAGAAGGGCGTCCACAACAGCTATGAAAGCCCCGACAGCATCAACCACCTGGATTGGGACAACCTGGAGCGCTATCCCCAGGTGATGGACTATTACCAGGGATTGATCGCCATGCGCAAAGCCCATCCCGCCTTCCACATGGCCAGTGCCCAGATGGTGCGTGAACGCCTGGACTTCCTGCCCGACCAGAACTGCCTCGTGGCCTTCCATATCAATGGCCGTGGCGTGCCTGGCGAGCAGTGGGGCGACATCTATGTGGCGTTGAATGCCAACAAGCGTGCCCGCACGATAGAGGTTCCCGAGGGTACCTATACCGTCGTTTGCCGCAACATCAAGTGTGACCCGTCGGGTTTGACGACCGTCAGCGGCGGCCGCATCACCGTTCCCGCCCAATCGGCCCTCATCATCCATAATTGACCCGATTGACCCAAGGTAAAAAGCGGGCCTTCAGGAACAGATTGCATCAGCGATTTGGGACTGAAGGCCCGCTTCCGTTGTCAGCCCGCTTTTGCTCGATTCGTCCACGCGCACACGCCCTTGCCCCACGCCAAGGCGTGGCCGTAATTAGTGAAATTTGGCTTAATTGAGCGCGGATGCCAATTTGTTTAATTCGCGCAATTCGTAGTTTTAGAAAGAGCGGCCACGCCAAGGCGAGGCCCTACACACCAGGGTGATTTTATCGGACAAGCTGATGATTTTCTCCTTATTGTTGAGGCGGATTGTGGGAAAAGCGTTAACTTTGCATTTTTGAGACAGGACGATTTAATCGAGCGACAAGACATGATTACTTACTGGAAATGCAAGACGGGTTTTGACCAGATTAACCTCTGGAAGCCAGGCTGTTGGATTAAGGCGACTAATCCAACTGAGGATGAGTTGCAGATGTTGGTCGAGCGCTTTGATGTGCCGCTTGATTTCATCGACGATGCCCTTGACGCCGAGGAGCGCCCTCGTGTGGACCACGAGGATAACTGGATGCTGGTCTTCCTGCGTCTCCCCGCCAAGCGCACGGATGACGGCGAGAACCAGTTCACGACCGTTCCGTTGGCCATCCTCATCCGCGATGACGTGTTTATCACCGTCAGCTACTATGACAACGAGGTGCTGGACGACTTCATCCGCTGGAGCCAGCGCCGCCGCCTGACCTCATGTAAGGGCTACGATCTGTTGCTGTCGTTGATGCTTTCGACCTCGGTTTGGTACCTCAAGTACCTCAAGCAGATGAACGTGATGATGAACGCTGCCGAGGACCGGCTCGAGAAGAAGATGGACAACGATGAGCTCATGCGCATGATGGGACTGGGCAAATTCCTTATCTATTTCATCACCTCGATCAAGGGTAATGCCACCGTCTTGGCCCGGCTCAAGATGCGCCTTCGCTCCCTTCCGCACGACCAGGACCTGCTCGAGGATGTCGAGATCGAGTCGCAGCAGGCTCTTGACACCGCCGAGATTTACAGCACCATCCTCGATCGCGAACAGGAAACCTATTCTTCGATTATCGGCAATAACCTTAACCGCATCATGAAGACCCTCACCGTTGTCACCATCCTGCTCATGGTGCCTACCGTTGTCGCCGGATACTACGGCATGAACGTCCCCAACTTCATGGAGGAATGGCCTTTTGGCTTCACGTTCGCCGTCATTGTCTCCCTGCTGCTCATGGCCCTGTGTTACCTGTTCATGCGCCACAGCAAATTCTTCAAGTGAGCCCGGCCCGCCGAGAGTAATAACATTTTAATTCAAGTTTTCTAAAGTAGCTGCGCCACTTTAGAAAACTTGAAGTTTAGAGGTTAGTGTTTAGTGTTTAGAGATTAGCCACTGGCTGCTATTCTCTCATTATATGAAAATTTTTCTTCACTAAACTCTAACCTCTAAACCCTAAACCTCAAGTTTATAAAATTTTAGAACTTTAGAAACTTTAAATTTTAATATAAAAACGGCCACAGGACTATTGCGGTTCTGTGGTATTTTCTTTACATTTGCAGTTGAATAATCATTTATATTTTTAATTTCACAAAATTTAATTGCGTTATGAAACAATTCTTTACTTTATTTGCACTTGTTGCGGCATTGCTCGTGCCCAACTATGCCACGGCACAGCACCGTGCGCCTCAAGCAGGCATGAGGCTCTCACAGTTCAAGGCTCCCGCTATGGCTCCCGCCCGCGAAGATGAGGAGCCCATCATGGACGCTCCCGAGGGTCTCCTCTATGACAACATGTATGCCACCTCGTCGGCCTACGGACTGGGCTGGGGCGACATTTACATCCAGGAGGTTGATGGCGGCATCGGCAAGGTGGTCGAGGGCGACGATGGCAACCTCTACATCTACAATCCCATCTCTCAGGGCTACATCTGGTTCTCGATCCTGCCCTGGATCAAGGCCGAGCCTGCCGGCGACGGCAAGTATGTCGTGAAGCTGCCCCAGCTCTACATCCTCGACTACGGCGATCCCTACTATGCCTACTGCATGCACTACGACGAGGACGAGGGCATGCCCGTTGTTGAAGAGGAAGGCGAGATCGAGTTCACCTGGCAGGACGGTGTGCTCACCCAGCTGGGAGACAAGTACATTGGCCTGTGTGACGCTACCGCCGACTGGTTCTACATGGCCGACCAGCACATCGTCTATGCACCGCAGAACGACGAGCCCCTGGTCTTCTCGTTTGACGATTACTACATCGAGGGTTATACCATGACCTACCTGTCAGACCCCACCGACCTCACCAAGACCAAGGAGCGCATCCTCGACGTGATTATCGACGGCGAGGACATCTACATGGGCAACCTCAACGACAACAACTGGGATTCGTTTGTCAAGGGTACCCTGCGCGACGGCAAGGCCATCTTCCCCACACGCCAGTACCTGGGCGTTGACCCCTATTATAACGGCCACGTCTACCTGCTCACCGCCGACGCCTTTATCGACAGCGAGACCTACAGCAGCACCGTGTTCAACTACAACCTCAACGACCAGATTGTCTTCAATGTCGATGAGGACGCACACAGCCTGGTTGCCGAGTGGCCTGCCTCGATGGTTACCAACATCGGCCCCAACACGCTCCAGATCATCAACGACTATGTGGCTCCCGGCCTCGTCGCCTTTGACGAGATGCCCGCCACGCCCGCCACGCCCGTCCTCACTCAAGACGACCTCATGGTCAACAATGCCGCAGGTTGGGCTGTGATCCACTTCACCATCCCCGTTGTTGATGTCGAGGGCTACAGGATCAACGACAACAAGTTGTACTACAACATCCTGCTCGACGGCGAGGTCTTCACCTTTGAGCCCGAGGCCTATATCGGCTTCTCGAGCGCCATGACCGATATCCCCTACAAGTTTGAGGACAACATCAACTTCGACATCTATATGGGCAACGACGGCCGTCACACCGTTTATATCTACAACACCAACTTCAACACCATCGGCGTGCAGAGCTTCTACACCGGTGGCGGCGAGGTTAACTACTCTGAGGTAGCCACCGTTGAGAATGATTTCCATACTGGCATCAGCGAACTCGACGGCACCGCCCGTGTGATCGACACCCGCTACTACGACCTCACCGGTCGCCAGCTGCCCGCCGAGCCCGCTAGCGGCATCTACCTGCAGCGCACCACCCGCAGTGACGGCACCACCGCCACCATTAAGGTCGTGAAGTAAAGACGCTAGTGCCTGGTACCCCCCCATTAGTGTAGAACCTACAGAATGAACGGCCTCGCCTTGGCGTGGCCGTTCGTTCTATCTAAAACTACGAATTACACGAATTTTACTAATTTGGCATCCGCGTTCAATTAAGCCAAATTTCACGAATTGCGGCCTCGCCTTGGCGTGGCCGCTACCCGCCAGCGAATGGGGACGGGTCTTGTTGATGGCGCTTTTTGGGGTGGTGACAGCATCGGGGGAGGTGCATCATTGGGACGGGTCTTTGTGATGGCGTCGCTTCGCTTTGGCCATCAAAAGAACGCGTCCCAGCTGATGGCACCCGTGCTCTCAAGGTTTTTCCCACCTTCCCAGAAAAGCGGATGCCGTTCGTGTAATTAGAAAGAATAAGTACGCGGATGCCTATTAGTTTAATTTGTGTAATTCGTAGTTTTGATAGAACGAGTGGCCACACCAGGGCGTTTTTACTGGGCGCCCTTTTGTTTTTTGAAGTAATGTTGGCGTGGACTTGGATTTATGGAGTTTTTTTCGTAAATTTGCCATTTGAAAAACAATGAAAGGGAGAAAAGATGGATAATGAACAATCACGCAGGGATTTTATCAAGAAGCTGGCGGCGCTGGTAGCGGCCAGTGTGGTTCAGCCGTCGCTATTCTTCGGTGCCAAGGCCGGAGAGATGCCCGCAGGCGACCCTTCGGGCAAAGGTAACTGCTCGTCTTCCTATGAGTGCGCCGGCGGTGGCGGCAAGTGCGGCTCGTCCTACGAGTGCAGTGGTCAGGGCGCCAACGGCCAGGGCAAGTGCGGCAGTTCCTATGAATGCGCCGGCGGTGGCGGCAAGTGCGGCTCCTCCTACGGGTGCAGCGGCCAAGGTGCCGAAGGCCAGGGCAAGTGCGGCAGTTCCTATGAGTGCTCGGGCGGTGGCGGCAAGTGCGGCTCCTCCTACAGTTGCACGGGCCAGGGTGCCAGCGGCCAGGGCAAGTGCGGCAGTTCCTACGAGTGTGCCGGCGGTGGTGGCAAATGTGGCTCTTCTTACAGTTGCACAGGCCAGGGCGCCAACGGCCAGGGTAAGTGTGGCAGTTCCTATGAGTGTGCCGGTGGTGGCGGCAAGTGCGGCTCTTCTTACAGTTGTGCCGGGCAGGGTGCCAATGGTCAGGGCAAATGCGGCAGTTCCTACGAGTGCGCCGGCGGTGGCGGCAAGTGCGGGTCGTCCTATAACTGCGGCGGCCAGAACCGCTAAGCAGAAGGAGGCATATCCCCAGCGAGAAACCTTTAGCGATATCCCATGCGATATAGACTCCCCGAACAGGTACAGATGTTCAAGCGGGGCGATAAATATGTGTTTATCAACCCCTTGCTGCCCGCCTGGCTGGTTACCAACGAGCTGGGACGGCTCATCTTGTCACAGTTTGACGGCAATAATACGGTCGCCGAAATCGTGGAGGCGGCATGCGGTGTCATGGGTAACGAACGGCGGGAAGAGGTGGAAGCCTTTTGCCGCCATGTGGTGGACTCGTCCATCTTTGAGACCGAGCCCCACGAGCAGCCGCCTCGCGACACGGGGCTCCATTGTGTGCACCTGTCCTTGTCGAGCGAGTGCAACCTGCGCTGCAAGTACTGCTATGCCGCCGAACGTGTTGAGAGAGCCCATCCGCGGCTGACGCTGGACGAGTATAAACGTCTGATAGATGACCTGTGTGACCTGTCAGCCCATCTGTCCATCACTATCACGGGCGGCGAACCGCTGCTCAACCCGCTATGGCAGCCGGTGTCGGCCTATGGCAAGGCCTGCGGCTGCGATATGCTCCTGTTGACCAACGGCCTGCTCATCAACGAGCAGAATGCCCCTTTCATCAAGGAAACTTTCAATCTGGTGACGCTGAGCATCGACGGCCCCACGCGGGAGACCCATAGCCTGACGCGTGGCGACAACTATGACCAGGTGATGCGAGCCGCGGATATCCTGGAGCGGAACGATATCGACTATACGCTCTCGATGACCGTCACGAGGCTGAACATCGGCCAGGTCGAGGAGATGGCACGACGTTTCGGTGGGCGGCTGAACTACGCGCCGCTATTCCCCGTGTCGGACCTCGCCGACGACGAGCTGTCCATCACGGGTCGGCAATACTATGACGCGCTGGCGGGCGCCTTCGGGGTGAATCCGCTCGGCTACTGCGAGTCGTCACTGGACATATCCAAATGCATCCAGACCCATAAATGCGCGATTGGCGACAACGAAATCAGCATCTCGCCCACGGGCGACGTCTATCCGTGCCAGTTGCTTCACATCGACGAGCTGCTCGCTGGCAATGTGCACGAGCGCAGCATCAAGGAAATCTACCGCGACTCGCCAGCCTTGCGCCGTTGCGCCTCGCTCGACGTGGACCACATCGGCAAATGCCGCGACTGCGCCATCCGTTACATCTGTGGCGGCGCCTGCCGTGCCCGCGGCTACTACGAGACGGGCAATGTGGCCGACACAGGCGACTTCTGCGAATATGAACTCAACGCCTTCCTCGACGGCATCGTCAAAATCTATTCCCGCAACCTAACGCATCGCTAGCGCTCGCAGTTTAGAGTTTAGAGGTTAGAGTTTAGAGGGGGCATCCGCAAATATGCGGTCTCGAGCCCGCAGTTTAGAGTTTAGTGGTTAGAGTTTAGAGGGGGCATCCGCAAATATGCGGTCTTGCGCTCGCAGTTTAGAGTTTAGAGGTTAGAGTTGTTTCACTTGAGAGCACGGGTGCTATCAGCTGGGACGCGTTCTTTTGATGGCCAAAGCGAAGCGACGCCATCACAAAGACCCGTCCCAATGATGCACCTTCCCCGATGCTGTCACCTTCCCGTCCCAATGATGCACTTCCCCTTGGTATTACTTCACGCCAAGTCGAGGCCGCAATTCGTGAAATTTGGCTTAATTGAACGCGGATGCCAATTAGTAAAATTCGTGTAATTCGTAGTTTATTTTGCCTCATTGCGGCCACGCCAAGGCGAGGCCCTACATCCTGCAGGTTCTGCACCAAGGCGTTACTTAAATCCAGCACCTGAGACGCAAAATTTTGCGTCTCTACAGTAGGGGAGCATTTAGGATTAGTACTTTCTTGCATTGGTGATGAAACGAACCTCAAAAGTGGGGGAAACCACTTTTGAGGTTCGCTTTGTTTGATGTCGCGTTCCCTTGGGAGGGCTGGCGTGGGTTACTTGAGGGCGAAGGCGGTGCCGCCGATGCCGATAAGTTCCTGATAGGCGAGCACGCCGGCCTGTGAGAGCTCTACGCGGGTGTAACTGCCGTCGCGGGTGAGCACGTCGATATGGGTCTCGTCCACAAAGTTGAAGAGCTTGATTTCCTGGCCGTTGTTCTCGAGTGACCATGAGTTGTCGCTGGCGTCGAAGTTGAAGCGGGTCACCTGCTTGGTGTTCAGGTTGGTGATGGTGTAGCCAGCCTCGTTGCGGGCAACAAGATATTGGGCATCCTTGCCGTCGATGACTTTGGTCTCGGCTGTTGCGGGGTTCTCGCCGGACCAGAATTCGATGGAGTTGAGGATGAGCAGGTCGGCCGTGAAGCAGAGCTCATACACGGGCAGAATCCACATGGCAACAAAAACAATCTCGTTAACGAACTTATCGCCCACGTGCTCGTTCCAGTTCTTCACCTTGTTGAACAACGCGAAGCTGCCAATACACGATTGCATCATCATTGATGCCGAGAGGGCCACGACCGTGGCCACGATTAAATGTTTCTTTCTCATCTCTTGCTGTAACTTGGTTATTGGTTAGTATTGTTATTTCTTGTAGTTTTTCTTGTAGTGCTCATAGCAGTTGAGCACCTTGACGACATAGTCCACGGGCTCGGTGCCGCGGCAGTATCCGTTAGAGCACACCGAGTCGTTATAGTACTCGGGGTCCATCTTCCAGAGCATGGCCTGCTCGACATTCTCTTCCCACACGCGGGGGTTAAGTTCGTTTTTACGGGCCAGGGCGATGGCGTCGGTCACGTGTCCCGAACCGGCGTTATAGGCGGCGAGTACAAACTTGATGCGGTCGCCGGGTCCGGTGCGGCTGCGCATGATGCCGTCCAGTTCCTTGAGGATGCGCGAGGCGACGCGGATGCTCACCTCGGGGTTGCCCAGGTCTTCCTCACGCACGCCGAACGAGCGGGCGGTCTTGGGCATGACCTGCATGAGCCCCCTGGCTCCCATCCACGAGGTGGCATTCGGGTCGAATCCCGACTCAGAGTAGGCGATGGCGGCCAGGAGTCGCCAGTCCCATCCGATTTCCTGGGCATACTTCTTGAACACGTGGTCATAGGGGGAGATGGCACCCGGCGGGGTCACGGGCAAGGTATCGACCTTGACCGAGTCGGGTTTGGGGCCGCGGTTCATCTCGAAGTAGTGCTTCAGGGCCTGCTTGGAGTATTCCTGGGCATTGACGCTCGCAGCCCACAGGTTGATGCTGTCGGCGAGCCACCTGTCGCGCTGGGCGACGGCCCACGACGACCGCTGGACGAAGCCCACCTTCAGGCCGATGTTGATGCTGTCATAGTAGGTGAGGTTCATCTGGGCGATGTCGCTGTCCACGATGGTGAAATCGATCTCGTGGCGCGAGACGCGTTGTATCAGCTCGGTGGGCAAGGCCTCCTCGCCCTCGACGGCATGGATGATGATGCCGCCGCCCACCTCGTTGTCAAGGTTGCGCAGACGCGACTCATACTTGGACCCTTTCTCGACATACACTTCTCGCCCGATGAGTTGGGTCACGTCATAAATCATGCCCTTGCCGCTGTGCTGGACCAGCACCTGGTAGGTCTCGTTGACGGCGCCGCAATGCAGCACGCGCGACTTGTATTCGGCGGTGACGGGAATCTCGCAGGCTAGTACGTCGACCTTCTTGGTCTTGAGCATGTCGAGCAGTTGCGGCATGCTACGGGCGACCCTGAACTTCAGGGTGATGCCGTGGGAATTGGCGAAATCGCAGATTCGGTCATAGTCATATCCCATCGTGTCACCCTTGAGGATGAAGAATCCCGTAGGGCTGTAAAGTGTCCCGACGACGATCGTGTCGGGCAGAGTGTGCTGCACGGGCGCCACATCCTTGCCACCACATGCCAGCATAAAGGCCAGCATGAAGGCCAAAAGCAGTGACGGAAGAATACCGCGCATGGTTTAACGGATGTTGGGGACGATGAGCAACAGGTAGATAAGCACTGCGGGGGCTACCAGCAGCAAGCTGTCGATGCGGTCGAGGATGCCACCGTGCCCAGGCAGGATATGGCCCGAGTCCTTGACGCCGACGGTGCGCTTGATGAGCGATTCCACCAGGTCGCCAAAGGTGGCGAACACGGCCACGACGATGCTCAGGCCGACCCAGGTGTTGAGGTCGGGAACCTGGAAGAACTCGTCGAACCAGTAGTGGGTAGCGAAGGCACCGGCAACACTCACGGCGATACCGCCGATAACGCCCTCCCACGACTTCTTGGGCGAGATGCGTTCAAACAGGCGGTGGCGACCCAGAAGCACGCCCACACAGAATGCTCCCGTGTCATAGAGCCAGATGAAGATGAACATGCCGAGCAGCAACCGCGGAGCCGTAATGCTCATGATGCTGTTGAGCATGGCGATGGGCAGGGCGACATAACCCAGCGAGAAGAACGAGCGTTCCAGGCTGTGTACCGCATTCTGTCGCGGACGGTAAAGCTGCACGATGGTTCGCAGCAGCAGGTAGGTGGCGATGGGCAGCAGCCACAACATGCGTGACTGCAGTGTTGACCCCTCGTAGTGGAGGTAGAAAGACACGAACAGGCCTACACCACCGGCCATGTCGATGATGTTCACCAGCCATGATTGTGTGGTGTCGTCCTTGGCCATGGTGATTAACTCGCCAATGCCCAGCACAATGAGCAGCGAGAAAACCAGCATAAACATCACGGGCGAATTGTCGAGCAACAATATCGCCGCCACAATCAGCGCTATGTATAGAGCACCCGAAAGGATGCGTTTAATCAGGTTCAACATGACTATCTTGTTTTACTTGGTGCAAAAGTACAATAATATTGTGACATGAACAAACTCGAAACTCCAGTCAAGTGTCAAAATTTGAACAAATCAAGGGGTTGCAGACCCGCTTGCCGCCGGAGAGAGAAAAAGCCTTCCACATCATGATGCAGAAAGCTTTCCCGTTTAACTTTGAGAGAGGGGCGATAGCCTGATTAATTAATTCAAGATCATCGACTCTAATCCTCTCGGCAACTCGACGTTGTACTGGTAAACCCGTGCAAATTGCTTGAGCAACTCGATGGTGGCCTTCTTGGGCCCTTTTACTGAAATAACGTCTTTTTCATTTTTTGTCGAAGTAGTCGTTCTGTGCATAGGCAATCTTGTTTTATTATTGTTACATCTACATAACGCAGTGTTGTATCATAATATTATATCGAAACAGTGATTTAAGTTTTTTTTTCATTTTGTAATTAAAAAACTAACGATATAGCAGTTTGACACCACGCTAAGGCGCAAAGCCGCTAAGTAATGTCCGCCATTAAAGCAGAGAAGTGATGGTAATTACACTCGGTTCTAACTGATAGCGCCGCTTCGCTTACCGCATCATTAGAACCGTCCCAGCTGATGGCACCCGTGCTCTCACTGGTGGAACGTGTAATATAGAAAGCTTGAATTAATGATATTACGATGACATATTTCATTTTTCAGAATCCTTTTAATTGAATATCAATATCTTAGCGCCTTTGCGGCTTAGCGTGAGGCGATACAGAAGGTTTTTCGCTGAACAGTCGCTTAAAAAAATGGACCTTGTCGCTAACGCTAGCGGCAAGGCCCGAAATATTCTCATAGTGATTATGATTATTATTCCGTCAAGCGGTCAAGGACGGTGCGCACCAGGTCCTCGACGGCAGTCTTATAGTTGGGGTTAACGTCGGTTGCGACGCGGTTGGCGATGATGGAGCAGACGGTCATCGCGCGGTGTCCCAGCATGAGGGCCATGCCCTGCAGGGCGCTGCTCTCCATCTCGTAGTTGGTGATGTGGCCACCGTTGTACTCAAATTTCTCGATGCGGCTGTTGAGCTCGGGCTCGGCGAGGTCGAGTCTTACCCTGCGGCCCTGGGGACCGTAAAATCCCACTGCCGAGATGGTGTAACCGCGCACCATGTCGTCGCGGCCGATTTTCTCGACCAGCCAGGGATCTGCGTCCACGACGTAGGGCTTGGCAAAGAGCTCATTCCAATGGACGAACTCGCAGAATTTCTTCTCAAAGTCAAGGTCGGCGACCTTGTTGCGGTCGGCGTAGTAGTTGATGACGCCGTCAAAGCCGATGGCCTTGGAGGCAATGACGGGAGTGCCAACGGGGACATAGGGCTGCAGGCCGCCCGATGTGCCGATGCGCACGATGTTGAGCGTGCGGTGCTCGGCGCGCGGGGTGCGGGTAGCGAAGTCGATGTTGGCCAGGCCGTCGAGCTCGGTCATGACGATGTCGATGTTGTCGGGGCCGATGCCGTGGGAGAGCGCCATGATGGGTTTGCCATGGTAGGTGCCGCCGATGCCGTGGAACTCACGGCTGGAGGTCTCCCAATCGCGTGTGTCAAAGTAAGATGCAATCATGGTCACGCGGCCGGGGTCGCCACAGACAATGATATTGTCAGTCAACTGCTCAGGCTTTACATGAATGTGAAAAGCCGAACCATCATCATTGATGATGAATTCTGAATCGGGTATTCTGTCGGTATTCATTTCGTTGCCTCGTTTTAAGTGCTGTTTTTATTGGAAAAATGAAAAATCAAAGATACTGCTTTATTTCAGATTGTCGATGAATCCGAGTGTTAAAAAGTATAAAATCCATGAATTATGCCATGCTGTAGCGGCAGCCGGGCAGGGTAGTGATGACCTTTTTATAGTCCAGCTCGACAAGCGTGCTCATGAGCTTATAGACAGGGACGCCCAGCGCCTCGGCAAGCGCGTTGATATGGATTTCGCCTCGGTCGCGGATGACGTCCACGGCGGCCTGCTCTTCACGGGTCAATTCGGGGAAGAGTTCCATCGGTTTGGGCTCTTGTCGAGCCGATTCCCAGCGCATGGTGGCCATCAGGTCGTCTGCTCCCGTGATGAGTGCCGCCTTGTTGGTGGCAATGAGCTTGTTGCATCCTGCCGAGAACTCGTCGCCACAACGTCCCGGCACGGCCATCACATCGCGGTTATAGCTCATGGCGAGCGATGCCGTCACGAGCGCTCCACCCGAGCCTGCCGACTCGACAACCACGGTGCAGTCGCTCAATGCGGCCACAATGCGGTTGCGGGCCAGGAAATTGCCCTTCTGGACCTGGTCCTGGCTGGTATAGTCGGTCAGGAGCATGCCGCCGCGCTTGGCAATGGCGACGGCGTCTGGCCGGTGTGCGGCGGGATAGATGCAGTTGAGGCCTCGGGGCAGGACGGCTACCGTAGGCACCCCGTGCTTGATGGCCGCGCGGTGTGCCGCGATGTCGATGCCGTAGGCCAGACCGCTGACCACGACCAAATCGGGCAGGCGTGTGGCCAATTCCCCGATGAGTGTGTCGCAGAAACGGCTGCCGTACTGGGTGGCATGCCGCGTTCCCACCACGCTGATGACATGCGCACTCTCGAGGTTACATTGCCCCAGCGAGTAGAACATGGCCGGTGCGTCGGGAGCCTCGATCAGGCGGTGCGGATAGGCTTCGTCGGTGTAGTAGGTGGCGCTGATGCCGTGTTCCCGGATAAACGCCTCCTCGCTGGCGGCACGCTGGAGGCAGTCGCGGCGGTAGTCGTCGCGATAAATCTTGCTGCGTCCGCGAGTGAGCGCCCTCAGGTCCTTCTCGCTCATCTCAAAGAAGCGCTGCTCGCTGCCCACCACGTCAAGCAGCTTGCGTGCGAGATCCACACCCATGCCTTGCAGGCTGGCAAAAGCGATGCGATAGACCAGAGGAGAGCGGACGTCGTTGGTCATGGCTTGTCAAAGTATTTGGAAAGGCGTGCGGCCAGGTCATCGCCACGGTTGATGCGGCCGTCCTTTTCAAGGCACACGATGGTGACGGCGGCGCTGACGACGGGTTCGCCACCCTGCTTCTTGAAGATATCCTGATAGAAGATGAAGCGCGGCCCCTTGCGCTCGACCCACAAGCAACTCACCATCACGTCACCGCTGCGCAGCGGGCAGTGGTAGTCGATGGTCATGCGCTTGACAACGGGCACGAGCCCTTCGGTGGTGAGGCTGCCAAAGGGGAGTCCCTCCTGCTTGACAAAGGCGTGGCGGGTGTGCTCCAGATAGTGCAGGTAGATGGCATTGTTGACGATGCCCTCGCTGTCGAGCTCGTAGTCCCGGACTGCAATCTCGAGCGTGAAAAAGTATTTGTCCTTGTTGATCATGACCTATCGGGAGACGGGTATTTTTACAGCAACTCGGGCAACTGGAAGAGGCGGGTGCCGTTGGAACCCTTGATGAGGATGTAGCGGCCCTCGGGACGGTCGGCGGTAATAGCGGCCTTGACCTGCTCGACGTCGTCAAACTTGCGGAAGGGGCAGTCGATGTCCTTGAATTCCTCGCCCACGAGCCATACCTCGTCAAAGGGGCAATCCTTGAGGCGCTCGACCACGCGGACGTGCTCCTCGCGGCTGCTGGCGCCCAGTTCGCGCATTTCGCCCAGGATGGCCATCTTGGGGGCGACATCCATGAGGCTGAAGTTGTCGAGGGCGGCGGCCATTGACGTGGGGTTGGCGTTATAGGCGTCCACGATGAGGTGGTTGTGGGGCGTCTCGGTGAGTTGTGAACGGTTGTTGGACGGCACGTAGTTCTCCAGCGCGTGGCAGATTTGTTCGGCGGTGACACCGAAGTGCAAACCGACGGTCACAGCTGCCAGCGCATTGTCCAGGTTGTAGCTGCCGATGAGGTGGGTTGCCACCTCGTGCCAATCGCTGCCGTTTTCACGCCAACGCAGCCTCAGGAACGGGTCGCAGGCAATAATCTCGCCCTGGACA
>CACYSG010000029.1 GCA_902776955.1 uncultured Bacteroidales bacterium | reverse complement strand
ATAGCACGGGACACGCCATTTTGCAAATCCAGCGAGCTAAATCGCTGATTCTCAGTTCCCAATTTTTCAGAAATCAGAGACCGCGGAAAACAGGAAAAATATTAGCGTCTGGTAAAATCCATTCAATTGTTCTAATTCATTGATTGATAGTTGGCCATATATATCAACTGGGCTTGGGGATTGCTTTAGGGCCGCTCTCGCCCAACGGGCGAGCCTCTGAGTAACATTAAGTTTGCAGCGTCGTTGCGGACGAAGTCCGCCAAAAGCAAACATGATGTTAATACAATACGAAGAATGCCAGGTGGATTTCTTACTTTTGCCGTATTAAAGAAGAAGTCAACCCTCCTTTGAAGTAAAATAATTTGAGTAACAGTCTTTGAGTCTATCACGGGTTATATACTTCAAAGGAGCGGCATCCTTAGACGAGATAGAATGTTAGGCTCGAAGCCTATTTAATGTTTGAGTCGTGGGACGCCGATGGTCGACTTCGCAAATAATTGTACAAAAGTATGAAAAAGTTCTTTATCGGCATTGACTTTGCCAAGACAAAATTTGATGTGGTTGTCCTATGTAAGGATGACCTGGTGAGTAGAGGGGAGCACAATCAGTTCTGCAACACCAAGGACGGAGTTAAGCAACTCGAAAAATGGCTGCGCCTGGCATGTGGCAATGACGTCATCACTGAGTGCGTCATCTGTGGAGAAAACACAGGGGTTTACAGCATGTTGGCGGCAAAGATGTTGACCCGTGACGGTTACACAGTATGCCTTGAGAGTGCGCTGCGCATAAAGCGCTCCATGGGAATTTCGCGTGGCAAGAACGACAAGAAAGATGCCCGCGACATCGCAGAGTATGCAGCCCGCCACTATGACAAGCTGGTGGTCTATCAGGAGCCGTCACAGACATCAGAGGCCCTCAGAACATTATTTACCCAAAGGCGCCTGTTGGTCAAGCAGAAAAGTGACTTACAGCGGCGCAATAAAGAGTTAACCGGTCTGTACAAGGACAACCCTTTGCTGAAAAAGATGCTAGCCTCCGACAAAAGGATCATCAACGCCATTGACGCTGAAATCGAAAAGATTGAAGCACATATGAAGTCAATCATTGAGGGGAATCCAGAGGTCAAAAAGGTGTATGATATACTCACCTCGATGAAAGGCATCGCGCTGGTCAATGCCGTTGCCCTGATTGTGTACACGGACAACTTCAAACGCTTTGACTATGATGCCAGGCGCATCTGTTCTTACTGGGGTATCGCGCCATTCGCCAATCAGTCCGGGACATCGATTAACGGTAAGCCGCATGTCTCCCACTTTGCCGACCATTATTTGAAATCCCTGCTTTCTCAAGCGGTTGTTTGCGCAATCCGTTTCTGTCCAGACATCAGCAACTATGCACAGCGCCTGTTGGCGAGAAAAAAGCATATATCCATTGTCCACAACAACTGTAAAAACAAGATGATTCACATCCTTGTCGCTATGGTCAAGAATGGTACCTTATATGGTGAAATGCAAAAAAACTAGAAAAAATCATCATTTTTCTTGCATATGAACATAGAATGCCCGTGGTAATGCTGGCAATCGAGCGGAGCGAGTGAGCCAGCATCACCACGGGTAAGGAAGTACGTAAGAATGTCGCTGAAGGCGACCCCCTTGACGGTTAGGGTATTGGGGTCGCCTCCAGCGACGATAGGGACGCATTGCGGCACCGGGGGTGCCTGCCACTTCACTCGCTTCGCTCGTTTCATTGGCAGGTACCCCCGGTTAGTCAGATGACACCCTCCGGGTGTTTCACCCGCATGACAAGTTACCCTGCCTGATCCATCTTGAACTATGTTTACAGGACACAAATAGTTTAAAAAATTGGGGTTTATCTTGCATATTTCTTGGATTTGACATAATTTTGCAGAATAATTGCTTGCAATTCTACTTTATTAATACCATTAATTATAAACTTTTTTAATTTATGACAAACAAGTTTTTATTGCTTGCCGTATCGGCATTATCGTGCTTCACGCTTGTTGCACAAGGACTTACTTTCCACGGTGTCTATCAGACCAGCCGCGACAACGACTATCCTAACGGATATTATAGCGAGTATGTGGGATGGAATTATCAACTGGGCAAAACCATCTTCATCGTCCAGCAGGGACTCTACAAGATGGAATGGGACGGCGCCAATGGCGTGACCATGCCCGAGAAAGATCCTGCCGTCAACAAGGCCGACTTCTACAGCAACGGACAGTTCACCGACAACGCCAAGGCACTGTGGGCCTCCAACTTCAATATGATGTATGCCAACTCGGGCGCTGTCATCAAGGATGGCGTTCTCACCACGATCATGTCGCGCACCGACATGCAAAACCCCGATGGCCAGTGGGTTACCAACGACACCAACCGCTTTGCGGTGCGTCACTGGGACGCCCTAACCGGAGACCTGCTGAGCGAGACCGAGATCTATCCCGCATGGGACTGCCTGGAATCGGCCGGCATGGCTGTTAACCCCAACGACGGCAAGGTCTATGGCCTGTTCCACATCACCAACAAGTACCTGCCCGACTCGATTCTCAACGACCCCGATTTCTTTGCCGACGAAGCCGCCGACTCGACCGACAGCGGCTACGCCATCTGCACGATCGACCTGACCACGATGCGCATCTCACAGATCACACCGGGCCTCTACTACGACAACTTCGTGACCTTCGCCATCAACAGCGAGGGCCGCGCGTTCGCCCTGACCAGCGGTGGCGGTACCGCCGCCATGCCGGCTGCCGATGGCAAGATCTATGACATCGACGGCAACCTCAGCGGAGCCCACGTCTATGAGTTCGACCTGACGACGGGCCTCATCATGGCCGACAACCGCATGAGCACGGGTTACTGCTCCCAGATGAAGCGCCAGGCCGCCTGTTTCTCCAAGAACGACCCCACCAAGATGTACTGGATGGGCTACTACAACAGCGGCATGGGATATGACGACTACGGCAACTGGAACCCGCTCAACGACAAGAACTGGAAGACCAACGGCAAGTATGACACGTCCCTGTATGAGGTGGACATCACCACCGGTGAGGCCAACCGCATCGCCAACATCGACGACCGTTACCTGTTTGCCTACATGTGGGTTGAAGGCGAGGAAGAGCCCGAAATCACAGGCCTGCGCGGCGACGTGAACATGGACGGCAACGTCAACGTGACCGACGTCACCTTGCTCATCAACTACCTGCTCTATAACGACGCAACCGGCATCAGCCTGGCCAACGCCAACTGCGACCTCGACACCGAGGGCAATGTCAACGTGACCGATGCCACCGTGCTCATCAACTACCTGGTCAACAGCAACTGGTAATTCTTCTAATTACATAGCAATCAACCGAAAAGCCGGCGCTCGCGTGAACGTTGGCTTTTCTTTTATCGGTTTCTTTTTGACACTTGTTTCTTTACTTGAGGTAGGGACGCAAGGCGTCGCGCCAGATGAGGTAACCTTTTCCCATCAGGTGCAGGCCGTCGTTGGTCAGGTCGGCACGCAAGCGGCCCTGATCGTCGGCAAACAAGGGGTACAGGTTAATCCAGGTGACTTCTTGACGCCGGGCGACTTGCTCGAGCAGGATGTTGGCCTCGACGACGACGTGCTCACGGCCCACGAGCAGTCTCCACTCGCGCACCTCGTTGTTGAACGGCAAGAGGCTCTGGAGGTAGATCTTGGTCCGCGGTGACCCTTGCTTGACCATGACAATGAGTTTCTCCATCACCCGGGCGATACTGTCGGCGCTCACATCGTGGGAGATATCGTTGACACCGCCCATGATGAACAACTTCTTGGGTTGCCCCTTGATGATGGGGTCGATGCGGTCGATAAAGCCCTGGACGATGTCGCCCACGATGCCGCGGTTCTTGATGTGGCGGTTGCCCATCAACTCGTTGAACTCGCAACCGTCGGTCAGGCTATTGCCCAGCATGACGATGTCCTTCTTGCCGATGGGCAGCTCGTCAAAGAGCGTCGCCCGGCGGGCATAGTAAACGTCCTGGTTGGCCTGGGCCATTGCCGTGAGGCACAACAGCGCCGTCACAGCCAGCAATGCTATTCTTTTCACTGGATTATCAACTATTATCTCTCAACTATTAACTATTAACTAGTTGCCGCGGTAGGCGTCGATGGCCTTCTTGACCGAGCCGTGGAGCAGAAGCAGGCGCTTGGCGTCCTCGTAGGGGAGTTTCAGTTCCTCGACGAGCCAGCGGGTGCCGCGGTCCACGAGTTTCTGGTTGGTGAGCTGCATGTTGACCATCTTGTTGCCCTTGACGCGGCCCATCTGTATCATCACGCTGGTCGAAATCATGTTGCAGATGAGTTTTTGGCCCGTGCCGCTCTTCATGCGCGAGCTACCGGTGACATACTCGGGGCCGACAATCATCTCGATGGGAATCTCGGCGACCTCGCTCACGGGGGCATCGGGATTGCTGGTGATGGCGGCGGTGAGGCAGCCGTTGGCGCGCGCATCGCGCAGGGCGCCGATGACATAGGGCGTCGTACCCGATGCCGCGATGCCGATGACCGTGTCGAGCGGCGTCACATGATACTCCTGGAGGTCTTTCCACCCCTGGGCGGTATCGTCCTCGGCGTTCTCGACGGCATTGCGCAACGCCTCGTCACCACCGGCGATGACACCGATGATCCACCCCGGCGACATGCCGAAGGTGGGCGGAATCTCGCTGGCGTCGAGCACGCCCAGGCGCCCGCTGGTACCCGCACCCATATAGAAGATGCGGCCACCCTTTTTCATGCGCTCGACGATGCCGGTGACCAGCCGCTCAATCTGCGGTATCGCCAGCTGAACGGCATCGGCCACCTTGTGGTCCTCCTGGTTGATCTCGGTGAGCAGTTCGTGCACCGATTTCTGTTCCAGGTTATCGTAGAGCGACTCTTGTTCGCTAATTTTCACAAATGCCATAATTCTGTCTTTTTAGGGTTACTCTTCGGTCGAGTGATACTTCACAAGGCCCTCCATCGGATCCTTGATCACGGTGCCGATGGTGATGCCCAGCGCTTGGGCGGCCTCTTGCAGCACAGCCTTCTCATAGAATGCGATAGAGCCCACGAAGTTGCAGGGCAGCTCCTTGTAACCGGGATAGCTGGCCACGTTGCGGGTGAAGAAGTCGGTAAACGAGCGCAGCACGATGCGGCGAATCGAGGGCTCCTCGATGTTGTGCTCCAGGAAGGGCGCGAACTGCGCCAGGAAGCGGTTGGCGGCAGGTTTGCGATAGACCGACGTGATGATCGTCGTGTAGTCGAGGTTGTATTCCCGCATGAATTTCTCGCACAGGTGCTCGGGAAGTTGCTTTTTCAACACATCGCCCACGAGCAGTTTGCCCAGCACGGCACCGCTGCCCTCGTCTCCCAGGATATAGCCCAGGGGAGACACGTTCTTGACCACCTTCTCGCCGTCGTAGTAGCACGAGTTGCTGCCCGTGCCCAGGATGCAGGCGATGCCGGGTTTACGGCCGCACACGGCCCTCGCTGCCGCCAGCAGGTCGCTTGCCACCTCGATGCGGCCGGCACTGGGCAGGTTGGCGCGCAGGGCATTGACCACCTGCTGCTTGATCTCGTCCGATATGATGCCGGCGCCATAGTAATGGATCTCGTCCACCTTGTAGTTGGTCAGGTGAGGCATCAACTCGCGGCGTATCTGTTCCTTCATCTCTTCCTCGGTGAGCAGGAGGGCGTTCATGCCGGTAGTGAAAATCTGAGCTACCTTCTCTTTTCCGTTAAGCAGCGTCCAGTTGATCTTGGTGGAGCCGCAGTCAGCAATAAGAATCATCATAATATTATTGTCGTTTTTTAAGTTATTAATCACCTCAACTATAGTCACTATAGTCACTATAGGTACTATAGGTACTATAGGTACTATAGGTACTATAGGTACTATAGGTACTATAGGTACTATAGGTACTATAGGTACTATAGGTACTATAGGTACTATAAATACTATATCTTGATAAAAATCTTCTTCTTGTAAAGCACGCGGCCCACAACCCAGTTGAGCAGCACAAAGCAGACCGCATACAGCGCCGAGGCCATGTACGGGTTACAGAACGACTCAAAGAAGCGGTAAACCGCACTGTGGATCGAGATGACGTCGCCGTCGGCATCGTGGCCCACGGGGATAGCGCCAAACAGGATGGCCAGCACCGTTCCCAGCAGGTACAGCGCCAACGGATTGACACCGAAGGACTCAAAGAAGCGGGTCCAGCGGCCCCGGCGCCCCTTGATGTCGACAAAGTGGATAAGCATCGCCTGGATGCACATGGCCATGCCGCAGGTGATCATCACAAAGGTCGACGACCACATCTTCTTGCCGCACGGGATGCCATATTGCAGCAACCAGCCCGCCAGCACCAGCACAGCGCCCCACAACAGCATGCGGTAAACGCGCTCGGTGTTGTTGTAAAGCGACAGAATCAGGCGGCCCACCAGATAGCCGATGAGCACATGGGCGATGCACGGCAAGGTGCTCAAGATGCCCTCGGGGTCAAAGGATAGCTGTTCGCCGTTGGCCCACTCGTGATACATGTGGTCGGTTCCAAGCACGCTGTTGTCGATGCGGGCAATGATGTTCTCGAGCGAGAAATCATAGCCGTGACCCAAGCCCAGAATCAGCGCATAGGCCACCAGAATCAAGCCCACCAGCCACGGGATGAACCGGCGGCTGAACAGCACGACGCACAGCGACCCGAAGAAATAGACCAGCGCCAACCGCTGGAACACACCCATGTAGCGCAACGTGTCGAGGTTGTTCACCGCCTCAACAAACGGGTCGCCCTTGAACAGGCCGCGCACCAGGTGGCCGAACCACTGCACCGCCCAGCCGATGAAGAACAGGATGAGCGTGCGACGCACGATTTTCCACATGAGCGGACCCGAAAGCCTGTAATTGAACTTCTTCAACGAGAAAGCCATCGACACACCCATGCAGAAGACGAAGAACGGGAATACCAGGTCGGTCGGCGACAGCCCTATCCACTCGGCATGAGCCAGCGGACGGTAAAGGTAACTCCACGTTCCGGGATTATTCACCAGCAACATTCCCGCAATGGTGATGCCTCGCAGGATATCAAGTGACAACAGTCGTTTTTCGGTCTTTGCCATAATCTTTCAGTTTTCGTCCAGGGGGACGGTTCTTTTGGACGAAAATTTTCGTCCAAAAGAACCGTCCCTTTGAACCAAGGGTTAGTGATATAAGTAATATTTTGAGGAGCGGATGCGGAAGACGTCCACGTCCTTGTTCCAGTAGTCGGCGATGTCCTCGACGCGGTAGCGCTTGATGAAGCGCTCGCGGATCTCCTTGGTGCCGCACACCTTGTCAAACATGTTGTAGCGCTTGGGATTCTGCTCGAACAGCTGCACCGTGGGGTACATCTCGTGGATGACCTGCAGGAAGTAGAACTGCGTCAGGCACAGGTTGGCGGCATCCAGGTCGGTGATATAGATCTGCACGCCGTGCACCTCCTGCAGCGACTTGTCCACCGCAACACTCAGCGCATAGAACGGCTTGTAGTTGATGGGCCTGAAGTGCATGCCAGGCAGGTTGAGGGCATTCATGCGCATGGCCAGCGAGTCGGCATTGATCCATGAGGCGGCAAACGTCTCAAAGGGCAACGTGTAGCCGATGCCGGTATTGAAGATGTACAACTCACCCAGGATGCCCGACACGGGATAGAAAAAGGCGTTCTCGGGGGCGGGAATCTGCGGCGAGGGCAGCACCCAGGGCATGCCGGTGTCGCGGAACTTCATGTCGCGCGTCCAGCCTTCCATCGGGATGACGGTCAACTTGCACTTGCGGCCAGTCTTGGATTCCTGGGCGATGATGCCCTCCTCGTTGAGGAAGGTCGCCAGTTCGCCAGGCGTGAGGCCATACAGGTAAGGAATGGCATACTTGCTCACAAACGAGAAATAGCCCGGTTCCACCAAGTTACCCTCTATCTTATTGCCACCCAGCGGATTGGGACGGTCAAGCACCATAAATTCGGTACCATACTTGGCACAGGCCTGCATGCACACGCCCATTGTGGCATAGAACGTGTAGCTGCGGCACCCGATGTCCTGGATGTCATAGACCAGCACATCGATGTCCTTGAGCATCTCGGCGGTGGGCTCGTGGGTCTTGCCAAAGAGCGAATACATCTTGATGCCCGTCATCGGGTCCACGGCGTCGCCCACGGCATCGCCCGCATGGGCATTGCCGCGCACGCCGTGCTCGGGGCCGAACAGGGCCACCAACTGCACGCCGGGGGCCTCGTTGAGGATGTCGACGGTGCTCTTGAGATTGTTGTCGATGCCGCTGGGGTTGGTCACCAGCCCGACGCGCTTGCCCTGCAACTGGGCAAAGCCGCCGTCGCGCAGCACCTCGACACCGGGCTTGACAACCGCTCCCGCCGTCATCACCATCATCACACCCACTATCAAAAACAATATCTTTTTCATATTCCTATTCTTTTCTTTTAATGCGAATTACGCTAATTCCACGTTATTTCACTAATTTGTTAAATTCGTGGAATTCGCATTATAAATGTTTACTTGTGGCCGTAGTCGGGGTCGATTTTGCGGTCAACGTAGAAGGTTACCGCGATCGTGGCGATGCTGCAGGCGAACGACAGCCAGAAGAAGGCCGCATAGCCCATCGACTCCTGCAGGTAGCCGGCAAACATGCCGGGAATCATCATGCTCAACGACATGAAGGCCGTGCAGATGGCATAATGCGATGTCTTGAACTCGCCCTCCGAGAAGTACATCATGTACAGCATATAGGCCGTGAAGCCGAATCCGTAGCCGAATTGCTCAATGATGATGCAGATGGCAATCACATAGAAATTGACGGGCAACTGCATCGACAGATACACAAACGTGAGGCACGGCAGGGTCATACAGGCGGCCATCCACCACAGGGCTTTTTTCAGGCCCACCTTGGAGGAGAAGATGCCGCCCAAGATGCCACCGGCAAGCAAGGCCGCAACGCCCAGTGTGCCGTAGGCCAGACCCACATCCTGGGTCGTCATGGCCAAGCCTCCCTTGTCGGTGGGATCGAGCAGGAACGGCTTGCACATCTTCAGCAAGAAGGCCTCGGGCAGGCGGTAAAGCAGCATGAAGGCAATGGCGAGCCACACGCCCGGCTTGGTGAAATAGGTGGCGATGGTGCGCCCGAACTCCGACATGACGGCGGCACTGTTAGACTTGAACGAGCCCTCGATCGACGACTTGTCGCTTGCAGGGCGGGGAATGATGAACAGGTGGTACAACGAGAACAGGCACAGGATGGCCGACGCGATTCCCATGGTGATCTTCCATGCCTGCGGTATCGACGTCCTGGTCTCCAGGTAGCCGGCAATCCACACGAGAACGCCGTTGCCGAAGATGTTGGCCAGACGGTAGAACGTCGAGCGCACGCCGACGAAGGCCGACTGGTTCTTCTGCGACAACGCCAGCATATAGAAGCCGTCGGCGGCGATGTCATGGGTGGCGCTGGCAAAGGCCGTGATGATGAAGAATATCAGCGTCACGGTAAACGTGCTTATCGGCGTCGTCCCCGCCTGAATCGTCGATTCGCCCGGCGAGGGCAGCGTGATGGTGAGCAGGATAAGCGTTGCAGCCATGATAATCTGCATCGTGGTGATCCACCAGCGTTTTTTCTTGATAATGTCCACAAAGGGGCTCCACAACGGCTTGATCACCCACGGCAGATAGATCAGACTCGTGAACAACGCCATCTGTCCATTGGGAACACCCATCTTCTTGAACAGGATAACCGAAATCTCGTTAACCAGGAAATAGGGGATTCCTTCAATAAAGTAGAGCGTGGTAATCCACAACCACGGGTTTCTCTTGCTGGATTCTACCTCAACTTCTTTCATATCTTTATCTTGTTTTTTAGTGATTAATCGTTTTAAAGGACTTTAAGGTCGTTAAGGACTTTAAGGACTTAAAGGACCTTAGGGACTTTAAGGGCCTTAATAGCGTTTCTCGATGCTGGCGCCGACGAAGTAGTGCAGCAGAATCTGCTTGTAGTCATAGCCCTTGGCGCCCATCACGGCAGCGCCTATCTGGCACAGGCCCACACCATGGCCCCACCCTGCTCCGCGCAGGACGAACTTGGCGGGATAGCCGTCCTCGCCCACGTCGTGCTTCTCGACGACAAAGGCCGAGCTGTACAGGCACGAGGGCGACAAGGCATAACGGATGGTCAGTTCCTTGCCGATGATGCGCTCACGCTTCTCGCCGACGATGCGCAGGCGGTACAGCCTGCCGCTGGTGCCGCGCGCCACGGGCTGCAGGTCGCGGATGCGGCCGTAGTCGATGCCCGTGCGTTCCTTGATGAGGGCGGCGAGTTCGTCTTGGGTATATTCCACCTTCCAGCGGTAGAAGTCCTTGGTTTCCTGGTCATAGTCGTTCAAGACCTGGGAAAGGATTTCGGGGTCGGTGGTGTTGCAATAGGCGCTAGGACTCGACAGAATCCACTCGGCGGCGTTGTCCTCGCGTGACAGGTCGGGGAAATGCTCCTCGTCCTCGCTGTCGCGACGGGCCGCCAGGTAGTCGTGATGCTGCGGCTCCCAGCAGTTCTCAAATTCCTCCATCACGCCGCCGCACGACTTACTGAAACGCGCGTCGCACAGTGCGCCGCCGTGCATGAGCACCTGTCCCCACGTGGCACGGATGGCCTGCTCGACCTTCGGGGTCGAGGCGCGGGTGATGCCCTGATAGCGCTGGCAATGGTCGTCGGCACACACGTCGAAGTTCACATGGTCGTCGCGGTCCCACCACTTGACAAGTTCCTCGGGGGTGTCCATCATTTCGCCCTCGCCATGCGGGTTCCGCTCAGCCGTCTTGACGGTCTCCTCGGTGTGGATCTGGGCCAGCAGCCAGCTGCGGGAGATGACGGCATGGGCCTTGAGCAGCTCGAGCGACGCGTTGGCGCTCATCTCACTCGAGATGACGCTCAGCAGGTAGTCCTCGACACTCAGCACGTTGACGGGCGTGAGTTTGCCGTTCTCGACGATGATGTGAAGCGCGCCCTTGAAGGTCTGGTCCTCCTGGCGCTTCCAGTGGAAACTCACACCGATGGTCACCGCCTTGAGCGTGAATGATGCTTTCTCCACATCCACGGGCTCAAACAGCAGTTCGCCGTAGCGCTGGCCGTTCCACTCGACCTGCCCATCGACACACTGCACCTGATGGGCACCGCTGCACGTTGTCCCGTTCACGCGATAGTCGCCGTTGAGCACAAAACCAATCGTCGGCTCGTTCATGATGCCGACTCTCACCTGCGGTATCTGTTTCTCGTCCATAGTGTTATAGTTTTTTAGTTTCTAGTCATTAGTTTCTAGTCCCTAGTCCCTAGTTTCTAGTTTCTTGTCCTTAGTTGTCGTTTTTGTCATCAAAACCGTCCTTATCACCCCCCTCAGGCGTAGTCCCATGGGTTGTTGTAACGGCGTATTATCGGGGATAGCTCGTCGCGCGACAGGCACAACTCGTCGTACAGGGCTTGAACCTGAGCGGCCGTGAGCGTATCATAGTCCTTAAACTCGGGGACGGCCCACAAGCCGCCCATATCGACGGCCCCGGGGCTGAGGAGCAGGCGGCCTTCGCCCTCTCCGTAGCAGGCGGGACGGTGCTTGCGGCGCGGGAAAATCACCATGCGCCAGGCACGGTCGGTAGTGTCCCACCAGCACAGCACGTTGACCATCGGTTCGTCACCGCCTTCGGTCGGCGGCAACAGGTCGAGCAGCCGCAGGGAATATCGCTCGGCGGCGCGCACGGTTGTCGTCTCGATGGTGAACAGGCTGCGGCCCAAGGTGTCGACATAGCCGATAAAGCCCTCGTCGCCATCGGTCAGCAGATGGGTCGTCGCATGAAGAATCTCGCCACACAGCGGCATCTCGCCCTTGGCACCGGCCTGGAAATGGGCATGGTCGGGCGCCGAGGCACCGCACTGCGGTCCGTTGTAGAAGACCACAAAGTCGGGCAAGGCCTTGGCGAGGGACAGCATGTCCCCCACCCTGCCCGCCAGGCGCTGCGGCACATGGCGCAGGTCGGCGATGGTGAGGTGACGCGAGAAAATGGGATATGGGTTGACCTGAATCTTGTAATGTTCCCCCCACAGCATCGCTTTTTGCTTGGCAGGCTGGTTCTCGCTGCACAGGAAGCACTTGCGGCTCGAGATCGACTTCTTGTCAATGGCGGCGGCCGACGAGCGACGACGTTCGGGATTGAACTGCAGCGTGATGGTGGCCTCTCCCAGATGCAGCGTGCGCGTGACGGCACCGGCAAGCGCCTCATAATTGGCGCCTGCCACATCCCAGTCACGCAGCTGCCTGACAATGAGTCGGTCAATTACCCTGCTATAGTCCATTTGATTAGATGTTAGACTTTAGACCTTAGACCTTAGACTTTAGACGTTAGATTCTAGACGTTAGATTTTAGACGTTAGACGTTAGACTTGGGGGAAATGGCATTGGATAATGCTAATAGCATTTTGCTGATTTCGGTAATCAAATTCCTTGCCTTGGATGATCGGTCAGCGCTAATATAACTCAACCGTTCACAAATTTCAATATGAGTCAATAGCTCCCAAAGAGAGCCTCGTGCTATAGAAATAAACCGGTTATATTCTTTATCGGTATCTCTCCCTTGACCTTCAGCAATATTAGCTGGTATAGAGACAGCCGATCTACGCATCTGGTCACACAAGGAGAACGTTTCCTCACGAGGAAGTAATTTCACTAATGAATAAACTTCTATCGTCAGATCCATGGCCTTCTGCCAAACGATTAATTTTCTAAAGTCACTAGATTTCATTATTGATATTTTTTGAGCGATATGCCAATCTTTCCAACAGACTAAAGACCATCTAATGTCTAAAGTCTAATGTCTAAAGTCTAAAGTCTTATTCAATGCAATACGGGCCTGGAGTTCCCAGGTGCGGATGCGGTCCTTGTAGAGGTTGTTGCGGTTCATCTTCTCGACGTCGAGCGAGGCGTCGCTGTTGTCGTCCCAGCGGCGGCACAGGTACACGGGCGTATAGACGCGGCCAATCTGGTAATGGCGCGAGATGTTCAGGCCCAGGGCATAGTCCTCGCCGTAGCTCGTGTTAGGAATCTTCACCTCGCGCAGCACGGGGGTGTAGAACGCACGCGGCGCGCCCAGGCCGTTGATGCGCAGGGCGTTGTTGCGGCCATTCTCGGGGGTCCACTCCTTGTGGTCGATGATGCCGGGGGGAATGGGATTGAGGTGGATGTCGGTCATCTGGTAGGTGCCCACGACCATCGCCACGTTCTGCTCGTAGAAGGCGTTGACCATCGTCTGCAGCGTGTGCTCGTCCTTGTACATGTCGTCGCTGTCGAGCTGCACGATAAACTTGCCGGCGTTCTTGCGGTGGGCGGCCAGGTTCCAGTAGCCGCCGATGCCCATGTCATAGAAGTCGGCGATGATGTGAATCAGGCGCGGGTCGTTATACTCGGCGATGGCCTCGCGGGTGCCGTCGGTCGAGAAATTGTCCACAACCATCAGGTTGAACTTGAAGTCGCACTGCTGCTTGAGCACCGAGTCGATGGCGTCGCGGATGGTGCGGATGCGGTTGCGCACGGGAATCATCACCGTGGCCTCGACCTCGAAGTCGTCCTGGTCAAACTCGATGTGGCGGAAGTTGGGCACTTCCTTGCCGTCGACGATGCGTGTGGAAGCCAGATAGCCGCCGATTTCCTTGAGGTGCTCGGTGCAGGCCTGCTCCATCTCGATCTGGCGGCCACGGTTGCGCGGATCAACGTAGTCGAAGATCTTCTCGCCGCTCTTGCGGGTGTCGAGCTCGACATCGCTGTACAGGAACTCGTTGATGTGGGTGATGGGGGCAAACTGCGACAGCTTGAGGCGCAGGTCGTACAGGCCGGCGAACTCATAGTCGGCCTTCATCGCGCCCGCAGCCCGCTTGAAGCACTCGCCGCAGAAGAACAGCACCGAGCCAAAGTCGAAGTCGTCCCTGAGGCTGCCCATCTGGTAATCGATGACCGGGGCCTTGTCGGCGCCCTTCTCGGTCACGTTGTAGTGGTCGGCATAGAGCATACCCGAGCAGGTGTCGTCACCCAGCTTGGCAAAACGCTCCAGCGAGAACGGACCCATCTTCAGGGTGTCAAACTTGGTGTAGAGCAGCACATAGTCGGCGTCGGCACGCTCGGCGACGGCACGCATCGTGGCGCTCGAGGTCAGGCCCTTGACGGGCACCAGCTCGCAGCCCTCGACGGCGGTGGCACCTTCCTCGGTGGCGAGGAGGTAAATCTTGTTCACCAGCTCCTGCTCCTTGAGGTTCTGGATGGTTTGCGCAGCCTGCTCGGCGTTGGCAAACGGGATAAAGCAATTAATTCTTCCCATGACTTCTTTTTCTTTTTATATAATTGTTATTGATTTATTTTTCTTCTCTTGATAAGGACCTTAAGGTCTTTAAGGACTTTAAGGACCTTAGGGTCTTTAGTCGCCCAGGAATTCCATGATGCGGCTCATCAGGCTGGTGCGTTCCTGCAGGGTGGTCACTGTCTCCAGGGGGAAGCCCATGACCACAGTGCGGTAGGTGCCGCGGTCGCTGGCGATGGCGGCGGGCAGGCCGTTCTCGCCGTAGCGCATCCACGTGAAGCCGCGGTCGTCGCTGGCGCGTATCGCGTCGGGCGACTCGACAGCATAGGTCTTGCTGTTCAACCTGTTGGTGAAACTCCAGGCACCAGGCGAGGACAGGGGGTTGGACGGGCTGTCGGTGGCATTGACCGTGCCATCGAGCGACGCCCTGCCGTGCAGGCCCTCGAAGCCGAGGACTTCCTTGACAAATTTCTTCCCGGCCTCGTCGTTGTTGCCCGCGGCATTGTCCCACAGGTCGCTGCCCACATAGGCTCCGGACAGCATCACGCTGCCGCCGCCAGAGGTGAAGCGTCTCAGGGCGTCCTTCAGGCCCGCGGTATAAATCTTGAAGCGGGTGGGCATCTTGCCGCTGCCCGTCTTGATCTCCTTCTGCTTACCCAGGATGAGGTCCATCAGGTGGTAACCGTCGGTGTTATACCCTGCCTCGAGCGCCTGCTGGCTGCAGGAAACGAAGGAGTAGCCGGTGTTCATCAGCGCCTCGCCGTGCACCGCGGGATAGTCGAAGTTGTTACCCGCCACGTTCATCGTCTCGTAGTTGCTGCGGCTACTGCCAAATCCCGGTGCATCGTCGTCCTTCCATTCCAGCGCGCGGCGGAACTCATACTGCGAGCCCAGGTAATTGATTTGCTGGATGTAGGGCACGCCGTGGTCCTTGTCATCGTCAAAGCCGGCGCGATCGGGACCGTCAAACCAGTCGGGAGCGCTCACGCGGGTGAACCCGTTCACCACCAGCACATCGCCGAAGCTGCCTGCCGCCTCACCCAGGCTCAAGGTCTCGCTGGGGAAGCTGCGGCCGCCGTCGTTCATGGCAATGATGCGGTAGGAGTGTAACTTGTTGTCGCTGATGCGCACACTGTACTGCGGACCCTTGACGGTGGCAATCTCCTTGAACGCGCCGTCGAGGCCCACGCGCTCACACACGATATAGGACGTGGCATCGGCGTTGTCGCTCAAGTCGTCGTGGGTGGGGTTCCACGTGAGCAGGTAATGCCCCTTCTCGATCTTGCTGATGGCAAAGGTGTTGACGGGCAACGGCTGCACGACATAGGAGCGGTGGTCGCGCTGGGCGATGAATTTCAACATACCCTTATAGATGGCGCGGCTCACGTCGAAGCGGAACATCGGGTCGAGGCCGTACTTCATGTCGGCGAAATTCTGGTGCGACAGCAGCTCCATCAACACGGCGGGTACCTCGGGCACGCGTGCCTCATAGTAGCTCCTGTCCCACATGCCGCGGCGGGTCCAGTTGGGTTCCCACTTGGCGCGAATGTCCTTGACAATCTCGGTCGAGAGCAGGTTGCAGTAGCGGCGCGAGAGTTCGCGGGGCGTGCCGTTGGCATACTTACCGAATTTCTTGCCGCCGCTGCTGGTGCAGTAGATCAGCAGGGTGCCCACGATCTCGTCGTCGGGCGTGGTGCCGGCATCGGTGTGCAGGCAGAAGGAGATATCCACCGGCACCCTGAGTCCGCCACGGTCGGGCAACACGTCGCTGCCCCCGGCCAGATAGTTGACCCACTCGCCACGGCTGCGGTAATCGTCCACATAGTCATTGATGCCGTGGGAGGTGGAATAGACGCTGTCGGGGAAGCCTGCCCACTGCAGGTAATATCGCGATCCCAAGTGGAACCAGGGATGCTCACCGCTGCCGATGTAGCTATAATTCACGCCCGCCTTGCCCAGGTACTTCTCGTTCTCCTGCTCGGCGGCAATGCGGCGGTTCTCCTCGGTGGGCAATGCCACGCGGCGCGCGATGTTGCCCTTGCCACCGCCCACATGGATGGCATCGGCGGTGATGACGGCATCCTTGTCGTCGCTCAGGTTGGAAACCTCGACAACGGCCTGGTTCATGCCCTGGGCCAGGGGGAAGGTGCCCAGATAGACCCACACGCCGCCCGCCATCGTCTGGTCGACGCGGAACTGACGCTTCCCGCTCAGGCTGTTGACAGTATAGGTCACGTCGCGGGCGCTGTTGGGCAGGGACTTGTAGGATACATATACGGCAAACTCGCCAGCCTCGGGCATATCGACGTCCCACGTGGCGGTCGAGAGTTTCTTCTTGTCTCTCTCGGCCTTGACCATGCGGTAGGTGCCCTCGGTAAACGGATTCTCAAAGTCTTTGTATTGCGGACGCAGGTAGGCGAAGCCGGCGTCCTGGCCGGGCTGCCACTTCTGCTTGCCGTTGTGCTCGGCGTAGCCCTGCTGGGCCTCGCCGCCGTCGTTATCGACCACGACGCCCACATTGTGGGTGTCACGCTCACGGGCGTTCCACACATAGGCACCGGCATTCTCGAGCATCGGGATGAGGAACGGCAGCACATAGCTGTGGGTGTACATGTCCTCGACGGTCTGCATCAGGCGGGCACGTTGCCACTCCCAGCGGTTGAGCAGGGGCTCGAAGTACCAGCCGTGGCTCGGCCACATCGCCACGATGTTGCCGTCCAGGCCATGCTTGTAGTGGCGGTTGGCGTCAAGTTCGCTGATAAAAGGTTTGTGCGAACGCTTATAGGCGGGCTCGTAGTCGGCAAAATACTTGTTGATGTCGTTGCCCATGATGGTGACGAGCACCGGGCTGTCATCGTACTGGGCGCCGAGCGCCTCACGTATCTCGTCGCGCATCTGCTCCACGCCGGCCTCGGTAAACGGCACGTCGCCGAAGTTCTCACTCACGTCCACCTTGACGGTGTCGTTCTCAAATGTCAGGGAGCGCACCTTCAGGTCGCCCACCCCCATGTGCTCGGGCAATTTGCCGGCCACTATGCGCTGGATGGCATCCTGCTGCTCCTGGGTGAACGTCTGGTCCTGGGCCTGCATCGGCAAGGCCATCGACAGGCAGGCAGCAAGGCTCAACAATACTTGGCTTGTTTTCTTCATCTTGATTCTCGTATTTCACTCATTGGACCAATTGGACTTATTGGACCAATTTGTCTAATTTGACCAATTCGACCAATTTGACCAATTCGACCAATTCGACCAATTCGACCAATTTCTAATGCAACAAAATTACTCAAATCAACCGAAAAACCAAAACAAAGCCCCTCTACACCCCCGTTTTACAACATTTTTTATAAATTAACTACATTTTTTAAGGAAAAGCCAACACCCAAGCCCCCACCTATTATCTTTTATCTCTTATCTTTTATCTCTTAACTCTTATCTCTTCCCCACCACTTGCTTGCCGTGGACGAGTTCACCGCTGGCGGTGACACCCTCGACCAGGATGGTGTAGCTGGTGTTGCGGGCATCGCTGCTGTAGAAGTCGAAGCTGGCCTTACCGTCCTCTCCCACTTTCACGCTGGGGTTCCAGTAGAGCACACGGCGCAGGTCGTTTCCGGGCTCGATGCCGCAATCTCCCTGATCGTAGCGCGGCGAGTAAAATTCCACGGGTTGCTGCGCCCCCATCGGGTGGGCAATCTTGACATATCGGCTGGGTTCCTTCCACACTTTGTCAGTGACCGCTTTACTGCTGAAGTTTACCGATACCTTTCCTCCACGAGCACGTCTGAAATCGATATAGTCGACATTCTGCATGCTGATAAACCCATCGGCAATCGAGACATTCGACAAATCATAGTCAGTGCCCGTTTCAAATGGCGCGTACTTGATGCGCTTGAGCTTATCATTTTTCCAATCGGTTTGTGCCAGCGTCAAGGTCAATGCCTGTTTGAAGGTCTCGGTATCGGTGAAATAGAGGTCACTGAGCGGTTCACCGTCGATGGTGATATTGACCTTTTCAAAGTTGGTCACACCTATCGCCCTCAAGGCTCCATCGACCGAGGTGATGCCCAATTTTTGAATGTCATCGGCCGTCAGATAACGTTTTGTCTCGACCGAGGGTTGGTGCCTACGCCAGGCTGCAGTCACCACCAGTTCATCGAGCCTGATGTGCCGCCAGTCATTCTCATTGATCAGTCGCCAGGCCTGCTCTTCCTGCACATTGGCCGTCAATCCGTTGGAGGCGTCGGCATCAATCAGATAATAAGTGTCGGGATACTGTTCTTTGGCCAGTTCCAGATTGGTCTGCTTCTTTCCCTTGTCGTTCATGGCGATGACCACACAATCCACGCCATCGGGCATCAGGGGCACCGGGACCGAGAAGCGGCCCAGCGAGTCGGTCGTGGCCACATCGGCAAATTCCAATTTGGGGATAATCAGGCCCACCTCGGCATTGGCAAGCGGCTTCTTGCGGAACTCGCTCAACACGCGGCCGGTCACCACCTGCGAGACCTCGAGGGGGTATTGCGGCTCGGCGACGAGTCCCTTGAGCACGCGGGGGATGTCATAGCGGCGCCATCCCTGGGTGAGCATGAGCATGTCGAGATGGCGGGCACGCTCGCCGGCATCCACGCTGTCGCCCTGCTCAAAGTAGTATCCCGGGTCATGAATGTTGCCGCGCAGGTCGCTCTGCAGCAGCAGGTTGGACCAGATGTCGCCCTCGCTGACGATGGCGGCATGGTCGTCAACGACGGTCACCGCACAGTCGCCGCCAGCGGCTTTTGCAGCCAACTGGCTCAGGTCCACGCTCACCTTCACCGCCTCGCGGTTGCCATATTCGGGACGTGGCGTCTCGACAGGGGTCGCCGCCAGGGTTCCCTGACCGGCAAAGAAGAGGCGCTCGCTCAGGCAACGGCCGCTCTCATCCAGCAGCAGTGCCTGCACCACGCCAGGCGAGAACTCGCTATCACTCATGGTGATGGACTCCTGTGATGCCGCAACCAGGCAACCCCGTTGCTGCACCACCAGCACCGACCCGTCGACATGGGCTCCGGCGGCCTGCAGCGTCACTCCACCGTCAGTATTGTGCAGCACCTGCAACACCGTGGCGTCGGGACGCACCTGTGGCAGGTCAAAGGTGGCGAACTTATCAAAGTTGTCGCGCCACCGCGCCGTGTAGCGGCCATCGGCCCGCGGTGTGAACCTCACCACGCCCATGCCGTCATGCTCGACCTGTAGGGGTGCGACAACCATGCCCAGCTCGTCCACCAGTTCGCCCGAAGCCTTGACCGTCAGGTTACCGGGGTCGTGCATCTTGAAGGCCACGGCATTTTCCACTCCCGGCACCAGATAGCCGCCCTCGGGATAGAAGTCCACCAGCACCTTGCGGCTTGGGGGCAGCGGGATATACTTGGCGTATCCGTCAATCTCGACGAGCACAAACGGCTCCTGGGCCTCCTTGCCCTTGAGGGTGAATTGCGTTTCACCAAAGCCGCCGTCATGGGATTTCATAAACCCATACTGGTTCTGATAATAGAAGCCCGTGAACTCACAGGGCTGACCCGATAAATCCATGTAACGCAACCTCACTTCCACCTCATTGTCAAAGCGCACACACTGGGAGACGACGCGCTGTTTCAACGACATCAGGCACGCGATATCGACCGGCTGGCGGCAGAAGTAGTCATAGCCGGCATTCTGCATGAACAGGGTGTAGGCCGTCAGCTGGTAACGGCCCTCGGGCAGGTCATCGGGAATGGGCAGATAGCCCTCACACACGCCGTCATCGCCCTGATGGATTTTCACGCGCTCGCACACCGAGTCGGTGGGCGACAGTAGTTCAACGTACACAAACTTGCTGGCCGTCACCGGCTGATGGGTCGCGGCATCCACCACCCAGGCCCTGAGCCTGATGGTGTCGCCACTCAGGTAAGCGCCGCGATCGGTCATCACGTGTATCTTCTCCTGTGGAAATTCGTAGCGTTGAAGGTCGAGCCGCTCGGCAATGGCCTGGACATCCTGGGCTCGGGCGCTCGACACAATAGTCAGCGCCATGATGATCAAGTGCAATATCCTATTTCTCATAATTAGAGGTTTTTTCTTCTTGATATTTTGACCAGAACATGTTAAAAAGGTTTAATGGATTACAACAATACTATTCTCATTTATTGCACCGGAAAAACGCATCCGTGGATAATCCTCAGGATGTAGGGCCTCGCCTTGGCGTGGCCGCAATGAGGCAAGTTGTATATTTTTAACGCCGATTATGCGAATTAACGCCGATTATTTCGCGATAATCGGCGTTATTTTAAGGAGCCATTGGCATTCGTGGAATTCGAGATAAATAAGTACGCGGATGCCAATTTGTTTAATTCGCGTAATTCGTAGTTTATTTTCGGACAGCGGCTCAGGTGGTCTGGTCGCTGTGGTAGGCGATGAGGCCCGGCATGGAGCTGAGGAGGATTTTCTTCACGGTGGCGCCGAAGTCGTTGGCCACCTCGAGCAGAATCTCGCTGTAGGCCGTCGCGATGGGGCCCACAAAGCTCACGGGATAACTCTTGTAGTCGTATTGCGACACGTTGCGCTCAAAGAAGCGCCGGAACTCGCGGGCAATCAGGTCATGGACGTACTGATTGTCCAGGTGCTCGCTCAGGAAGAACGAGTAGGCACGCAGGTTGCGCGTGGCGGCGGGATTGTTGAGCACGGCATCGAGCACCTCGGCCCGCGTCACCTTGTATTTCTCAAAGAAGGCCTCGGTCAAGTCGGCAGGAGCCAGCCCCTTGAGCGCATCGCCCAGGAACACGCGGCCCAGCGCGGCACCGCTGCCCTCGTCACCCAGGATGAAGCCCAGCGCAGGCACATTCTTGACAATGTCCTGGCCGTCATAGAAGCACGAGTTGCTGCCCGTACCCAGGATGCACGCCAGTCCCGACTCGCGCACCAGCAGGCCGCGGGCGGCGCCCAGCAGGTCGCTCATCACCGTCACGGGCGTCTTGAACTGCGCCACCAGCGACGACTCGATGATCTTGTTCTTCTCGGGGCCTGAGCAACCCGCACCATAGAAATACAGGTGGCTCCAACGGCGCTTAAAGAATTCGGGGGGCAGTTCCAAACGAATACTGTGGCTGATCTCGCGGCGTGTCATGAAGAACGGGTTCAAACCCGACGTGAAAGCATGCGCCAGCACCTCACCGCTATCAATCAGCGCCCACTCGGTGCGTGTCGTGCTACTCTCGGCTATTAGGGTAATGTTTTGACCTTTAACCATATCCTAGTCAGTTAACGGATGTACTTTTCTGTTAATTTTCTGTTAAAGCCAGCATCACGCCGACTCTTAAAGTCACAAAGTTAAGCAAAGTTTCAATAAAAACCCAGAAAAAACAATTAATATTCACGATATTACAGAATATTTAACATACATTTCCGTTCCTTAACAATAATTTATCACCAAAGGCGCCCCTTTGGTCAGCCCCCGCGCCTTGCCTGGCATCGGTTGGCCCCACGCAAAGGCGCTAAGGCGCTAAGCAAAGTCCTGCCCGAAAAACTGAGAAGTGATGGTAATGACACTTGTGGAATTTTCTGGTTATGGTGACAGCAGCGAGGACGGTGCATCATTGGGACGGTTCTAACTGATAGCGCCGCTTCGCTTACCGCATCATTAGAACCGTCCCAGCTGATGGCACCCGTGCTCTCACTCGTGGAACGTGTAATACAGAAAGACGCCAAGAATTACTGTTGAAAATATTTATTTGATTTCTTGCGAGCACTAGCGAGCAATCCCATTTACTTCGCGTCTTGGCGCCTTAGCGTGGGGCAAGATGTTTTGAGAGAAAACGAAGCCGCCGGGTTCACGGCGACGATCATCGTCCCCATGAACCTGGCGGGTCTTGTGTGTGTGTGTGCGGCCCGATTATCGGGTCAATGCCGTTTAGCCAATCTCGATGGTGCGGTCCATCTTCTTCTCAGGCTCGGGAGCGAGTTTGGGCAGCTCAATGGACAGAATGCCGTCCTCGACCTTGGCGCTGATGGCCTCCTTGTTCACCTCGTCGGGCAGGATGTAGGTCTGCTCGTAGTTGGTGTAGGAGAACTCGCGGCGGATGTAGTGGCACTGCTCGCCCTTGTCCTTGCAGGACTTCTCCTCGTGCTCGGCCTTGTTCTCAATCTTGACAACCAGGTTACCCTCGTTGTTGATGTTCACCTTGCAGAATTCCTTCTTCAGGCCCGGAGCGGCGACCTCCATGGTGAAGGCCTTCTCAGTCTCCTTGACGTTGACGGCGGGAGCGGTAGCGACGTGGCGCGGCGTCCAGTCCATATCAAAGAAGTCATTAAATGCGGTGTCTAACCAGTTGTTGCGATTGTTACGAATTACAGGATAATACATAATCTTAACCTCCTAATTGTTTTATTTTTTTATGAGTCTTATTAATTATTTCTTGATTCACTCGCAGGTTTTGCAACCCGTTCGCACCCTCCTAACAAGCAAAACCGGTGCCAAAGGGCCAAAGTTTAACCACCGTTAAAAACCTCAGCCACCGTGTCAGGTTTTTTACAAAAATTAAACAAGAAACTGACATTTTGTCAGTTTCTTGTTATAGAAGGCTGGAATTTCTAGAGGATCTAGAGGCTCTAGATTATCTAGATTATCTAGATTTTCTAGAGATTCTAGATTATCTAGATTATCTAGAGGTTCTAGAGAGGCTAGAAAGATTACTGGATGGCGATCTTTTGGGTCGCGGTGCGGCCGTTGATGTGGACGCGCACGAGATAGATGCCAGGGGCTGCCTGTGAAACGTTCAGGCAGTTACCGCCCGTGGCCTTGAGGCTGCGGCCCTGGATGTCGAGCAATTCCACGCCCTGCACCCAGGTGTCGGCGCTCACGACGATGTAGTCGCCATTGACGCTCACCTGCATATTGGCCAGACGGACCTCGTCGATGCCGCTGCACTCCATCTTGAGCAGGTTGTCGAAGCGTATCGCGCCGCTCTTGCCCATTACCTCATGGGTGCGGCGCAGCGTGAAGCCCGAGAATCCGTAGTCCTCACCCGGCAACAGCGCGTCGAGTGGTGCCGTCACATAGCGCCAGCCGTGGAAGTCCACGACGCACATCGGCACGGAGACACGCCCGCTAGCCGAGGAGAAGTTAGCCAGAATCTCGGTATAGCCCATATCGCCCCAGACGTGCAGGCCTAGCGTGTCGCCACGAACGAACGACGTGTTCCAGGTCCCGTTGAGATGGGTCAGCAGGAAGGCGTCGCGGTCGCCGTAGTCATAGGTCAACTGCAGCGACTTGCTGCCGAAGAGCCGCTCGGTGGACGTGGCCAGGTTCAGGGTAGCGGGAGCCTCGGGATAGTCGCTGATGGCATAGTCATCGGCATTCTCAAACGGCTCAACGACCTCCATGCCCGGCTTGTCGGCGCCGGCGTCAACGCCGGTGAAGGCGATGTCGCGGGCCGCGGGCAGGTGGATGCCGGCGGTGTCGGCGATGTCTACGTCAAGGATGAGGTGGTACTGCTTGCCCACCTCGATGTCGCGCGTCAAGGGGATGCGCACGTAGCCGTAATCGTCGCCACTCTTGTTGTACTTGATGCTGCGCTTGTTCCAGGGCAGTTCATTGCCCTCGCTGTCGAGCACACGCAGGCGATTGAACAGGTTGTAGGTATCCAGCAGCGAGTCCACGCGCAGTTCGACGGTGGGCTTGGTGTAGTGCACCGGCGCGCCCTCATAGGGGAAGACGGCCAGCTCCTCGAGGTGGTTGCGCTGCTGGGTGTAGAACCGCATCACAAAGTCCTCCTCCATGGGCGTGCCGCCACCGTGCTCGGCGCTCTTCTTGAGCGTGAGCGTGTAGAGGGTGTTCACGTCAAAGGCGTCCACGGGCTCAAACACGAGCCTGTAGTAGGAATCTTCCCAGCGGAAAGTGCCCTCGACGGGCGGGTCGAGCGTGAAGGCGCCGCACGTGGTCGCGCTGTCCATGTCCCAGTTGAAGGACAAGACGATGGGCGTGCTGCACTTCACGGCAGGGTCGCCCTCGTGCCACACGGGGCTGTAGTTCACCACCACGGGGGGCGTGTCGCGCACGCGCTTGAGGTAGAAGTTCTGGTAGGTCGACGCATTGGCCTGTACGGTGACCGTTGCGGTCTGGGTGAAATGTGACGGTTCAGTCACCTCGACGGTATAAATGCCGGGATTGACATACTTGAAGGTGTAGATGCCGTTCCTGAGGGTATCGGTCATGGTGCGTTGTACCTCAGTACCGTTGTCGTCGAGCAGGCGGACTGTGGCACCGTGGATAGGCTTCAGGTTGTCGTCGCCATAGACAATGAACGGCTGCGGATTCTCCTGCAGGCGCTTGATGCGGTCATCACGCACGTTGCCGCTCACAACGCCCTGACTGAAGTAGCCCAGACGGTTGAAATACTGGTCGGCGCCCAGCGAGAGGTTCCAGCCCTCCATCCAGCAGTACTGGAGTCCCAGCAGGCGGTAGGCCTCGGGGATGTAGTCATGGAAGGAGCCCTCGCTCAGGTTGGCCACCGCACGGTTGCCGCGCAGCACGCCATAGCCCTGGGTGCCCCACTCGGGACGGAAGGACCAGTCGCCCCAAATCTGGTAGTTGTGGGTCCACACGGTGGTTTGGCTGGCATACAGGTATGGCTCCAGGGCCGCCGCGAGCACGTCGGCGTTGGCGATCTGGGGGCTGCCGGTATAGCCACGGTAGAACACCATCGGGAAATTGTTCACCGCACTGGTGCCCGTGGCGTTGCTGTGGATCGAGATGAACACGTCGGCACCGCTCTGGTTGCACAGGGCGACGATGGTCGAGAGCGCCAGGTCGTCGGCGGTGGTGTTGGTCACGCGCGAGATACTGGTCTTGTAACCTTTCTTCTGCAGGATTTCCTGCAGGGCCAGACCCTTCCTGAGGTTGGACTTCGACTCCCAGGAGCCGGCGCTGTCGCCCTGATGGAAGGGATAGATGACCATGTTGCGGTCATCACTGTCGTAGCCGCCGTGACCGGGGTTGATATACACGTGGGGCTGCTGGGCACTTGCCACATTCACGGCCATCGCCGCCAGCAGCGTCATCATTGTCGATTGAAGGAATTTCTTTTTCATGACTGCCGGCGTTTATTATTCGTGAATGTTGATTTTCATCTCATAGAGCAGGCCGTCGATGGTCGTATAGACGATGCGGCCGCCGCCACAGGTGGGGTGCATCGCCATCGAGGCCGGCTTGTTCAACTCGGCCATGAAGGTGCCGTCGGCCTTGAGCAGCACGATCTGGGACGAGGTGAACTGGTGGCCGTCGTCCTTGGCGTTCTGGGCGACCAGGTAGTCGTCGTTGTACCAGCACGGCATCTCGTAGTTGCCCAGCATGGCGAGCATCTGGCCGCGCAGGTCAATCACCACGATGCCCTTGCCAGCGGCAAAAAACGCAACGCGCTTTCCGTCGGGCGAGAGCGAAGCCCACAGGTAGCCCGCCCACGAGTCCACGGGGCTAAAGACGCGCTCGTCGCCACCCACGGTGACGTGCACGCGGTTGCCCTCGGTCCAGGCCGCACTGCCGATGTCGCTCGACGACGTGTAGCCGCGACCGGGGGCCTTCAGGGCACCGCCGCGCGTCGCGGGCACGGCCCGCACGGCACCGTGCTGAGCCTCGGTGAGCGCGGTGGTCTGACGCGTCTCGACATCATAACTGCAGCCCGTGCGGTAGATCAGGTTATCCTCCCCTACCCGCTGGGTCACAAAATAGACCTTGCCGTCACCGCCCCAGCAGGCGTCGTTGCCCGCCACGCGGTCACGCGTCACGACGGTGGTGACGTCGTCTACCAGGTCATACATCTTGAGGCCGCCGGCCTCGGACATAAACAACAAGCGGTCGCCCGACTTGTTCAGCACGGGGTAATAGGCCGGTCCCTCGACGCCCTCGAGCAGGCGCCGCTGCGAGGCCACCTCGACCTCCTGTGCCATCACCGGCAGCAACATCGCCGCCAGCAGCACCATGATAGTAATTCTTGTTCCTCTCATAGTTGTATCTTGTTATTGTATTGCTTGCCTCTCGTTAAGGTCCTTAAAGTCTTTAAGGTCCTTAAGGTCCTTAAGGTCCTTGTCTAAAGTCTAACGTCTAAAGTCTAACGTCTAAAGTCTAACGTCTACTTTTCTTCTTCTTGGGTTTTTGGTCGGTTTTTAGTTTCAGGTTCTTGTAGACCGAGCCGTTCTTCTTGGTCTTGACCTTGGTGGTCTCGTAGAGGTCCTCGTTGCCGTAGTACAGTTCGAGCTTGTACTTGTCCTTGGGCAGGTTGGTGAACACAAACACGCCGTTGTCAAGGTTGTCGAGCGTGAAGATGCGCGCTAGCACGCCGCGGCCGGTGTAGAGGCGCAGCAACGCCCCGTTGACGGGTTTGAGCTGGTCCTCGCCGAACAGGCGCTGGTCGTCGTCGGTGCGTTCTTTATCGCTCCAGCGCACCGTACCCGCGAGAACGCCGTTCTTGAACTTGCCCTTGCGGCCGAAGTACTCGTCAAAGCCCAGCGACTGGTTCCAGGCCTCGAGCCAGCAGTAACTGTCGTTGAGCAGGCGCTCGCGCTCGGGCAGATAGTCGTGGAAGGAGCCCTCGCTCAGGAATCCGGGCAGCTTGTTGAAACGCAGCACACCCAGTCCCACCTTGTAACCCCAGTCATAGAACGACCAGTCGCCGCGGCTACGCTCGTTGTGGGTCCACACGGTCGCCTGGTTGGCGTAGAGGTGCTTCATCACCGCCTGGCTCAACTTGAGGCTGCCGTCGACGACGGGCTGGCCGTCCCAGCCGCGGAACAGGCCCAGCGGGAAGTTGATGCGCTTATCGATGCCCGTGGCGTTGCTGTGTATCGAGAAGAAGACGTCGGCACCGCTGTTGGCCGCCAGCGAGACGATCTCAAACAGGTCCAGGTCGTCCTCGGTGTTGTTGGTGCGGCGCGAGAGCGCGGTCTCGTAGCCCTTGTTATTCAAAATCTCCTCCAGCGCCAGGGCCTTGGTCAGGTTGGAATTGGACTCGTAGTAGTGCAGGGTGTCGTTCGCGCCGATGACCCACGTGGGGATGTGGCGGTCGTCGCTGTCGTGGCCGCTATGACCGGGGTTGATGAACACGCGGGGCACATCCTTGCGGCTCACCGGGTCCTTGACCTTCACCACCCGGGCCTTACCCGTAGCAACGGGCGACGGCGCAGCGGGGGCGACGTCCAGCTCCAGCTGCTTAACCTCGCCGCTGTACAGGATGGTATAGACCACCTTGCCGGCAGCGGCCATGGGCTGCACGGCGCGGTCCTCCTTGGGCGAGATGGGCTTGACGGTCTCGCCGTCGACCGACAGCAGCCAGATGCGCGAGCCGCTGGTGCGCACATTGCCCGCGTTGCTCATGGCGATGATGTAGTCGTTATTGTACCAGCACGGCATCAGGTACTGGTCCAGCTCGGCGATGACACGGCCGTTGAGGTCGCACACGAACAGTCCGCGCGAGGCCGCCTCAAACAGCACCCGGGTGCCGTCGGGCGAGAGCGAGGCCCACAGGTAGCCGTTGCTGTCCTTCACCGGTTTCAGGGCGCGCGTCACGCCTCCCGCATCCACGAGGTAGAGAATGTCGCCGCGGGTGTAGGCATAGGCGCCCACCTGGCTGTTGCTGTGATAGACCTGTCGCTCGCCGTTGATGACCACACCGTTCGCGGCGTTGATGGCCTGCACGCGGCCGTGCTGCGCCTTGAGCACGACCTGACTCTTGCCCGTCGCGGGGTCATAGCAGTGGGCCGTGCGATAGACCAGGCCGTTCTTCTTGCGCTCCTGGGTGATATAATACACCTTGCCGTCGACGCCGAAGATGGCGTCAAATCCCGGGTAGCCCACGCTCGCCACCGTGGTCACGGCGCCCGTCGAGAGGTTCTTCAGCTGCAGGGACGTCGCCTCGGTGGGCGAGTAAAGCAGCCACTGGCCGTCGGGGCTCAATTGCGGGAAAAAGCCGCAGCTGTCCACCAGGGTCTTCTGTCCCCCGGCCTTCACTCCTGCCGCAGTCGCTCCCAGCGCCCACAGGCACAGTACCGTCATCACCAAAAAGATTCTTTTCATATCACTTTGTCATTGAAATTACGTTTTAACAGGCAAAGATATGAAAAACTTAACAACCATCAGCTTTTCATCCCGTTTTTTATCATTAGCTCCGGTAAAAAACGCATTGGTTAGAAGCCGCAGGAAGTTGACGGTGCGTCATCATTCAAAGGCTAGAACTATAACCGCCCTGCGGGCGGGAAATTAAACAAATTAATTATTAAAATTTTATTAATATAAATAGAATATTAATTTTAATTTAAAAATTTGTTTAATTTCCCGTGCGACAGCACGGTTATATTTACCTAGTTGCAATGATGACACACCGCCTCGAGTCATTAACGGCGGATGGGTTTGCGTTCCAGGAAGACGGGGCCGTCACCGTCGGTGAACAGTTCATTCTTGACCATGTTGCCGCCGCCCTTGGTCACCGGTTGAGGCGCCTTTTGGGCATTGTTCAACACCTGGTTGATCAATATGGTCACATCGGTGATACTGATATCCCCGCTGCCGTTGACGTCGGCGGTGGGGTACTCGTCGACGGTGGGATTGCCGTTGGCAAGAATGTTGACCAGAATCGTCACGTCGGTCACATTCACGACGCCGTCATTGTTCAGGTCACCCGGCAGGAATTCACTGCCGGCATAGGGCTGCCATCCTGAATTATTAACATAGTGCACAACATTCCAGTACTTGGAAGTAGCCTCGTTGACCTGAGGAACAGTGATGACGTTAGCCTCTTCATAAAATCCGTCATAGTTACCGATTACATACATGATGCCCATTTTATCCGCTGACCGGGTGGGCAGATCAGCGACCAACTGTCCCATTTTGGGCGCTTTTATCTTGTTGTAATAGATCTGCAACGTCAATAACGAGGGGCAATTATCGGCACGCAGCTCGCTGAGGTGGTTACCCGCACAAGCGATGGTCTGAAGATTGCTGCAGCCGCTAGCGTCCAGACTGGTCAATTCATTGGCATGGCAATTAATATCTATTAGGCTGGCATGGTTGGTGAGATTCTTCAACTCGGTAATCTGGTTATAACTGCAATAGAGCTGATACATATCCGGGAAGTTGGCGAAGTCAAAGCTTCCGGATATCTGGTTCTGGCGGCAATCCAGGGAATAGAAGCTGTCGGGACAAGGGCTCAAGTCCAAGCTTGTCAATTGGTTGGAGTTGCACCAGAGCAGGCTCACTTTAGTGCCACTGAGGTCTATCTCACTCAACTGATTTCTGTTGCACAAGAGGTAATAAAGCTCGGGACACTGACTGATATCCAAGCTACTCAGCTGGTTATCAGAACAATCAAGGTAATAGAGAGATGGCCTGTCGCTGACATCCAAGCTACTCAACTGGTTCTCAGAACAATCAAGGTAATAGAGTGACGGGCAATCGGACAAGTCCAATACGGTCAAGGCACAACTATAACATTCTAAATTCTCAAGCAACGGGTTGTCCGAGACCAGCAGAACGGTCAGATTGGGTTTATCGTTCACCTGAAGAGTTTCGAACTGGTTGAAACGGCAAAGCAACTGTACCAGATTGTTCATGCCGGACAAGGGCAGGCTGGTGAGCGCACAATTCTCGCAGTCCAGGAAGATCATCGCTGTGCAAGTTTCCAAACCCGTGATTTCGGGCAGGTTTTCGTTATCATAGCATTGCAGGTTGGTCAATGCTGTGCATCCCGTCACGTTGAGCGAGGTCAAATCATTATTGTAGCAATGCAGATAGACCAGCTGATTGTTGCTTGAGACATCGAGTGAGGTCAATTGATTATCGGTGCAGTAGAGGTATTGCAAGTTGGGCATATTGGCCACGCTGCTCAAGTCGGTCAAGGAACAATCGATACAATTCAACATTGTCATGGCGCTGCAAGTTTCCAGACCCATGATTTCGGGCAGGTTGTGGTTCAAAATACAATCCAGCGAAGTCAAGGCGGTACAGTTGGTCACGTTGAGCGAGGTCAAGTCATTGCGATTGCACTCCAGACTGGTGAGCAACTCATTATCGTCAACCCAGATCTGCCACAGGTTAGGCAATTCGGTGAGCGAGAGTGTGACGAGTTTGTTATCCGAGCAGACGAGGGTCTGCAGATTCTCCATGTTCTGCAGCTCATCAAGGCTGGAAAACGAACAGCTGTAACACGATAATCTCTCGAGCGCTGTGCAAGTGGCTAAACCCGTGATCGTCTCAAGGTTGCGATTCCCATAGCAATACAGATTGGTCAGGGCGGTACAGTTCGTGATTCTGAGAGTGGTCAGCTGGCACTGACCGCAGTTGAGTTCGGTCAAGCTGGTGTTACCAGCCGAATAGAGCGACTTGAGATGATAATGCTGCGACACATCCAGTGAGGTAAAGTAGTTGTTGCCCACCAGGAGCGTTTCCAGGTTGGTCAGGCTGCTGAGTTCGGGCAAGGTAGTGAATGAGCAATCCTCACAGTCCAGCCACGTCAGTTTGGTGCAACCGGCCAGGCCATAGATCTTGTTCAAATCGGCATTGTTGTAACACTTGAGTTGTATTAACTCAGGGCAATTGTTCACGTCGAGACTGGTCAATACGTTACGCCAACAGTAAAGACCCGTCAACAAAGGGTTCTTGAACACCCAGAATGTCCTGAGCCGGGGCATATCGGTAATCTGGAGCGTGGTGAACTGATTGCTCTGACAATATAGCTCCTCCAAGTCCCTGTTGTTGGAAACATCGATTGTAGTCAGATGGTTGTAACCCACGTTGAGATAAGTCAACTTGGTATTCTGGCTCACATCAATCGATGACAGATTATTACTGTATAAATCAAGATGAGTCAGATTGCGGAAGTGTTTGATACCGGTAGCATCCGAAATCTGTTTGCTACTCAGGTTCAGCTCGGTGCGCATGATGAGATCTATCGAAGGGATGACACCGCTGGGATACTCGCTCATCATGTAGGCGCGGAAGTTCGCGTCAGGGAAGGTGGTCTCATTGATGAGCAAGTCGGCACGCGCTGCCATTGATGCCATCATCACCGCCACCAGGAGAAGTAATGTCTTTTTCATAACAAATCTGTTTTAATGTTTATATTGATATTGTATTTCGTTTTTTATCAGAGCACTGATGCCCCCCTAAATGCCTCCCCCTGATGTCTCGTGGGGCGACGTCCAGGGGGGCATCGGCTCTGGAGAGGTTACTAACGCTTAACCTTCACGCGGACGTACTTTTGGAAGCGCGGCGACGCATTGTTGCCGCCAGTGCCGTAGATAAATTTGATACTTGAAGTCCACTCTGAACCAAAGGTTTCCTGAATGTTGAACAGCGTGTTGGCAATGATGATCTGCTGGTCGCCATCGGGAGTGGCCATGTGAGGAACCCTCTTGAAATCGATATAAAACAGCGGCCCATCGTTTTTCTTCATCGCGCCGCCCTGGTCATAATCGGCAGGATTGCTGCCCGAGAAGTGAGTGCCGAAATTTCTTGAGTTATAAACCAATACTACATATCGGTCATAATACACTCCTTCAATAACCTTGGTTTCATCGATTTTACCAACGTAGAGTATAGCGCTGCTGGGCATACGCACACCACCGGAGATGAAGTACGCTCTTTCATTGGAATCAATCTCAAGATTTTGAGGCACATACAGGTCAAATTGCATACTGTTGTAGGTGATCTCGTTGTACGGGTCGCCATTGGAATTATAGGCCTGAGGCGTGAGCGCTTGTACTGCAGTGTTGGTGTAAATCTGGTCATCATCGAGCCAGAAGGCCACACGCGTCGTTCCGGTCTCGCTGATGGTCACCTCATTGTCGGTGTCGCCCATACGCACGAACAAGTGGTCGTTGACCATATTGCCATCGTTGTAAATCGACACCTCGCCGTTGGCGCCACAGGCCAGACGCATACCCGAGTCATTGTATCTGATATTGGGGTCATCAAAGGTGCGGCCACCACACTCGAACCAGTTACTAAGGGTACGGTTAAAGGCGGCACTGCGGCACACCCTATCGTCACCGCTAGCGGCACCTTGAGGATCGACCTGGGACGCGCTGGTGTACGAGCCCCAGATGTCCTGACACCACTCCCACACGTTGCCGCTCATGTCATACAGGCCCAACTCGTTAGGCGCCTTGGTAGCGACAACATGGGTCTTATTACCCGAGTTGTTGTAATACCATGCCACCTCGGCCACATTGTTGCTGCCGGGATAAGTATAGCCCTGGCTCTTGTTGCCGCCACGGGCAGCGAATTCCCACTCGGCCTCGGTGGGCAGGCGGAAGTACATTCCCGTCAACTCGCTGAGCTTCGAGGCAAACGCCTGGCAGTCATACCAGTTCATGTTCTCGACAGGCAGATCGATACTGCTCTGGAAATAGCTCGGGTTGCTGCCCATCACGGCCTGCCACAGGCCCTGAGTCACCTCGGTCTCGCCGATGCTGTAGTCCGAGACCGTCACCTGATGGATGGGCATCGCAACGCTGACTCCCTCATGTCCCATCATGAAGGTGCCGCCCTCGACATTGACCATCGTGAAGGGGATACCGTCAATCAGGTAGTAGACCATCACCGTCTTATTGTTATCGCTGGAAATGCCTGCCCCGCTGTCCCCGCCGAGCACGTTGGCGATGAGCAGGGTCACGTCGGTGATGTTGATTTCGCCATCGCCATTGACGTCGGCTCCCGCGCTGTTCTCGGGCGCGCTATCCTGAAGCACGCAGTTGATGAGAACGGTCACGTCGGTGATGTTGACCTCACCGTCGGCATTCACGTCGCCCACAGTGACCTGTTGCACAGGCTTGATGCTGACGATGTGGGCCACTTGGCTCCAGGCTGCCGCGTTGCGGTAGGCATCATGAGAGTCATAGGGTACCCTCACCGTGACGCTGTCATAGTAACTGAAGAAGTATTGAGCATTGCTCACCGTGGGAGGTGTCGGTGACAAGCAGATGACTTCGGAGAGATTGAAGTTATAGAGGAAGCAGGTCGAGCCTATCGAGGTCACATTCTTGCCAATCACTATTCGCTTCAGAGCCGAACAGTTGCGGAAGGCATCAGTGCCGATGGTCTGTACCGAGTTGGGGACAACCACATCGGTCAATTTAGTACATACCCAGAAGGCATCGGAGCCAATGCTCCGGACCGAATTGGGGATGACCACGCCGGTAAGGCCCTCGCAGTGGGCGAAGGCATAGGCGTTGATCGTCGTGATGGTGTTGGGCAGCGTTACCGAGGTCAAGCCTTTGCTGTTACGGAACGCATTCGAGCCGATGGACGTCACGGTATAAGTCAAACCATTGTGCTCCACGGTAGCGGGAATGATCACATCACCGCTATAGCTGTCGTAGTCGCTGGTCATGTAGGTCACCGTGACCGTTGGGGGATTGATGCTGAGGATGTTGTAGAAGACACCATCCTTCTCAAAGTCGTAGTGCATCGTCGAGATGTTCGTGAAGTTCTTCCAATAGTTGGCTGCCTGATAGGCCGACTTACTCGACGGGGACACGAACAGCTGCACGCTGCTGTAGTGACTAGAGGTGAAGGTGGTGCTCTGGATTGTGGGCGGCGTGTTGGCTTGGCAGATGACCTTGGAGAGCGACGGGCAGGAATAGAAAACATTCTGGCCCATGACATTGACGTGGCCACCGATGGTCACCTTTTCCAGGTTGGTGCAACCGTAGAACGCCCCGTAGTTGACATAGGTGACATTCTCGGGAATGACCACCTCGGTGAAATTTTCGCCCGAGCACAGGCAGAAGGCATAGGTTTCAATCTCGGTAACACTCTTGGGAATCGTCACATTATCCAGGTTATAGCAGTCATAGAAGGCATAGACACCGATACGGGTCAATGTCGAGGGCAGGTTGACATGAGTCAAGTCATGACACTTGTAGAATGCCGTCCAGCCAATAGACGTGACAGTGAACTCCTTATTGGCATACTCCACGGTCTCGGGGATGGTAACCGTACCGCTGTAACTGCCACCCTCATCGTTGCTGAAGGTCACCTCGACGGTATTCTCGCCCGTGATGTTGTAATAGATGCCGTCCTTCTCAAAGTCGTAATTCTGCTCCTGGATAGTGGGGAAGTCCCGCCAAACGTCAGCCGACTCATAGCTGCTCTTGCAATCCCTGGGCACGACGACGATGATGCCCGCATTATCATTCGTCCCCGTGAATCCATAGGTTTCAACGGTAGGTGGCGTTTGGGCAAGACAAGTTATACGGGTCAGCGATTCATTGTAGCCAAAACCCAGATAGGGCACCTGGGTCACCCGTGAAGGCAAAGTCACTTGGTGCAATTTACTATATCCGAATGAGTGGGAGGCAAGGGAGGTCACACTCTCGGGAATGATGTAAGATGCATTGTTCTTGCCGGCGGGATAAATGATCAGTCTGGTCATGTCCTTCCTGAACACGACACCGTCTACCGAACAGTAGTATGGGTGGTTGCTGCTCACATTGATTTCGGTCAACCACGGGCAGTTGTAGAACGGGTTCCTATCAAAGTTCAACAACGTGGAGGGAATGGAAACAGAAGTTAATCCACTGTATCCAAATGCATAATGGCCAAGGTAGGTCAGACTGGAAGGCAGCTTAACCGACTTCAGGGCAACACATTCACCGAAGGCACAAGGCTGAATAGTTTGGACATTGGCAAGATCCACTTGCTTCAAAGCGCTACATTCATAGAAAGCATATGACCCAATCGTCTCGACATAATCTCCCAGGATTATACCCGTGAGATTATAGCACTCAAGGAAGGCCTCTCTACCAATTTCGGTAACCCTGTAACCGTTGGCAATGTTGGGAATTACCCAGCTTCCGTTAGGCGCTGTCGCCGGTCCGATGCACATGACCGTGGTGGAACTCGTAATGACAAACTTGAGATTCCAGTACAGGAAATCATACTCAGCATCATCGGTGAGAGCGCCTAACGTATGATTCATGTCACTACTGAACTGATTGGATTCGCCGCCACCATCAGTCATCTGGAGACTGCTGGTAATATCCTGATCGCCGAACGTATCACTAGACATGGCGGCACTCGCCTGCAGCGTCGACAAGACAGCCGCAAGGGTAAACAGTTTAAAAAGTAGTCGTTTCATCATATTCTTTCAGTTTTAATAAAGTTAATAGTATTTTTGTCGCAAATATAGCAATTTTATTGATAAAACAAAAATTTTAGCCCCGCAATTTTGACATTTTATCACCATCGGACCCTCTTAGGACTGAATTTCCACACACCGGATAACTGCCGGGGCCACGAGGCCGTTGCAAAACTCCACTTGACACAGTTTAAATCGGCCTAACGGCCGAGAAATAAACCTCAATATCTAGGCAAAACGCCCGGAGGGCGACCATCCGGGTAGCCCGTGTGTAGGCAGGAATGGGCGAGGTAGACGCCCGGAGGGCGACCATCCGGGTAGCCCGTGTGTAGGCAGGAATGGGCGAGGTAGACGCCCGAAGGGCAGTCATCCGGGTAGCCCGTGTGTTGGCAGGATTGGGCGAGGTAGACGCCCGAAGGGCGGCCATTTGAGTAACCCGTGGTAATGCTGGCGAACGAGCGTAGCGAGAGAGTCAGCATCACCACGGGTACTGTC